>JACQXF010000135.1 GCA_016208855.1 Nitrospirota bacterium | reverse complement strand
CAGACAGTCTCGGGGCGTCAGATCCAACACCTGCAACAAGGGTTATCACAGTCCTGAATCCATCAGGAGGTGTAATTCCTAAGACGAACTGGACACTTAAGTATGCAGACAGTCAGGAGACTGTATTATGGGATGGAGCTGCAGTGAATGCATTTGATAATAACTCAGCTACAATCTGGCATACAAAATGGAACGGAGGGGCTGATCCCCTGCCTCATGAGATACAGATAGACATGGGAGGGGTATATGATATTAATGGATTTAGGTATCTTCCGAGGCAGGATGGGTGGTCACATGGCATGGTTGGACAATATGAATTTTATGTAAGCATGGATGGGGTTAACTGGGGCAGCCCTGTAGCAACAGGGACATTTGCCAACTCAGCAGCAGAGAAGGAAGTGAGCTTTACACAAAAAACAGGGAGGTTTATAAGGCTGAGGGCAATAACAGAGGTTAACGGCAACCCATGGACGTCAATGGCAGAGATAACGGTTTTAGGGAGTTCCTTTTAAGAGGCTTATTTTACTAAAACCAGTATTCAGGATATTTTCTGTTTTTAGGGATGTTATTCACTAAAAGCGCAGCGGTTAGAAGTATGAGCGCGCCTGCCCCAACAGGCGTAAGCGCATAAAGATATCCAAGGTCATGTATCCTTTTGTCGCCAATTACGGCAATCAGCGCTGTAGCGCCTCCTGGGGGGTGGAGCGTCTTTGTTAAATGCATCAGGGCTATGGCTGTTGCTACTGCCACAGCAGAGGCTAACCACATCTCTGACCCAAATAACTGATATGAAGTTACACCGGTAAGGGCTGATACAATATGGCCGCCCACAAAGTTTCTTGGCTGGGCCAGCGGGCTTTTAATGGCTCCGTATATGAGCACAGCAGAGGCGCCGAAAGAGCCGACTATCATAAGGAGGTCTTTGCCTGAAAGCAGGTTGTAGTTAATGTAAGCTACAATGCCTATGCCAATGAACCCGCCTATCCATGACCATATAATTTCAGAGAGGCTTACCATTGGCGGGCTCTTTGTAGCGCCTGTCATTTTTTTAAAATATTCCATTTTTATAAAACCTTCTTTTGGTTTCTTAGCGAGAACCCTCTGAGCGCAGGATTTCTGTTGCCCTTATATTGGCACATAACCTTATGGGTTTCGCCAATTCCTCCGGGAATAATTAACCCTTTTATCTTTGCTATCTCAGATGCATACTGAGCAGAGTCTTCGTAAAGTTCTGCTATCACCTCATCTATGCCAAGAGAGACAAGAAATGTACCTTGAGAACAAAAGCCGATGGCCTTAAGTCCGGCGTCTTCGCCCCATCTCTTAAGAGAAGAAAAGTTTACGTGCGCTGTTATATCCTGTATGCCGATATTTTGATATGGGTCTTCGTTTATCCTGTGCTTATAATAACAAAGAAGCGACCCTTTATTTCTCTCTTCGCTATAATAGTCAGCCGTGGAATAACCATAATCTATTGTAAGTAGAAAGCCTTCCTTAAGCCTCTCGCTCACATCCCTTATCCATTTATGAACCTTAAGGTTTACCTCTGTCCTGAAACCCTTTGGCAAGGCAATAGAGAATTCCTTGAAGTATTCTTTTACTTCCTTGCTGCATGGCAGCTTTAGCTCCTTAAGTTCTCCGTTATCTACAGTTACATAAACCTCCATCAACTCATCATCCATCTCAACCATCTTTACAGGGAATGCATCAAGAAGTTCATTGGTTAGAAAACAGCCGCTAACAACGCTTAGCTCTTTCATTCCAGAGACCCAGCATGTCTTGTCATTGAATTCTTTTAGTAGTCTCTGCTGTTCTGCTTTTAATGCCGGGCTAATCTCTACTATTGTGTATTGAATGCAGTCAAAGAAATCTTTTGCCTGCCCCTTTAGATATCCCAATATATCTTTTGCCAAATAACCCATGCCGGCGCCCATCTCTACGATATGAAATGCAGGGGGGGTTCCAAGCTCTCGCCACATCTCCTGAAGCTGTCTTGAAAGCATTGCGCCAAATATCGGATGAAGATGCGGGGACGTATAGAAATCTCCTTTTTTGCCAATATTAGAGATGCTTGTGTAATAGCCGTGCTCCGGATGGTAGAGGGCTGTTTCCATGAAGGCCTCAAAATTCATGGGGCCTTCTGTTTTTATTTTTTGGACTACTATTCCCCTGAGGGGACTATCCCTCAAATCTCTCTTCCTTCCATGGGTCTGCTGAATTGCTGTAGCCTCTTATTTCCCAAAAGCCCGGCTTGTCAGCGTCAAGAAACTCAATGCCCCTTACCCATTTAGCGCTTTTATAGGCATACCTCTTTGGAACAACAAGCCTGAGCGGATAGCCGTGTTCAGGGGTCAGCGGCTTGCCGTCACACTCATATGCAAATATAACATCCTCATCCATTGCTGCATCAAGCGGCATGTTTGCAGTATAACCAAATTCAGCAATAATGCTTACAAACCTCACTGATTCAAAGGGCATGACAATAGGAGAGAGGGTTTTAAAAAGCACCCCTTTCCATTTTATGTTAAATTTACTCCATCCTGTAACGCAGTGGAAATCTGTTGTTATTTCTACTGCCGGCAGCGCCTTAAATTCATCAAATGTCCATTGCAGGGAATTTTTTATAAGGCCTGTGACTCTGAAATCCCATCTCTTTTCATTAAATGAAGGCACATGCCCGTAATGAAGAACAGGAAAATCTTCCCTTAACTCCTGCCCCGGAGGGAGTCTATCTTTTTTCATTTATGCTGAAAATCAGACCTATTAATCCGGGGTCTGCCCATGAAGGATATTAATTATCATATCATCAGGCTTTGGAAGCCCCGCTATCTTCCATGCAAGCACGGGGTCAATAAATTGCTCGCTGATACATTCCTTTGGCTGATGGACATATTTACAGACAGAGTTAAGGATTGGGAAAAAGTTATACTGCTTATAATACTGCCTGATAAACTCAAGTATTCCTAACCTCTCCTTTGTCAGCTCTTCTACCCCTGCTATCTCTGCAAGCCTGCATGCAATTTCCCTGTCCCAGTCATCAAAGTTTTTAAGATACCCTTCATCGTCTATTTCAACCTTTTTACTCCTGCTCTCAACTATTGGCATTTAACCCTCCTTCTTAATCTTACTTAACCTCTACCTCAAATACTGTTATATCCACATCAGTACCGCTTGTAACTTTCACCCTTAGCTCATAAAGCCCCGGTGAATCGTATATGACATTTTTTATAATATATTCTCCATGCTCGGTCTCTCTTGTTTTTGGCTTTTCCTTAGACATGACATTCTTATCTTTACTCCAGACTTCTAACTCAACTTTTGCGCCCTCAAGGTCTTTTCCTTCAGAGTCGTGAAGATAGACCTTAAGCACATTTTTCCCTGTCTTGGGCTGCTGGGGCTCAGGCACTATCTCAACGCTGAAATGCTCCTTTTCAGAGACCTTTGTTATGCCTTCTTTAAAATGGGGGAGGGGCTTTGCCTTTTTGCCATGCGCAAATACACTTGCATTGCTTGTTATTAAAAGCGCAGGCAGCATGAACACAAAAACAAGCCTGCATATATTTACTGCATTTTTAAGTGTCATACTTATCCTCCTCAGTGTTTTTATAAGATTATCATATTCAAAGATAATGTCAATATTGCTACAGCACCTTACTTGCCAGAGCCCCGGGAAAAATCTGTAAGGCACTTTTTCTTTATACACACTGTAATCCTTTCCAAAACGAACAGAGAGCTCCTTCTCCTCAAGTGGAATTATGAGAAGATTGACTATGAGAAAATCTGACAGCGTAAGGATGCCAACTGTTATTACCTCAGTCATAAAGAATATTCCTGAAAACATCACTGTATGAGCCAGATATGTAGGATGTCTTACCCATGAGAATGGCCCTTCTGTAACAAGCCTGCCCTTTTGCCTGCTAAATACCTCAGGCAAACCTATAAGCCCCCAGAACCCCAAAAGCTTGCCAGTCCAGATATGAAGGAGGCTGCCTGTTGTCATAAGAAAGGCTCCAAAGATATTTATTGACAGAGGCAGGTAAACTCTAAACTGAAGCAGAAAATCCCTGTACCTGTATATGAGATACGCTAAAGGAAGCCATGTCAGAATAGGCATTACATATGTCAGGAGCCCAAGTCTTTTGAATATCCTTGATATCCCGTGGACAGGAATCCAGAATAGCGGAATAACCGGCCAGACCATAATTGTTATAAGAGCAAAGAGATTATTGAATCTCAAAAAAATACACCTCTTTAGTACGAAGGCGTACTATAGGAGGGGGCGGGAGAAGGGCTTGCCGGTTTACTGTTTTCAATTCTAATATTGCCCTTCATCCCATTTTCTAAATGCCCTGCGATAGTGCATATGAACTCGTAGTTCCCGCCTCTTACCGGTATAAAATAAAGCTCAATAATATGTCCGGGATATACCTCTACTGCAGTGAGATACGGAGCCTTTACCTCGCCTGAAATAGACTGAACCTTTCTGAGGGCAATAGCCCTGAAGAAGCCCTCAGAGACAAAGTAATGCATATCTCTGCCTTCATTTTTCAGCACAAGCTTGTATGGCATGTCAGCCTTAAAAACCAATTCAGAAGGGGTAAATTTATGCTCTGTCATTGATATTGATATTATTTGCATCTTAGCCCAGTCAGCAGCCTTAACCCTTTCCGGGGCATCCTTTACATACTCTACGCCCGCACATCCCGCTATTAACAGCGAAGCGATGATTAGTATATAAGCCCTCTTCATCATTCAGCCCTTTCTCTATCTAAAAGAAATTAATAGCCTTTCTTCATTGGCTTATCAGCCTTTGTCTTCAGAGACTTAATATAGGCAATAATGTCTTTCATCTCCTGAGAGTTTGCATCCAGCGCTTTGCCTTTAAGCGCCATGGTAACACACGTATTTACAGCCTCCTCCATTGTGCTATGCTTTCCAGCCGGCGTCTTCCATTCCTTCTTGTCGCCCGCAGCCTCAAGCCCTTTTCCGCCCGGATGGCAAGTGTTACAGGACTTACCGCTTGTTCCGCCGCTAAGCTTCGGGTCATTAAAGAGCGTTTTCCCTCTTTCCTCAGGCAGATGCTTCATGGCAAATGCAGAAGAGAATGTTAACCCCCCGATTATTACTGACAATAATATGATTCTTAATATCTTCATCTTAGTCTCCTTTCTAAGTTTTGAACTTAGGTTCTTCAGGCTTTTCTGCGAAAAGCACACTTAAGACGTCATTCCCGCATCCTTAAGCCTGCCCTCGAAGTTAGTAATCGGGGGCGGGAATCCAGAATCCTCACAGATACTACAATATAAATCATTCCACTCAGGATTTCATTTCTCAATAAGGTTCAACTTCCAACTCCTCTGCCATTTCTTTATGTTCTTCTCCCGTTTGATGGCAGATTCCGCAGTTTCATGAGCCTCGTACCATACTAAGTTGTGGACTTTATATCTT
>JACQXF010000007.1 GCA_016208855.1 Nitrospirota bacterium | reverse complement strand
TTTGATGGCAGACTCAGCTGTTTCATGCGCTTCATACCATACCAGATTGTGGACTTTATATCTCTTTGTAAAACCCTCTGCCAAATCGTTCTTATGTTCATAAACACGTTTGATCAAGTCTGATGTAACCCCTATGTATAAGGTGCCGTTTCGTTTACTGCAAAGGATATAGACAAAAAATCTTTTCATATAAATAAACTGGATTCCCGCTCAAAGGACTGCGGGAATGACGGTGCTCGCTCACACAATTCCCGGAAGCACCATTTTTGTAAAGGATCTGCAAATTTTAAGGGATGATAGACTGGACAGGTTTCTAAGAGACTATGCCGTGTTTTATCGCGTATTTTACTAAGCCTGCTGTCGTATGAATGGAGAGCTTATCCATTATATGTTTGCGGTGGGTATCAATAGTGCTGGCGCTTATATTAAGGACATCGGCAATTTCGCGGCTCGTATTCCCCTCGGCTATCAACTGAAGTATCTGCCGTTCACGGTCTGTCAACGGATCTGCCGTTCTGTCTAACTCGCCTGCGCGGATCTGCCTGACAAAATCTTCAAGCATAGAGTCTTCAAGCGATTTTGAAAGGTAAATTTTGCCGTTCATTATGGTCTTCACTGCCTCAACCAATTGCTCAAAGCTTTCTTCCTTAAGCAGATACCCATGTGCGCCGGCCTTAATAGCCTCCTTTACATAGATATGGTCAGCATGCATAGAGAGCACGATAACCTTGCTTTCAGGAAGGGACTTGCGTATCTGGCGTGTAGCCTCAATGCCGTTTAACAGAGGCATCGCAATATCCAGCACAACCACATCAGGCATAAGCTCCTGCGCTATCCTTACAGCATCGTGCCCATTGCTTGCCTCTCCTACTATAGCAATGCCGTTAACATTACCAAGCTGAGCCTTAAGCCCGTCCCTGAACATTTTATGGTCATCGGCAATAAATACTTTAAGATTCATGTAACCCCTCCTTCATCGGACTTTCTAAAGGTATCTCAACAACTATTCTGGCTCCTTTTCCAGACGATGATTCAGCAGAGAATTTACCGCCTAACCCTGTCGTCCACTCCCGTATACTATACAAGCCTATGCCCCGGAACTCATCAGGAGAGCTGAAGACATTTGATGCATCAAATCCGATGCCGTCATCAGCAACAATGACTCCAAAGACCATTTCAGAGCCGTATATTGTTACTGTAACCTCCTTAGCACTTGCATGCTTCATCACATTGTTCAAAAGTTCTTTTACTACCCTCAGCATGTATATAGACACAGAACGGGAGGGTTCTCCCGGAAGCCCCTCTTTCATAAATTTTATTTTTAGGCCGCTCCTTGAGCTAAACTCATCCACATGAGACTCAACTGTTTTAAGAAGTCCAAAATCATCAAGCATTATCGGATAAAGGTCAAATATAAGCGTTCTTGCCTGCTGTATCATATCCTTTAGCAGGACGCTGCTGTCGTCAAGAGGGATTTTTAAATTCCTCAAATCCTCAGGCAGGCCTGCAACTGCCTCCTGAATCTTCATTCTGGCTATAGCTAAGTTATGTCCAATATGGTCATGTATATCCTGTGCAATAACGCGGCGTTCCCGTTCCTGCGCAAGCACTATTTCCTCCCTGATCCTCTGCTGAAATGACGCCTCCTGCTGTCTTCTGCTCTCAAGCGCCTCTGCCATCTTATTAAATACAGCCCCAAGTCTGCCTATTTCATTTTCTGAAGAAACACTCACACGGGCAGAAAGGTCGCCGTCAGCAATTTTCGTAGCAGCATTTGCAAGCCGCTGTACCGGACGACTGTACCGCCAGGCAAGCAAAGAGGCGACAATAATACTGCTGCCAAGCAGCATTCCTGAAAACAGCAGCAATTCCTTTGCCTGATAACCGCCAAATACCGGAGATAGGGAATCCACATCTGCCGATGAAAACAACACCCAGTATATATCTTTTACCGCCCCGGCCTGAATGAATTGTTCACCCGGAACCCCTCTGCCAATTGCGCCTCCTGTACCAAGCTTATAAACCGACATGCCCGGTATTGGATATATCCTTTGATATGCATAAAAAGAGCTCTTCTTCAGCGTCTCGTTGTAAAAAACCGAGAAACCATTAGTGTTGTTATCAAACACAGCAGACAGCTTTGGCTCATCGTTTTTAAGCCTGTAATCCTTATCAAACATAAATCCCCATTCCCTGCTGTTGTCTGGATGAAGAAGATAATAGCCGTCATTGTTGGTCAGATAGTATTTTTCACTGTACCTGGCATGACCCTGATGCTCCCTGATGATATTTAATATATGGTCTGCCTTCACATTAAGGATAACAATGCCTGCCTTCTCCCCTCTCTTATTTATTACCACAGTGGCATACCGTATCATTGGCTTTATAGGCCTGTCTATAATCTCATACTCAACATTCAGGTCCAGCGGCGAAACATAAATATCGCCAAAATCAAGCATTATTGCCTCCCTGAAATAATACCGCCTGCTCTTGTCCTGCAGACTCTTCCTTTTAACCGCCTCAGATGCGTCATCACCATAATTAATCCTGACAACCTCTTTGCCTCTATTATTGATAAACCGTATCTGGTCATAAATCTTTCTGTTCTTGGCGAAGATAGAAAAAAACGTTTCAACATCCTTATGCCCCTGCTCATTGTTTCCAACGCTGTCGTCAATAACGCCGCTTACAAACTGCAGATGGTCGCGAAGTATAAAAAGGTCTTTGGTGATGCCGTTGAGCATAGTGTCTACATCATTGGAAAGGAGCCTGATTTCTGCTATTGCCTTGTCCTTCGCCCATTCTATTGTAACCTTTTTATGTGTCCAGTACTGATAAAAAGAGCTAAGGAGAACTACAACTGCAATCATTGAAACGAGGATGTAAGTAAGACTTGCGCGCGTAGTCTTCATAATGAGAATTTACAAAAACCGTTAAGATAGAGGATATCTTTCTACTGCCTTTAACATTCTTATTTTCTCTTTTATGGCATTTCAGCAGGAGCAGAAGGCTCCCCTTTGATCTCCCCTGAGTTAAACTCTGTTTTATCAGCAGCCCGCTCTAAACCCCTTCCAGCAGTATGACCCGAACTGCATGACTTTCCGGAAGCGCTGCCTCCGAGCCCCGGGGTGTCAAAAAGCGTTTTTCCTTTTTTCACATCCATATCCGCTGCAAACAGAGGTTTTACCATAATGTTGCTTACACCTGAAAAGCATGCGGCATGTGATACAGAGGTTACAAACAAAGCTGCGCCAACAGATGTTATAAATAGCAGGATAATTTTAAACGTCTTCATGTTACGCCTCCGTCTTAAGATTTTTTACTTCAGTAGCTCTGATAGATGCTTCTCCAAATTATGAGGCGGCGATGCATCTATATATTTTATTATACCTTTTCTGTCAATAATGATATTAGTCGGCGTGCCCATAACGCCAAATGCCTTTATTATTTTTTTGTCTTTGTCAAAGATGTTTTGAAATCTCAACCCATTGGCATTGATATACTTTTTGACGCCTTCAGCCTTTTCATTTATGCCGACATTCACCCCTATAAACTCAACCTTATCTGATAGTTTTTTATGAAGCTTCACCGCACGGGGAAGTTCTGTTTTGCAAATAGGTCACCAGGTTGCCCAGAAAATCAGATAAACAGGTTTATTACCTTTAAGAGATGAATATGCAATCTTCTTTCCATCCAGTGATACGGCGCTGAAGTCAGGCGCTTTATCTCCTATATCAAGCGCAAAACTTACAGCAGGAAAAATCAACATAAACAACACAAGGAACTTTTTCATATCAGCAGACCTCCAGCCTTTATCAAGAAGTATTCGCTTATTGCAAATAAAGCCATTGCTAATCCTTTTTTTACCCAGAGCATCCATGCGCCCGGACGCGGCAGCGTTTTTAAAGCGCCGGAGAATGCGCCGATAAGTATCAGCAGCGTGGTCATGCCGAGAGAGAACGACATCATCATCAACCCGCCTAAAGCCATATCCTTAGTGCCTGACACATAAATGAGAAGACCTGCAAGCACAGGCGATGTGCATGGGGCAGCTACAAGACCAGATAAGGCGCCTGTTATGAACACCCCGATATGACCTTTTCTGCTGTTGGTCTTGCCTGATGAAAACAGGGGTATGTTTACCCACTCCATCATCCACAATGCAAGAAACAGACAGAGATTTCCAAAGACAATATAACTCCACGGACTTGTCGCAATCTCCCCGAAGAATCTGCCGGTTATTGAAGCAAATATGCCCATCAGGGCATATACCAGTGAAAGCCCCATGGCATACGAAAGGGAAAGGGTAAATCCTTTTGATTTACTCTCTATGTTTGACGCTCCAATTACGCCTAAAACTATCGGTATCATAGGATACACGCAGGGCGTAAGGGAGGCGAGAACCCCTCCCAGATATGCAAGCGGAATGGATAACAAAGAGGGGTTCTCAACAGCTTTAATAATAGACTCTAACACTTAGTGCTCATGCCCCATCTGAGGAGCTTCGCCTATCTTGCGGCTCATAAGCCTTTTGGCAAGAAGCTGGTCTTCTTCCCATGCAGCCTTCTGAATGTCTGCCATACTGACGCCTTCAACCTGTATAGAGTCAATCTCGATGGCGTTAGCGACCGGATAAATCCAGCCTGTTATAGTCGCAGGCACATTCTTCTCAAGAAGTTTATGCGCCCTGACAATATCGTGTCCTTTTTCATTTTCTATGATGTTCCAGATAACGCCGTCTTCTGCCTTAAAGCCTATCGCATGGTGAGCATAAAGATTGCACTGCGAATTAGCGCCGCTCATTTTCTTAAGATTGCATCCTGTACATAGAAGCGTTCCCTTCACAGTAACCTTATCTGTCCCTTTTGCTTTATCCCAGCCGCCCGCAAAAGACATGGACGCCAAAGCAAAAAGAAAAACCATAGTTAATACAGTGAGTCTCTTCATTTTAATCCCTCCTAAATTATT
Organism: Nitrospirota bacterium; assembly: GCA_016208855.1. Lineage (GTDB taxonomy): Bacteria > Nitrospirota > Thermodesulfovibrionia > UBA6902 > DSMQ01 > JACQXF01. The sequence continues at coordinate 10,136 of JACQXF010000007.1, read as the reverse complement.
TTTTTCAGTTTATCAATGCTTAAATCTGATACGAGGGCATAACTAATGCCCCGTTCCTGCCACAAGAGCAAGTTATAGCCTTTTTGTTCAACAATACGCACTTTTTTATCTTTTACTATCACCTCCTCTCCTGATAACAGCCTTTCGGTGTCAAGCTCGGTTGTAACAAACAAGGATATCTGAGAACCATTGTGCTCATAAAAGAGCAGCGCAAGACGTTTCTTATCAAGCAGACAGAGCCGCGCCCCCTTTAGCGCAGCCTTCAGCTCAGGGACATTAACGCTGAAGTCAACCCTGTCGCCAAACCATGCCTTTATTTCATCAGAACGTGATGAAGTTACCTGTATTCCTGAATAAGAAAGAAAGTTAATATGGTCATTGACAATCTTTTCAACCATAGACTCTGTATCGCTATAAAGCTTGAATATATAGCCCCCTGCAACTAACATTAGAATCGCTGCGATAGAGATGATTTTATACATCAATCCTGAATGCATCTTTTTTGCGGGCTCTGCCTCTAACAACCGCTGCCTCAGTTCAGCCGGCGCTTTATCCTTTGCAGCCTTATCCCTGAGCAAAGATGCAAATGCCCGCTCCTGCTCAAAGAACATCCTGCATTCAGGACACTCTCTCACATGTCTTTTTGCTTCCATCATATCCTCGGTGACTACCTCAGGATATTCAGATAGATATGTTATTTTTCTTGCTTCATTACACTTCATCTTCTCTTCTCCTTTAGGAATCCCTTTTTCTTTGCATATTCATAAAGGGAATCCCTTAAAAGCCTCCTGCCCCTGTAAAGCCTTGATGATAGGGTTCCTGAAGAAATCCTGAGTATGTCCTCCACCTCACGGTATGAGAGTTCTTCAATATCAACAAGCACAACCGCCATTCTAAATTCAATAGGAAGGCTGTCAATTGCGATTTTTATCTCCTCATCCATGATATTTAAAAATAGGTCTTTTTCAGGGTCAATATATTGGCCTGTCTTAAAAAAAATCGGCTCAAGCAACTCAGGCTCTATATCCACATGCTCAGGGGCAGTTTGTCCTTTTCTATATTTATTTATAAATGTATTGGCAAGTATCTTAAAAAGCCATGCCTTTGCCTTGCCCTCAGAGCGCAGGGAGCCGAGATTCTCAAATGCCTTCATACAGGTCTCCTGCACAAGGTCCTCGGCATCCTGCCTGTTTTTTGTAAATCTCATGGCAGCAGACCAGAGGGAATCAAGGTGTTTTTCTATTAATTCTCTGTATTGCATTTACCCTTAAAGTGCTCTTTATATATTGTAAGACAAAGTTTTCATGCAAAATCTTCCCGGAAAGTTCGAAGCAGACATATATACGTGGGACCATGCTTGCCAGCCTGTTAAAAAACTAAGTTCTCAAGCATTGAAATAACCCTTATTGAAAGCATCCCTTATAGGAATATCTAAGATAGCAACGCTCAGGCATCCTTTGGTAGATTTTTACTATACCAAAAGAGTTGCCTAATTACTGAGGTAACAGTTTAGTTCTTTTGTATCCTGAAGCTCACCCCAACAAAAACTGAAAATCAGACTTCGTAATTTTCAGCCCTTTGCTGCCCGATGCGGGTTCTTCCATGACAGCCTTATATATCTCAAGTTTCTTTTTCTTGAGCGCCATCATCTTCTCCTCTATGGTATGACGCATTAGGATTCTCGTAATTGTCACCGTTTTCTTCTGTCCTATCCTGTGCGCCCTGTCAGAGGCCTGATTTTCTACAGCGGGGTTCCACCACGGATCGAGGTGAAATACATAAGACGCCATCGTAAGATTCAGCCCCTGGCCGCCGGCCTTGAGACTGAGAAGAAATACGGAGGGTCCTTCACCGTTTTGAAACTTTTCAACCAGTTTTTTTCTCTTTCCAACCTGAGTTGAGCCGTCAAGACGCAGAAAACCGATCTTATGCTTTTGCAGCTCCTTCTCAAGAAGGTCAAGGAAAGAGGTGAATTGCGAAAATACGAGTGCGCTGTGATTTTCCCCGATCAGCTCCTGCAGGCGCTCTATGAGGAAATGAATCTTGGGTGAAAAGTCTTCCATATCATGCCCTATCAACTGAGGCGCAATGCACAGTTGCCTTAGCTTAAGTATTGCCGTAAGCGCAATGATTTGCGCCTGCGCCTGGGTTTTTGTGCGATAGGCGTCGTCAATCTTTATCCTGACCTGCTCAACGGTCTTCTTGTAAAGCGCCTTTTGACTGTCTGTCAGGTCGAGATAAATATCTGTCTCTATTTTGGGCGGCAGCTCCCGGAGAATCTTTTCCTTGGTTCTTCTCAGGACGAAAGGCTTAGTCCTTCTTATGATGAGATTGAGTGACGTAGAAGAGTCCTGTTTGATCATTGGCTTAAAGGTCTCAAAATCACCAAGCAGTCCCGGCAGGGAAAGATCGATAATTGAATAATATTCGCCGATGTGGTTTTCAAGCGGCGTTCCCGTCATTGTGAGTTTGAAATGTGCATTAAGCAGCCGTACCGCGCTGGTTGTATCAGCGTAGATATTTTTCACTGCCTGCGCCTCATCGAATATGATTACGTTAAAGCGTGTGTCCTTCAGTTTTTCAATATCCCTTCGGGCAATGGCGTATGTTGTCAGAACAGCGTCACATCCTGAAAAGTCCGTGCTGCGCTCAATGCCAGTGTAAAACAGTATTTTAAAATCAGGGTAAAACCGCCTGATCTCGCTTTCCCAGTTAAACAGCAGGCTCGGCGGAAGCACAATCAGGTGGGGAAGTCGCTTCACATCCTTCGGTGACGCGACCTTGCCCTCTTTAATCCCCGCGAGGAAGCTGATGGCCTCTACGGTCTTGCCAAGACCCATGTCGTCAGCAAGGCATGCGCCGAACTTGTGTTCATAGAGAAATGAAAGCCACATATACCCGTCTTTCTGATAGCGCCTGAGTTTTGCCTTTAATCTGTCAGGCAATGGCCGCTCCTCAATCTTTTCAAATGTCGTCAGCCGTTCTATGATCTTCTCGTCATCAGGCGGCAGATTAACTTTGACTCCCATATTTCTTAGCGTTAACCAGTCGAGTATCTGAAGCCTCGGCACACGCACAATCTCTTTGCCGATGCCTTTGCTTTTGCTATTTGTCCCCAATATCCCGGAGACGGTCTCAAATATCCTGCGGGCGTTTGAATCCATGATCCTGACGCAGCCGTCTTTTTCAACGACGCCTTTTTCTGAAAGTATCTTCATAAACAGCGCATCATCAATAAGCTTGCCGTCACAGCGTATCTCAGGCCGTATCTCAAACCAGTCAATGCCGGTTGTCCTGCTTGCGTCAAACGAAAAATCCCACTCGGATGTCTTTACCGGCTTATTTTCAAGGTAAAGCTCAATGCCTTGAGCATCCAGCAGATCATACAGGAGAGGGAGTTTTTCATAGAGGGCATCATGACCGACAACCATCCTGTTATATCCCGGCGTATCCCTGAATGTCTCCCACCCGAATATCTCATACGGGATTTTAAAGAGGGGTATCTCTCTTCTTTTATCAGAGAAAGATGTAATCCATTTTGAATTATGACAGAGCAGTACATTCTCATCGGTATGAAAGGCGTAAAGATAATTTTTCAGAAAACCGCCTGCCTCGTATTTTAATTTGCGCTTCCTAAAGTCCCCGTTGGCGAGCGCATGTTTGATTACGCCTTCTCCTTTTCTTACTGTGTCTTCAGAGAGCATATCAAAGAAGGTTTGAATGAAAACCTTCTTTCTCTTTACTGCCCGTAGTTGAGCGTTCAACCCGTCTTCAAGTTCGCCAAAAAATCTGAATAGATTGGGAGCTGGAGCAAACCCCTTATTATCAAGACAGCATTCAGCATCCATGATAAAGTTCTTTTTGTCTGCGCTCTCTTTTATCATTATTCTGTAAGCTGGCTGCCTGATTTCAGGCTGTGCCTCATTGCCTCCGGATTTTAGCATTACATGCCGCGGCTTGTTCCCTTCAGAAACAGGGAAGATTAGTAAGCTCTCCTGAAACTTCCTGTGAGGAATATGGAAAGCCATCCGGTTATCATCAAGAGTAAAACCAGATGTTGGAATATCATGTGAAAGACGGTTCAACTCATTCCATATCTGCCAACCGCTCTTATCTTTTAAAATGCAGAGCCTGCCCGCGACCGCATCAAAGACAAAATTGCCGGAGCATGATACATTGTCAACCGGACTGTCATTTGCCAGTAAAAGCCTGCTGACACTCACCATATCGCCATCTATTCCCATCTCGGTTTTGCATGAGTAATTGAGTGAGCCGTCAAACTGAAGGGCAAACTGTTTACCGCCTGTCTGAAGAATGAGCGGATATTTATTGCCGTGCTCCCCCAGATATGCCGCAAGCTTGTCAGCCTTATAATAAGCCGGCCAGTATGAAGAAAAAATGAACGGATACAATGCACGCGGGTAAAGATGATCGCTCCCCTGAATACGTCTGCCGTTTTTCATTACATATACGTCTTTAATATCAGCATCTTTCTCAACAATAACGGCATAGCCGTATTGGGAGTTATCAGTTACTGCCGGGACATCCACTCCTTTCAGTTTTCTCAGCAGGTAGTCCCTGTTAGCATCATCGCTGTGACGTTTTAAGAATGCCCCCTGGTGAAAAAGATGTTTGATGGTCAGCAGGCTGCATATAACGTGCTTGCAGTGTGTGCTGTAAGACCACGCAGGGCAGTCGCAGGAAAATGTCAGCCCTCTGCCGTTTACAGAAAATACGACCGAGTAAGACCTGCTGCCTTTTACCGTCGCAGCCAATGAGGAGCCGTCATCAGCCCACTTGAAATCCAGCAGCCTGTCTTTACGAAAGTAATCAAAGCCCCTGTACACATAATCTTTTGGGGCAAGCGTATAGATGCTGCCAGCAGGATATGAATTCAGCAGGTTAAGGAGCCCTTGTGAATGAGAATCAGACATGGGATGTATTGTAACAAAAGGGTGGTATGGGCAATCAAGATGTCTTTTCTTGGAGGGGTGTGCGACAAATTTATTGGCAAACAGTTCTTTTGATGCAAATGCCGTTCATTATCCCCCCTTATCTAAAAAATCTACCCTACCCCCTCTTTTCCAAAGAGGGGGATTATTAAGATACCAACTTTTTTGTCGCAGACTCACCGTTGCTAATGCATATATTACAAAATCCCCTGCTTTAGGTATAATTATCACAAGGAAACAGGAGGTGCTGAATTTATGAATAGCAACAAAGGCATAAGAAATCTCTTTATCTACGGCGGTCTCTTCTTCTTTGCTGTTATGGCAGTCCTCACCTATGACACAATGCAGCAGCTTCCGCACCGGGCGCCTGAGATAACGGATGAAGTAAATGCCGGCAAGATGGTATGGCATAAGTATGACTGCATTGGATGCCATACAATACTTGGCAATGGTTCATATTTTGCCCCTGACCTCACAAAGACCGCACAAAGAAAACCGCACGAATACCTGAAGAACTTCCTGATAAATCCCAAAATTGCAAACCCTAAGGCCACAATGCCAAGGCTTGGAATAACAGAAGAAGAGGCAGGGAAACTTGTGGCGTTTCTTGACTGGATATCAAAGGTTGACACAAACGGCTGGCCTCCAAAGCCAATACTCGCAGCGCCGGCAATGGTAAGCACAGGGGAACTCTCTGCAGGGCAGAAAATCTATCAATCACTAAACTGCTCAGAGTGCCATACGCTAAATGGCATTGGCGGCACAATGGGGCCTGACCTTACACATGTTGGCAGCAGAAGAGACAGGGTATGGCTTAAAGGGCATTTTAAAGACCCGCAGAAGTATGTTCCGGATTCTGTAATGCCTCTTGTAATAGCATCTGATGCGGATATTGAACAGCTAACAGATTATATGCTTACTCTTAAATGAACATTCTGCTATTTCGTCATTGACCCGAAAATACCCCTCTCCCCCAAGGGGCGAGGGAACTACTTCAATTCCCCTCCCTTGAGGGGAGGGGAATAAGGGGAGGGTGATATTTTCATTGCTCCTTTGTGAGCTACTAGCTCATGTCGATTCCCGCGAAGGCGGGAATCCAGAAAGAAACAAAAGACTGGATTCCGCATTCCCGAAGCATCGGGATGGAATGACAGAAAGGAAAAAAATAGGAGAAAATATATGACTATAAAATACAACAGCCAAAAAATAGCGCAAAATTTTTATACCTTTGCCGTTCTGCTCTTCCTGCTTCAGGCAGTGGTTGGAATAATTGCGGCTATTCAGTTTATATGGCCTGATTTTTTCATTCTTAATTTCAACACCATAAGGACAATCCACATTAATGCGATGGTTGTGTGGCTCCTTGCAGGCATGATGGGAGCTGCATATTATGTTGTGCCTGAGGAGTCTGAAACAGAGCTCTGGAGCGAGCCCCTTGCAAAGATTCAATTCTATCTGACGGTTGTTGCAACACTGTCTGTCCTGCTTGGGTATGTATGGATGGGGTTAGACCCGCAGGCAAATAAAACTGTATTTGGAGCCGGGCTGTTAAATGAAGGAAGGGAGTATATTGAGGCGCCAAGATGGGCAGATATACTAATTGTGGCCTCATTGCTGCTTTTTCTCCTGAACTGTTTTATGACTGTGCTTAAAACAAGAAAATGGACAGGCATACAAGGAACGCTCCTTGGAGGCCTTGTAATGCTAACTGTCTTATATATCCCCGGGATGTTTTATACCAGAAGCATGGTGGCTGACCAGTACTGGTGGTGGTGGGTATTGCATCTCTGGGTAGAAGGCGCATGGGAGGTAGTGGCCGGAGCGCTCATTGCATTTATGCTTATGAAGCTTGTCGGCGCAGAGAGGGGAGTTGTTGAGAAGTGGATGTATGCAGAGGTATGCCTTGTGCTATTTACAGGCATACTTGGCACCGGCCATCATTACTACTGGATAGGAACGCCCCCTTACTGGCTCTGGATAGGCGGGGTATTCAGCTCCCTTGAGCCTGTGCCTCTGCTTATAATGGTCTGGGATGCCCTCAGAACCACAAGAGAGAACAGAAATATAGAGAACAGGGCAGGTATGTACTATATAACCGGGCATGTTATATTCACATTTGTAGGCGCAGGCATATGGGGGCTCATTCATACGCTTCCGGCAGTAAACAAGTGGACGCACGGCACGCAAATTACCACAGCACACGCGCACCTTGCCTTTTACGGAGCCTATGTGCTTCTGATACTTTCTATTATATATACAACCCTTCCTGCAATTAGAGGCATTAAGGTATACAATGACTCAAGGGCATTTAAATCATTCTGGTTGATGACAATATCCATGATATTCATTGCCCTTACAATTACAGGCGCAGGGATAGTGCAGACTATCATGGAGCGGCTGATGGGGCTTGATTATATCGCCGTCAAGTCAGGCTACAATATGTGGTTCTGGATATTCAGGGCGATATTTGGAGCAGGGTTTCTTATCGGCACGGTAGTCTTTGTCAAGGACTACTTCAGTCTTGGCAAGGAGCAATGAAAAAATACATCCTTAAAGAGCATGGCGCATGGGGTGTAATGTCAATCTCATACCTTACTGGCATCCTTGCAAGCCTGAAGACTTCACCGCATATTGAAGATGCCTTGCTACGGGGAGTTATTGCCCTCATAGCAACTGCCCTATTTATTAACCTCAAGCACTCCATGATGAAGTGGCTCCGTGAATACTCCAGAGAGCATTTAATCTCTTTTATATCTCAGGTCTCAGCTGCCTCTCTGCTTTTAATAGCGGTCTTTGGTAAAGACGCTATAAAATTATTGCCCTATGCAGGCATACCGCTAATATACTTGCTGCTTCTCAGGCTGATAGGGGAGCACTCGCTGCTTACAGAGGTATGCGGATTTTCATTATTAGCCCTCTCTGCACTAATCGCAGGGTTTGCAGTAACAGGCAGTATAGACAACAAACTCTTCCTTAGTGTTGCGGTATTCTTTGTGGCAGGCGTCCTTAAGGTAAGGGTGCAGACACGCAAGGGGACTGAAGAGCGCATATATATGCTGCTCTATTTAGTATTTGCCGCATCAGTTTATTATTTAATAAACTCCCCCCTGCTGTCGCTTATCCCTTTGATTGATAATCTGGCGCTGTCTGTCAGGCGGTATAATGTAAAGCTAAGAGTCGCAGGCTGGATTGAGGTAGCAAAAGGCGTACTCTTCATGGCGCTTTTCAGCAGCCTCAGTTAAGGACTTCCCATGTTAATTCCCTGTTAACTTATTGTTAATTTTTACATTTACTCTGCTATAATAGTTCAGAAACTATCTTCCATATAAAAACGATTGAAAATGCTTAACAAACCTTCTGGCTCAGTGCTGAATTTAAGCCTTAAATTTATTATAGGCTGCAGCCTCATACTCATAATATCCCTTGGCATTACATTCTATGTAATTGCAAAAAGAGAAGAAAAATTAATCCTCAGGCATATAGAAAATGAAGCCCGCATTATACACAGGCAGGTAATAATAACGCGTGAATGGTTAGTAAGCCATAAGGGCATTTATGTGGAAACAGCCCCCTCTGTAAGCACTAATCCTGACATCAAAAAGATACCGATTGAGACAACAGATAAAAGCGGCAGGAAATTTACCCGTGAGACGCCGGGGATATTGGCAAGAGAGCTGTCAAGGTACACAAAAAACAAGGGAAACTACTGGTTTAAGATGACGAGCTTAAAATTGGTAAATCCTGAGAATGCCCCTGATACGCTTGAGAAAGACGCCCTGCTTAGATTTGAAAACAATTTAAACATAAAGGAGTTGATATCCCTTGAGACCATAAACAAGTCAAAGTATATGAGATATATTGCCCCTGTATACATAGAGACAGGCTGCCTGCCGTGTCATGCGTGGCAGGGATATAAAATAGGCGACGTAAGAGGCGCCATAAGCATAACCATCCCTATAGACAAACATCTTGCCGAGATATCAACTAACAGAAAAAACATGCTGACAGCAGGCATTCTAACTCTCGCAGCGCTGATGACAGCGATGTTTCTCATGATTAAAAGACTTGTTCTTACTCCGATGCAGAGGCTTAAGCTATCCATAAAGAAATTCTCAGAAGGCAGTTACTCGCCAAACGACATAGTAAGGACAGGCGATGAATTTGAGAGTCTTTCACAGTCGTTCTCTAAGATGGCTAAATCCCTTATGGATTATCACAGTTCATTAAATGAAAAGGTTCGTACAGCAACAGCAGGCCTTGAAGAGGCAAACCAAAAGCTGCTTGAAGCAAACAGCCTGCTTAATGAGACAAACCTGAGAAAATCTGATTTTATTGCCCGGGCATCTCATGAACTGAGAACGCCTTTAACATCAATAAAGGGCGCAATGGATTACATATCTGCGAGACTCCAGCTAATTGACCCTCAGCAGGATGACGGTCAGAATGCCATTAATGACCTTTGTACATTTCTTGAGGTGATAAAGAAAAACTCAGAGCGTCTGGTAAGGCTTGTAAATGATATGCTTGACCTTGAAAGGATAGAGTTAGGCGTCTCGGAATTCCATTTCATTAATTTAAACCTCTCCACACTCATACATGAAGTCGTTACATACCTGCAGCCTGGCATAGACAGCAAGCATATAACATTCAAAATCAAAGCGCCTGAAGCCCTCCGGGTATGCGCAGACGAAGACAGGCTGAGGCAGGTATTTATAAATCTCATCTCCAACGCAGCCAAATTCAGCCCTCCTGAATCAGAGATACTTATAGATGCATTTTCAGAAGAAAACTACATCGCAACAGAGATTCATGACAGAGGCAGAGGGGTGCTCCCTGATGAGCAGGAGAAGATATTTGACAAGTTCTATAAAAGCGGCAGCAGGGAAGGCACGGGCTTAGGGCTTGCTATAAGCAAGAGTATCATTGAGGCGCATGACGGGATAATAGGAGTAAACAGCGACGGCAAAAATGGAAGTTGTTTTTATTTCAAGCTGCCAAAGACAAGAAAACGCGAAGAAGACAATGATGCCAATACATGTTTATGCGAAGAAAATACTGCTGTCTTAGAAAAAGGAGCAACATAATCTATGAGTCAATCAATACTTTTAGTTGACGACGACCCTGATATCCTTAAAGTGCTAAAGGCAAATCTTGAACTCCACAAGTTTAATGTCTTGACCGCAG
>JACQXF010000126.1 GCA_016208855.1 Nitrospirota bacterium | reverse complement strand
CGGTGCCTGTGAATCCTTATAATCTTAAAAATCCAAGGCGTGACATGATGTGGGTTTCCCTTGCAGGGCCTGGAGCCAACTTTATAATCGCCACAATATCCGCTCTCTTATATAAAACGCTTCTTATTTTTTCTGTTTTTCCTTAAGAAATTTACATTCCGCTGGTCTTAATGCTCAGATACTGCGTTGTACTGAATGTCGGTCTTGCGGTGTTTAATCTTATTCCTGTGCCGCCGCTTGATGGAAGCAAAATTCTTATGGGTCTTTTGTCCCCAAGACAGGCGATTGCCTACAGCAGGATTGAGCCTTACGGATTTCTCATATTGCTTGGGCTAATTTTCCTTGGTGTTACAAGCTACTTAGTATTCCCTGTCGTTATCTTGCTTGTTCGCCTTTTAATAGGAGGATGAGTGGATAGAGTCCTTAGCGGTATGCAGCCAAGCGGAAGGCTTCACCTTGGAAACCTTGTAGGTGCGCTTCAAAACTGGGTGAGGCTTCAGGATAAATATGAGTGCTACTACTTTATTGCTGACTGGCATGCCCTTACCACGCATTATACAGACACGTCAAAGATAGGAGACTATGTCCATGGCATGCTCATAGACTGGCTCTCTGCAGGCCTTGACCCTGAGAAGTCAACTATATTTATTCAGTCATGGATACCTGAGCATGCAGAGCTGCATGTACTGCTTTCCATGATGACGCCTCTGGGGTGGCTTGAGCGTGTGCCAACATATAAAGAAAAACAGGAGGAGATAAAAGACAAAGATTTGGGTACTTATGGGTTTTTAGGCTATCCTGTTTTGCAGTCGGCGGATATATTGATTTATAGAGCAAAGCATGTGCCTGTTGGAGTTGACCAATTGCCTCATCTTGAGATAACAAGGGAGATATGCAGAAGATTTAACTTTCTCTATGGAGAGGTATTCCCTGAGCCTGAAGGGCTTTTAACTGAATTTCCAAAGGTAGTAGGCTTAGACGGCAGGAAGATGAGCAAGAGCTATGATAATTGTATTTATCTAAGTGACACGCCTGAGGAGGTTGAAAAAAAGATAAAGACAATGATGACAGACCCCCACAGGGTAAGACGCACTGACAAAGGCGACCCTGAACTCTCTCCTGTATATCAGCTTCATAAGGTATTTTCAACAAAAGAAGAGCAGGCAGAAGTTGCAGAGGGCTGCCGCACTGCTGGAATCGGCTGCCTTGATTGCAAGCGTATACTGATAAAAAATATATTTAATCTCCTTGAGCCTATATGGAATAGAAGGAAGGTCTTCCTTGAGAAGCCTGATTTAATTAGGGAGATAGCCCTTAGAGGTACTGAAAAGGCAAAAGATATAGCTATTAAGACTATGGGGGATGTCAGAAAAACGCTTAAGCTTTATATGTAACTGATTGATTTTCAAATAAAATTAGTGCAGCTAAAAAATCTGTGGACAGATATCCCTAAGACTGTTATAATTAATCCAGCTTTCCTGAATGAACTTCAGCACAGAATAATACTTTAGACAGTAAAGGTGTTTTTATTTATCTCAGGTGTGTTTTTAAGCTTGGCGGCCAAACCCCCCTGAGTAAGCAATGGCGGGAGAAAATAACCCGCCATTTTTGTTTTTTATCTCTCTGCGCTATATCTGTCCACCCTAAGAATGCAATTAAAGAACAATGGAAAGGTATTCATACCTTTCCATCCCTATAAAGCAACTACTGAATTCTATGATTATGAATTTCGGCTATAGCGATGACGCAGGAACTCAACCACACCAGGCATTATTGACAGAATAATGATAGCAATTATGACAAAAGTGAAGTTGTTCTTTACCAGAGGTATGTTTCCAAAGTAGTAGCCCCCAAAGATAAAGAGAGCAATCCAGATAATACCGCCTGCAATATTGTAAATAATAAAACGTAAATAGGTCATGCTGCCGATGCCGGCAACAAAAGGGGCAAATGTGCGGACTATAGGGACAAATCTGGCAAATATAATGGTCTTGCCCCCGTATTTCTCATAAAATTTATGAGTTCGGTCAAGATACTCCCTGTTCAGAAACCTGACATTTTCCTTATGAAAAATCTTTGGCCCTATAAGGTGCCCTACCCAGTAGTTCACAGTATCGCCCAAAATAGCTGCTACAGTTAAAAGGACAAATAACCAGCTTGCCTTAAGAGAGCCAATTGACGCAAAGGCGCCTGCTGCAAAAAGAAGTGAATCTCCGGGCAGGATAGGCGTTACTACAAGGCCTGTTTCACAAAAAATAATAAGAAACAGTATAAGGTATGTCCACATACCAAAGTCACGTATGACCACATCCAGGTGTTTATCAAGATGCATAAAGATATCAAAAAAGATCTTTATTAATGCCATATCTTCTCCTGGTATAATCCTCACCCATAGGAATGGGTAAAGAAGTTTATAATCGTTAGTACGAGTCTTTAAGCAGGAAAGACAGTTTTGTGTCCTCCTTATGGGTCTCTCTTTTGAGAGGCACCATTTGCAAAAGACTACTGCT
>JACQXF010000120.1 GCA_016208855.1 Nitrospirota bacterium | reverse complement strand
GATACCTTGAGCTTCAGATTACAAACAGATGCAACCTTAAATGCAGGCACTGCTATATAGGAGATACAGATTTCAAGGAGCTTTCCATAGAGCGCATAAAAAATATCTTAACTGAGCTTGAAGAGATGCAGGGCCTCAGGGTTCTTCTAACCGGAGGAGAGCCGCTTCTTCATAGCAGGTTTACGGAAGTTAACGGGATGCTTCCTGAATTTTCCCTTAGAAAGGTTTTTTTTACCAGCGGGGTATTATTACAAAAAGAGATTATAAAAACCCTTAATGTTGACGAGCTTCAGATTAGCATAGACGGCCTTGAGGATGCGCATGACTCTTTAAGGGGCAGAGGGACTTATAAGGCGGCAATAGGAACAATTGAAGATTGCCTTGCCCTTAATTATGAGGTCTCTGTTTCCACAATGGTTCACTCTAAGAACTTACAGGATTTTGATAAGATGGAGAAGTTATTTAAAAGTATGGGCATAAAGGAGTGGAGCGTTGACATCCCATCTGTTACAGGAAGGATGAGAGGGCATCCTGAATTTCAAGCAGCGTCTGTGGATGCAGCCCGCTGCCTGAACTATGGCTTTGGCGGAGGCATACACGGAAGCGAACCAGGCTTTGCCTGCGGCCTGCACTTGATGACTGTAATGGCAGACGGCAGGGCAGCTAAATGCACCTTCTACTCAGATAGCACAGTTGGAAGCGCTGAGGAAGGGCTAAGGAGATGCTGGCAAAGGATAAGGCCTATCCGGCTTTCTGATTTAAAGTGCGACTGTGAGCATATTGAATCCTGCCGAGGGGGATGCAGGTACAGGGCAGAGACTCTTGGCGATTCATTTGGCAGAGACCTTTACAAGTGCGCCTCGTATGATATAATGAAATCATAAAACAGGTTGTGCAAATTCTTAAACGGAGGAGAAAAATGATAATAAAAAAAGTATCAAGGAAATCAGCAACTACCTGTAAGTGCAAAAGCTCCTGTTAAGCAAAAAACCTGCTGTCAAAGCATAAAGGGGAATGAAAGTGTCATTCCCGCGAAAGCGGGAATCCAGAAACCAAAGACACTGGATGCCCGATTGCGAACCCCCGATTACGACATTCGAGGGCAGGCTTCGGGCATGACAAAATTAAGGCACTTTCGCACTAAAAAAGAAGGAATACATTTCCCTTCTTCTATTCAGCTCTATCCTAATTTAACCTGTAACCAAAAATGCAGTTTCTGTTTTAACCATTCTTTGCCTCCTTACGCCTCAGAGGGCATAGATGCTAAAAAGGCATTATTGCTTATTGACATCCTCCATAAGACAGGGGTTTCAGAGATAAACCTCCTCGGAGGAGAGCCTACGCTTATGCCATGGATAGATGCCTTTATTAAAGAATCAGCAGACTGCGGCATTGCCTTAAACCTAAGCACAAACGGCAGTGCGCCTGATGTTATAAGAAGGCTCGCCGGCATTCCTACTAATCTTTTAAACATCGGCTTCTCCCTTGAAGGCGCTAAAGAGACCCATAACAAATTAACATGCTCTGATAATTTCTCAAAGCTCCTGAGCGGGCTTCAATACCTGATTTCTGAAGGCAAAGAGCCTGTTGTAAAGACAGTACTGACAAGAGAAAACTCTTCCGAGATAGATGACCTGCTTCACTATCTTATTGAATTAGGGACAAAGAGATATTACATACTGCATGAGGATATAATGGGAACAGATGTTGCCTCTGGTATCTCCTTCCCTGCATTTTATGACTTTTATCTTAGCCTAAAGACAATGGCTAAAGAGTCAATGGATGTTGGATTTGTGGCTGCATCAGGCTTCTATAAAGGCGGGGACTTAAGGTGTGATGCAGGCATAAATAAAGTTGCCATAATGCCTGACGGGGCAGTATTGCCATGCAGCCTCTTTGCCGGTTTCAGAGAGTTCTGCCTTGGAAATATCTTTAAAGACACTATTGAACAGATAGAAGAACAAATAGAAATATTTTCTATGAAGTGCAATGGAAAAAACAGATGCAGAAATCTTGCCTGCGGGCATTATTCAACCTGCAATGGGGGATGCCCTGCACACAGCTATTATTTTTATGGGTCTTTTGAGATGATCGACCCAAGATGCGCCTTTAAAACATCAGCAAAATGTATGATATACAGTTAGGAAGTTCCAATAAATCAAGACGGTAGTGGCGTTCGTTATTCAGCTTAGCGTTATGATACAATTAAATATATGCAATTTGAATGGGATAGGGGAAAAGCAAAAAAGAACATTAGAAAGCACAGGGTGTCATTTGATGAAGCTGTAACAGTATTTTATGACCCATTATCAGCAACTTTTGATGACCCGGATCACTCTATGGGCGAGCAAAGATTAATAACTGTTGGCTATTCCTCTCGTAGCCGTCTGCTTGTGGTATCACATACCGAGAGGGGAAAAACAATACGTATTATCAGCGCGCGGGCTGCAACCGCGCATGAAAGGAAAAAACATGAAAGCTAAAGGAAAGAAAGCCGTTGATGAATTACGCCCCGAATACAACTTTGACTATTCAAAAGCTGTTCGTGGTAAGTATTACAAATGCATTTTAGAGGAAGGCGCCAATGTTGTCATGCTTGAGCCTGATATAGCAAAGGCATTTGTTGATTCAGCCGCAGTAAATGACGCATTGCGGTCACTGCTTGATTTGACAAAAACTACACAGCGACTAACCAAACACTCCAGCGGACGGACTATTGTCCACCGCTAATTTAACGCATTCTTCCCTCCGCTCCGGGGGAAGATCAACAGAATAGATGAAGTCGTAAAACATTCGGACAACCTGTCCAGCCTTAATTACTTAACCCATCTAAGTATCTCTTTTGTATCAATCCTTGTGCTTTTAAAGCTGTTTGCCTTATCCTCAAGGTCTGGATAACCGATGGATATGCCTAAAATTAACCTTTTTGAATCATCTACCTGAAGGAAACTTTTCACCTCTTTTGAATAGTCAGTAAGAAATGCCTGAGGCACTGTGCCAAGCCCCATGGCATGGGCAGTAAGCATAAGACTTTGGGCAAACATCCCCATGTCAAGTATTGACCATGGACTAAGCGATGAGTCCTGAAATAGAAAGACTGCGTGCGGAGCGCCGTAAAACCTGAAGTTTGCTGTCTTAGCCTTTTTTATAAGATCTGGGTTACTAAGGTCAATGCCAAACTTCTCGCTCCTTCTCTTTAGAAGGTCTCTTATCCTTTTGTCAAGCTCCGCTGGCCATACCCCCGGTTCAGGAAGGTCAGGGGCAGGTTTAACACCCCTTTCAAGAAGGTCTATAAGAATCTTAGACAAAGCGTCTTTTTTCTCGCCTGACACTATTGCAACTTCCCATGGCTGGCTGTTTTTATAAGAAGGGCTGCACTGTGCTGTTTCAATAACCTTTAAAAGCATCTCCTCTGAAACAGGCTCAGGCTTAAATTTTCTTATGCTCATTCTCGTCCTGATGCATTCAATTGTGTCCATGTTTTCCTCCTGAATAAATTAATAATAAACCTTACATGAATTATACGTAAGCGGTTTCCCTCTGTAAATGGCAAGCGTGGCATACGGTTATTTCTGTTGCAGTTACATATCAAGGCATCAAGTTAGTTGTGGACTTAAAAAAATCCTTTAGTCTCTCGGGCTCATAAATCGGCTCATAGCATGTATTGTTAAAGCACACGGTTGCATATCCCTTGTCTTCTCCGTAAAAGATAGCGGCATAAGGAATATACGATGAAAGGACAGCTAAAGACATCTCTCTTTGCGGAGATGTATATAAGGTAAGCTTAAGCATATTAAAATATGCATTCAGGGCACAAAGGTAATATCCTCCGTGAACTCCGATATTTTTTGATGTTAAAGAAAAGGCCCTTAAGGCCTCCCCTGCCTTCTCAAGATACGCTGCATTATCTGTAAGATGATAAAGCTTAAGCAAGACTATAATGCCTGCTGAGTTTGCTGATGGATGCGGGGTGTCTTCTATGCCTTTTAATCTTAACCCGAGCACATCCTCTTTTGTGTCAAAGAATCCCCCTTCCTTATAATCCCAGAATTTTCCTAAACAATCCTTCATTAGCGCATCAGCCCTGCCAAGATAATTGTAATCGCCTGTACATTCATATGCAGAGATTAGCGCCTCAATAAAATAAACATAATCATCAAGCAGCGCTTTTATACCTTCTGTATGAAGAAGCTCATTATTGATATAACGAATGTCTGTTATCCTTTTTAGGCTCTTAAGCGCAAAGTCCTTTAGCGCTTCATCCCTAAGCGCCATGGAGGCCCTAAGGCAGGAGGTTATAAGCATTCCGTTTAGCGATGTATAAAGGCTTTTATCAATAACAGGAGCAATGCGCCTCTGCCTCTCTTTAATGAGTTTGCCTCTGCCTGAGATTATTATTTCTTTAACCCTTTCTAAATCCATGCCTCTTGCTTTGGCTATCTCCTCAGGCTCCATTGCCACAAAGAGCGCCTTCTTTGCCTCATCATGATGCATTGAGCCTTTTTTATGCAGATAGTGCATGGATAGAATACTATATTCATCCTCATCAAGGAGCCCTTTAAAATCCTCAGCCTTCCAGGTAAAGTATCCGCCTTCATCCTCAGGCGTAACATCAGCATCCTCACTTGCATAAAATCCTCCGTCAGGGTCAGATAAGACTTCGTTGATAAAGCTGACTATCCCTTTGGCAACCTCTTTAAAATATTCATCTCCAAAAATAAGATAGGCATTAGTGTAGTTTCTCAGAAGCCATGCGTTGTCTTCTGCCATCTTCTCAAAGTGCGGTATTATCCATGCCTCGTCAGTAGAGTATCTGTGAAAACCGCCTCCAATCTGGTCATGGATGCCGCCTTTTGCCATTGATGTAAGGGTTTTTCTTACGGCAAATCCAAGAGGCCCGTTTCTTGTGAAGAAGTATCTGCTCATTAACAACTCTATTGCACCAGGCATGGGGAATTTTGGGGCGCTGCCAAACCCTCCGTTTTGCGGGTCATGCTGAGAGAGAATAATTGATAATGCCTCATCTAAAATGGATTTGTTTATTTCTCCTTCCAACAGGGATTTTGTCTTAAGATGAGAGAGAAGCTTTTCGCTGTATTCGGCGGCATCCTCTTTTTTTGATTTATAGAAGTTGCTTATGGCGTTAAGGATGCTTTTTAATCCTGGTCTTCCAAGTCCGTCATCAGGGGGAAAGTAGGTGCCTCCGAAAAAAGGCTTTCTGTCAGGCAGTAGAAATACGCTAAGCGGCCATCCGCCGCTGAAGCCCATAGCGCCTACGGCCTGCTGGTATCTCTTGTCTATCTCAGGCCTTTCGTCGCGGTCAATCTTTATGCATATAAAATTTTCATTTAGCAGCCTTATAACATCCTCATTCTCAAAACACTCTTTTGCCATTACATGGCACCAGTGACACCACTGGGCGCCTGAGCTTAAAAATACGGGCTTATCCTCTGCCTTTGCCATTTCAAATGCCTCGTCAGCCCATGGATACCAGTCTATCTTCTGGCCGGCAGAATGCCTGAGATATGGAGACTTCTCTTTAATTAGTCTGTTCATTATTTGCAAGCCTCACGGCTTATAATACATAAGCCTCTGTGCATAAGGAGCAACATCATCAATAAAAGAATCAGCCTCTTTATCGTCCATCTGCACAAAGGATTCTGCAAAACCTACATTTTCTTCAAGCTGCGCTGCATTATCACATCCTATAACTGCATTAGTTATTGACATAGAGAGGGCAAAGCGGAAAAAAGGCTCCATTGTATTAATAAACGGAAGCCGTGAAGCAATGCCCCTGAGATAAATCTTCATACCCACAATACCCATGCCCTTAGCATTGGCTGCAGGAATTACCTTGTCAATAAAACTCTTGTATGCAGGCTCAGCAGCATTTACAGGAATGAGTACTGTGTCAAAGTCATATCTCTCAATACATTGCCTGATAATGAGAGGGTCATGATGCCCTGTAATACCTATAAATCTTACAAGCCCCTTTTTCTTTGCCTCGAGAAAGGCTTCATATGCCCCTCCAGAGCTGAATATTTCCTCTACATCTTCCTCTGTCCTTACGTCGTGTATCTGCCACAGGTCAAGATAATCAGTATTCATGTTTTTAAGGCTCTGGCCTAAATGCTCAAGGGCCTCTTTCTTTTGACGTGCATGGGATTTACTGGTGAGGAATATGTTCTTTCTTCTTTCCCTTAGCGCCATGCCGTAATATTCTTCACTGCCCGAATATGCCCTTGCAGATTCAAAGTAGTTTATGCCAAGGTCTATGGCCCTGTTTATGAGACTGTATGCCTCCTTTTCATAGCCATAAGTCCTCAAAACCCCCTCGCCTCCAAGGCCCATTATTGTTACGTCAATACCGGTTTTCCCCAGCCTTCTTTTATGGATAGCCATACATATGCCTCTGCAATTGACAGCACAGGCAAAGAGATGTATCGCAAAAAGTTCAAGTATTTATTTGCCGGTTTTTGGCTGCCATAGTCCAAATACTGCGCCTAAAGGGTCTGTAATTACACTGAACCATCCAAAATCAGGAATCTCCGTAACATCCTGTCTGACTGCTGCTCCCAGAGACGCTGCCTTCTTGGTTGATGCCCTGATATCGTCCACCATTATATATGGAAGCCAATGATCCGGAGCATTAGGGAGAGGGTTTTTCATCATGCCTCCGCCTGTACCTTCTCCAACCTCAATCATCGTATAGCCTTTATCCGGCATATCTTCAAGCTTCCAATTAAATAAGCCTGAATAAAACTTCTTCGTCCTGTCAGGGTCATGCGTTTGCAATTCAATATGTACAAATGGATTTCCCATAATGTATTTCCTCCTTTTCATCTTTTAATGTCATCTCTTACCCATTAGCTATAATTAAGATATGAAGAGTCTTTCTTTAAAAAAGTGTATCACAGAAAATTTGAAAGTCAAAAAGCCATGAAGCAGCAATTATCAGATACTGTAATAAACTATCACGAGGCAACAAAGCACCACCCGAACCATTATGCAAAATCACCTGGCTTTCTTGACTGGGCAAATGAGCCTAACCCATTCAGAAGATATGAAGGCTCGCCACTAATAAGACTTCCTTTTTTGAAGTCAGACCCTGAGGGTAGCTATCATGCCCTTTTTTATGGAGGCTCGGAACCGAGGTCATTTACACTGCCAAACATTGCGGGCTTCCTTGAGCTGTCAATGGGGCTTTCAGCATGGAAGTCCTTCGGAGGCGCATCATGGGCGCTCAGGATGAATCCTTCAAGCGGAAACCTCCATCCTGAAGAGGCATATCTGGTCCTTCCTCCTGTTAAAGAAAACAACAGCAAGGGAGGCGTATTTCACTATAACCCCTTCTTTCATGCCATTGAATTGAGGGCATCCTTTGATGATGTGTTTTGGTCAGATATCAAAGGCCATTTTAAAGCAGAAGGTTTTCTTCTGGGGCTTAGCAGCATTTACTGGAGGGAGGCGTGGAAATACGGGGAGCGGGCATTCAGGTATTGCAACCTTGATATAGGCCATGCCTCGGCATGCCTGCGTTTTTCTGCAAATCTTATGGGCTGGAAAATGACCTGTCTAAATGGGATGTCTGATTATGAAACAGGCACAGTCCTTGGCTTTCATAAGACAAGATGGAGAGAATACGAGGCTGAATATCCCGGCCCCATGTTTTTTGTGCATGGAGACACGGAAACCAACCTTCCTAAAGCCATTCCCCTGAGAATAATTAGTGCGTTTGAATCTCTCACTTACGCAGGAGAGCCAAACCTCCTAAGCAAGGAGCACAGGCAATGGCCTCTGATTGATGAGGCATTATCTGCTTGCCAAAAACCTGCTACAAAAGAAAGGACTTTTTTCTATAAAAAACTTAATGGGGTATCCCCTTGACTCCAGTAGATACAATATATGGTGTAGTATTCAATGAAATTATCGCCTCACTTGCTTGACCATTGCTTTATACGGCACGGGATCGATAGCAACAGCTT
>JACQXF010000113.1 GCA_016208855.1 Nitrospirota bacterium | reverse complement strand
TATTCGCATGGCGAGACCGTTGCGAATAGGGAGCTTGATAAAATATTTGGCGAAGGCACAATAAAAGACAAGAGAAAACGGAATAAGAGAGCAAAAAAAAGCAGTGGAAAGATATGGATATACGCAGAAAGAGGTTGCAGATTTTATAGGTGTTCACTATTCTGTAGTAAGCAGATTGCTGAGATAGCTAATGCAAGAAACAAGACCTGACCCTATGACCCGAACCGAAGCGTGCTCCCGTATTTCTGAATATGCTATTTGGCAGAGATTTACTATTCAAAGTCGTCAAGTAATTCCCTCCTTAGCCGTAACTGGCCTTTATTTGTTATAATTCAGTTATTAAAGAGAGAGGAGGGAATATGAGTATATATAAATTTTCAGTAGTTATTGAAAAAGATAGTGACGGTTATTTTGCTTCTTGTCCAGAACTTCAGGGTTGCTACACTCAGGGAGATACATATGAAGAAGTTTTAGAAAACATCAAAGATGCTATTCGACTCCATATTGAAGACAGGATTGAAAGCGGTGAAGAAATTCCACAATCTGAATCCGTGAGTTTGACTCTGATGGAAGTAGCAGTATGACCGAGAAGTTACCGAGAGTGACGGCTGCTGAGACAATCAGGGCATTAGAGAAAGCAGGATTTTTCTTTTCACGACAGAGCGGGAGTCATAAGATATACAAAAACAAAGAGGGGAAAAGAACAACAGTTCCTTATCATTCAGGTAAAATCCTCCATCCCAAGACCTTGAAAAGTATTCTACGAGATGCTGATCTTACAATCGATAGATTTATAGAATTACTTAGGTAATCAAAAATAGCAGATAACACTTATAAGGCCTCCGCTTGTCAAGGGCAAAAACCCACTTTTTACGGATTTTAAAAGAAATCCGTCATATGCAGCTGCGATACAAAAAACATACTCTAACTTAGTTTCACAATCAGCGGCATTCAAAATCATGTTCTTCTTTTGAACATGTCTTCGCGGCAGTCCCTGATAATGTTTTAAGATGTCTCCGGTGTTGCCTCGTTTTTTTTGTGCTTGACTATGATTATATCCTTATGAAATAAGGCGTCTCACCGTTGGCTACTGTAAGTAAGCTGCGACTGATTAAATATGCTGGTGTTCTTTCAAAAGGAGATATGCTCAGGATTGTTGATGCCATCAAAATACAATTGGATATTTACAATGAGAAAGAACCTTTATTTTTCGGTAAAGGCTTTTTGTTTGACAAAGCATAGGATGTCCTTTATATTTATATGGCATCATTGCTGACAAAATATCAATTTAACTTTAAGGACTAACTATATTGTATCTGCAAGATTTAATCTTAAAACTGCATTCTTTCTGGTCAGGGCAGGGGTGTGTAATACATCAGCCGTATGATATAGAGGTAGGCGCAGGGACATTTAATCCGGCTACATTCTTCAGGGTCCTTGGCCCTGAGCCGTGGAGGGCAGCCTATGTTGAGCCTTCGCGCAGGCCTACTGACGGAAGATACGGAGAAAACCCGAACAGGCTTCAGCACTACTATCAATATCAGGTAATACTTAAGCCGTCTCCTTCCGATGTGCAGGACATGTACCTTAAGAGCCTTGCAGAAATAAATATTGACCTTCAAAGGCACGATATACGCTTTGTTGAAGACGACTGGGAATCCCCCACGCTTGGGGCATGGGGGCTTGGGTGGGAGGTATGGCTTGACGGTATGGAGATTACCCAGTTTACGTATTTTCAGCAGGTAGGAGGCATTGAGCTAAAGCCTGTTTCAGTTGAAATTACATATGGACTTGAGCGGATTGCCATGTATTTACAGGAAGTTGACAATGTTTTTGATCTCAAATGGACAAAAGAGATAACATATGGCGATGTGCATCATCAGACAGAGGTTGAGTTCTCAAGATATAACTTTGATGAGGCTGATATAGATATGTACTTTGACCTTTTTGATATGTATGAAAAAGAGTCGCAGGGGCTTTTGTCACGGGAACTTGTGTTTCCCGCATATGACTTTTGCCTTAAATGTTCGCATGCCTTTAACATACTTGATGCAAGAGGGGCGCTGAGCGTTGCAGAGAGGACTGTTTATATCGCCAGGGTGAGAAGCCTTGCCAAACAATGCGCTGAAGGATATTTAAAATTACGCGAATCAATGAACTTTCCATTATTAAAGTAAAAACTTGAATATTATAGCTAACTATCTAAGAAATAATTAAAACTATGAATAACTCGTCACTCGTCACTCATCACTCGTCGCTGCTTTTAGAGGTAGGCACAGAAGAGATCCCTGCGCGGTTTGTCCTTGGAGGCGTGAAACAATTGAGAGACGTGCTTGAAAAATTTCTTACTGATGCAGGCATAGACTTTGGAGAGGCATTTGAGTATGCAACACCAAGGAGACTCGCTGTAATTATAAAGAATGTATCAGACAAACAGAAAGACAGGGTAACGGAGGTAGTCGGTCCTCCAAAGAAGGCTGCATTTGATGCCGCAGGAAACCCTACACCGGCTGCTATAGGGTTTGCAAGGTCATGTAAGATTGACGTAAAAAACCTGATGACTATAAAGACAGAGCGCGGGGAGTATGTGGCTGCTACGATTGAGGAGAAAGGCAGGATGACAAATGATGTGCTTTCAGAGAGCCTGCCGCTGCTTATAACCTCCCTTCAGTTTCCAAAATCAATGAGATGGGGCAGTCAAAGCCTAAGATTTGTCCGTCCCATACGATGGGTTACAGCCGTATTAGGCGGAGATGTTATTGCGTTTGAGATTGACGGCATAAAAAGCAGTGATATGTCACACGGTCACAGGTTTATCTCTCCATTTCCTTTTGAGGTAAAAGACCCGCTGATGTATGTAGCCCTTCTGTCGGATAAGTATGTCCTTGCCGACTATAATGAAAGAAAAGAAACAATACTGAATGAGATAAAAAAGATTGAGGCAGCCCATGGATGCAGGGTTCATGAAGATAAAGAATTATTAGATCTTGTTACATTCCTTGTAGAGTATCCCACGGTAATACTTGGAGAGTTTGACAGGAAATACCTTTCACTTCCCAAGGAGCTTCTTATAACAGTAATGAGGAGCCACCAGAAATATTTCTCCATAGAGGATAAAGACGGAAATCTGATGCCTAACTTTATAGTTGTAAGCAACATAAAAGCGGAAAACTCTGACATAGTAAAAAAAGGCGCAGAACGTGTTTTAAGGGCAAGGCTTGAGGACGCAAGATTTTATTATGAAGAAGACCGGAAGCATCCTTTGTGGGATTATGTTGAGAAGCTGAGGAAAGTCACCTTTCATGAAAAGCTTGGAAACATCTATGAAAAGGCTGAAAGGACAGCGTTTCTGTGCTCATTTATTTCTGAAAAACTAAACCTGCAATCAAAAGAAAAGCTCCTTAAGGCAGTGATGCTTTGCAAGGCAGACCTTGTTACAGGGGTTGTCAGGGAGTTTCCTGAATTGCAGGGATATATGGGCATGATCTATGCGGAAAACTCAGGAGAAGACAAAGACATTGCATCGGCAATTTATGAACACTATATGCCGCGGTTTTCAGGCGACACACTGCCGTCAGGTGAAATGGGAAGCATAATATCACTTGCAGACAAGATTGACAGTATCGCCTCTTTCTTTCTGCTTGGGCTCTCTCCGACAGGCTCTGAAGACCCTTTTGCGCTCAGGCGTCAGGCAATGGGCGTAATAAATATACTCATGAAAAAAGATATTCCAATTCCTTTGGATATTCTAATAGACAAGGCATTGCAGTCGCTTGAGGGTTATTCCCCTTCAATAAAATCGCTGACAGAGGAGGTTATGAGATTCTTCTATCAGAGGTTTGAGGGGATGCTTTCCTCGGACGGATACAGCCATGACGTGATAGATGCTGTCTTTTCTACAAAAGGCAGGGACATAAAGGATATAGCCGGAAGGGTGGATGCGCTCTCTGAGTTTAAAGAGATGCCTGAGTTTCCAGCGCTCCTTATGGCTGCAAAGAGGGTCTATAACATACTTGCCAAGGCAGGGAAAGGAATACTTAAGGAGGATTCATTAACAGAAGATGCGGAAAAAGGGATCTATAAGGCTGCTGCCAAGGTGAAAGAATCTCTAAAGGAAGGCAGCTACACTGCCCTTTTTGATTTAACGCTCCCCATAAATTTATTCTTTGACCGGGTGATGGTAATGGACAAAGACCCTGAAGTCAAGGCAAACAGGCTTGCGCTTCTCTCCTTTGTTAGAGACATGTTCAACATGCTTGGATATTTTTCAAGGTTAGCAGGGTAAATAAAGTTATTAATAAAATTAATTGTAAAATCTGCATTTATGCTTTGCCCAGAGCATTTTCTTTATGATAAAATGTAAGCCTCTGACTGCGTTAGAGGGATGTTATTCCTTATTTAATTTTTTAGATAACTCGGGAGGACTAAATGGCTAAGAAGTATGTTTATTTCTTTGGAAACGGCAAGGCGGATGGAAAGGCAGAAATGAAGAACCTCCTCGGCGGCAAGGGCGCAAACCTTGCAGAGATGGCAGGGCATAAAGAGCTTCAGCTTCCTGTACCGCCGGGATTTACAATAACAACAGAGGTATGCACTTATTACTATCAGCACAAAAGAAGCTATCCCAAAGAGTTGACAGGACAGGTCAATTCCTCTTTAGGCAGGGTGGAGAAGCTGATGGATAAAAAATTTGGAGACCCTGTGAATCCTCTCCTCGTTTCTATCAGGTCGGGCGCCCGCAGTTCAATGCCAGGAATGATGGAGACAATCCTTAACGCAGGACTTACTGAAAAGACAATCCCCGGATTAATCAAGCTTACAGGAAATCCCCGCTTTGTTTATGACGCCTACCGCAGGCTTATTATGATGTACTCTGACGTTGTGATGGAGAAGGCGGCAGGCATTGAGCCTCATGATGATACGGGCATTCGCAGACAGCTTGACAGGCTTATGGATGAGGCAAAACATAAAAAGGGAGTAAAAAACGATACTGACCTTGATGCGGAGGATTTAAAGACGCTTTGCCTTCAGTTTAAGCAGAGGGTTAAGGATGTGCTTGGAAAGGCATTCCCGGATGACCCTTATGAGCAGTTATGGGGAGGCATTGGGGCGGTCTTTGCATCATGGAACGGCAAAAGGGCAGTGGCATACAGAAGGATTGAGAAGATCCCTGATGAATGGGGAACAGCCGTCAATGTGCAGTCCATGGTGTTTGGAAACATGGGAGATGATTCTGCTACAGGGGTTGGTTTTACACGCAACCCTGGCAACGGAGATAACAGCTTTTATGGAGAATTCCTGTCTAATGCGCAGGGCGAGGATGTTGTTGCAGGCATAAGGACGCCTGCGCCTGTTAACGAATATTCAAAGAATGAGCATAATAAACATTTTATGAGCCTTGAGCAGTCAATGCCAAAGGCTTACAAGGAGCTTGTTAATTATCAAAAGAGACTTGAGAAGCACTACAGGGATATGCAGGATATAGAGTTTACCATTGAGAAGGGGAAGCTCTATATGCTTCAGTGCCGCGTTGGAAAGAGAAACGGGCCTGCCGCAGTGAAGATGGCAATTGATATGCATAAAGAAAGGCTTATTACAAAGGAAGAAGCCATAATGAGGGTGACGCCCTCGCAGTTGGATGAGCTTTTGCACCCTATAATTGACCCTAAGATAGAGGCAGGCAAGAGCGCTGTTGCCAAAGGGCTTCCAGCAGGTCCTGGCGGTGCATCAGGCATGGTTGTATTCAGCGCAAATGACGCAGTGCAGTGGGCAAAAGACGGCAAGAGGGTAATACTCGTCAGGGAGGAGACAAACCCTGAGGATGTAGAGGGGATGCGTGCTGCAGAGGCGATACTCACTGCCCGCGGGGGAATGACATCCCATGCAGCGCTTGTTGCAAGAGGCTGGGGCAAGTGCTGTGTTGTGGGAGCCGGCGGCATTCATATTGATTATGCAAAGAGGGAATTTGCTGCAGGAGATAACATCATAAGAGAAGGCGACTGGGTTACGCTTAACGGCACAAAAGGGGCTGTCTATGAGGGAAGGCTTCCCATGATTGACCCTTCAGAGGAGAGCACTCTTCTTAATTCATTTCTGAAATTATGCGACTCTGTAAGAAGGCTTAAGGTTCGCACTAATGCAGACACGCCTGAAGACGCAAGAAAGGCAAGGGCATTTGGCGCAGAGGGCATAGGGCTTTTCAGAACCGAGCATATGTTTTATGGCAAGGGGGCGGAGGAGCCGCTTTTTAAATTAAGAAAAATGATTGTCTCAAAGACAGCAGAAGAACGCCGCTCAGCTCTTGCTGAGTTGTTTCCGCACATGAAGGCGGATATCAAAGGCACACTTGAGGCAATGCAGGGGCTGCCTGTGACAATAAGGCTTCTTGACCCGCCTTTGCATGAGTTTGTTCCCCATCAGCAGGAACAGCTTCAGAGTCTTGCGCAGAGCCTCAATATATCTATGGAGGAGCTTGAGAAGAGGGCACAGGCGCTCAGGGAGAGCAACCCTATGATGGGACACAGGGGGGTTCGTCTTGGGGTAACATATCCTGAAATAACAGAGACGCAGATAAGGGCAATACTTGAGGCGTCTGCTGAACTGATTAAGGAGAAGAAGAAGGTATATCCTGAGATAATGATACCTGTTGTATGTGATGTTAAAGAGATTGCAAATCAGTTTGAGGTAGTAGACAGTGTATATAAAGATACCCTGAAGAAATACAGTCTGAAAAATATTCCACACATGGCAGGCACAATGATTGAGATACCGCGCGCAGCGCTTCTTGCGGGGAAGATTGCCGAGACTGCAGAGTTCTTCTCATTCGGCACAAACGATCTTACACAGATGGGTTTTGGATTTTCCCGTGACGATATAGGCGGATTTCTGCCTGATTACCTTGGCAAGAAGATACTGCCTGACGATCCATTCCAAACTATTGACATTGATGGTATCGGAGAGCTTATAAAGATTGCTGTTGAAAGAGGCAGGGGGACCAGGAAAGACCTCAAGATTGGTATATGCGGAGAGCATGGGGGAGACCCTAAGTCAGTTGAATTCTGCCACAATATTGGAATGAATTATGTAAGCTGCTCTCCTTACAGGGTTCCTATTGCAAGGCTTGCTGCTGCACAGGCAGTGATAAGGGAAAAGCCGGCAAAGGTTAAATCAAAAAAATCAAAAAAATAATTCTTGACAATCTCAAGAATTATGTGATATTAAAAGTGTCAACTTAAGCAGGAAGTAAGAGGATAAGGTAAACAATAATTTGAAAGGGGGTGAACTTAGATGAAAAAGATTATCGCATTGGTGCTCTCTTTAGTTATGGTTTCAGCTTTTGCACTTACAATAGGCTGCAAGAAACCAGAAACCACAGAGGCGCCAGCACCGGCACCGGCAGAAGCACCGGCAGCAGCACCGGCAGAGCCAGCTCCGGCTCCAGCAGAGCCAGCACCAGCAGCTCCGGCAAAGTAATTTAGGCTTCAAAAAAAATTTTAAAAGAAGGGGGTGGCGAAATCCACCCCTTGCTTTTTGATAAATAATATGGTAACCTTTTACCGTCTTATTTAGGCAGTTATTTTTAAAGAGTGGGTCTCCCACTCTTTTGTTTTTTTGGCAATGAATAAAGGCGATTTGGAAGATAGAATAAGGGAGATTATAGAGCCTGTTGTGAATAGCATGGGCATAGAGGTTGACAATATTGAGCTTGCAGGCAGCGGCAGAAGGACAGTGCTCAGGGTATTCATAGATAAAGAGGGCGGGGTTACCATTGAAGATTGTGAGAGGGTGAGCCGGGAGATAGAGGCGCATCTTGACGTTGCTGACCCCATAGCCTCTTCATATACGCTTGAGGTATCTTCTCCCGGGCTTGACAGGCCTTTGAGAAAGGCCGGAGACTTTAAAAAGTTTGTCGGGAAGGCTGCGAGGGTTATTACGCAGAGCCCTATAGAGAATCAGACGTTTTTTATTGGCGAGATACTTGAGGCAGGAGATGACAGTATAGTGATGCTTTTGCCTAAAGATAAGAAAGTGACTATTCCGCATACAAATATTTCCAGAGCAAGGCTGGAGGTGACAGATTAATTATGAACCGTGAACTGATAAATCTCATAGAACATATGAGCAAGGAGAAGGGGATACCCAAGGAGTCCATTTTAGAGAATCTGGAGTCTGCTCTCCTCTCTGCAGCAAGAAAAAGATACGGGATAAAGTTGAATTTAAGCCTTAAGATTGACCCCAAAACAGGCGATATTAATCTGAGCGCTCTTAAGAAAATAGTTGAGACAGTTACAAGCCCTGAAGAAGAGATATCTGTTAAAGACGCAAGAGAGATAGATTCGTCAAAGCAGGCAGGCGAGGATATAGAGACCCCTATTGCATTTCACGACTTTGGAAGGATAGCGGCACAGACAGCAAAACAGGTGCTATTCCATAAGGTAAGAGAGGCGGAAAAAGGAATCATTTACGATGAATATAAAGACAGAATTGGCCAGATTGTAAGCGGCACGGTAATCCGCAAGGAGAAGGGATGTTATTTTGTTACACTTGGAAGGACAGAGGCAACGCTGCCTATTAAAGATACACTGCCTAATGAAAGCCTTAAAAGAGGAGAGTCCATTCGTGCATACGTAGAGGATGTGAAGGTTATGCCAAAGGGACCTACAATACTGCTTTCAAGGAATCATCCTAACTTTGTTGCCGAGCTTTTTAAGATGGAGATACCCGAGATACACGAAGGGATAGTTGTCATAAAGAATATAGTAAGAGAGCCCGGCGACAGGACAAAGCTCACTGTGTACTCCAAGAATGCTCAGATTGACCCTGTCGGCGCCTGTGTTGGCATGAAGGGCACGCGTGTTCAGTCAATAGTAAGAGAGCTTAAAGGGGAAAGGATAGACATAGTGCCGTGGACAGAGGACCCAAGGATTCTGATAGCGAGAGCGCTGAGCCCTGCGTCTGTGGAGAAGATTGGCATAAACGAGGAAGAGAAGACGGCAATGGTTGTTGTTAATGACCAGCAGCTTTCAATAGCCATCGGTAAAAAAGGACAAAACGTCAAGCTTGCAATGAAGCTTACAGGATGGGATATTGACATAATAAGCAACACCGAATACGAAAAGATGAGAACAGAAGAGGCAGGCGTAGAGATGGAAGAGCCGCCTATTAAGGACGATAAGAGATAGTAAGCATCACAAAGTGTCAGAGTATAAGGAAATTCATTTGCTTTGATACTTTGATGCTCTGACACTTAATAAACCAATGACTGATATTGATACCCCTATACAATATGTTAAAGGGGTAGGGCCTAAGAGGGCGCCGCTCCTTGAAAGGCTTGAGGTCAAAACACTTCAAGACATCCTCTATTATTTCCCCTATCGGTACGAAGACAGAAAAAATCTAAAGAAGATAGCAAGCCTCGTTTATGGAAATATTGAGACAACTGCAGGCGAGGTGGTTTCTGCCGAGGTTGTTACAACGCCTAAAAAAAAATTCAAGATATTTGAACTTCTCGTAAGGGACGAGACAGGATTCCTTAGATGCAAGTGGTTTAATCAGCCCTACATGAAGAGGTATTTTGAGAAAGGCCAAAAGGCCATATTAAGCGGCGTTGTTAAGGGCAATTCTTTTGGCGGCGCCGGGCTTGAGATGGAGAACCCTGACTTTGAACTTCTTGAAGGCAATGACAGGTTCATACATACAAGCAGGATTGTCCCTGTGTATAAAGCCACTGAAGGGCTCTCACCAAAGCAGATGAGGACATTGCTCTTTAATGTAATAAGCTCATATGCCCCGGCGGTAGAAGACTTTATGCCTCAGGATATTATAGAGAGGCAAAGTCTGCTGCCTCTTAGAGAGGCGATCAAAGAGGCGCATTTCCCTGAAAAATTTTCAGATATAAGTCTGCTTCTGAGGGGAATGTCACAGGCGCAAAGGCGGCTTGTATTTGATGAATTCTTTCTCTTGCAGCTTGGGCTGGCGCTTTCAAAGAAGAAAAAAATACTGCAAGAGGGCGTTAGTTTTCAGGCTAAAAGCCTCCTTGTTGAGGAGTTTGTCAAGATGCTTCCGTTTAAATTGACTAATGCACAGAGCAGGGTTGTGAAAGAGATAATATCAGACTTAAACAGGCCTGTGCCGATGAACAGGCTTGTGCACGGCGATGTAGGATGCGGTAAGACAGTTGTTGCGCTTATTGCCATGCTTATTGCTGTTGATAACGGCTATCAGGCCTGCCTCATGGCCCCTACCGAGATACTTGCGGAGCAGCACTTTATAAACATCCATAAAATGATAGAAGCAATTGGCGTCAAGGTTGCGCTATTAACATCAGGCACAAAAATAAAACCTCTCGAGGAGATATCAGGCGGCGATATAAATATAATTGTCGGAACCCATTCCCTCATTCAGGAGGATGTGAAATTTAAAAACCTCGGGCTTGCGATAATTGACGAGCAGCATAAATTTGGTGTTATGCAGAGGGCAAGCTTAAGGAAGAAGGGCTTTAATCCTCATATTCTTGTCATGACTGCTACACCCATTCCAAGGACGCTTGCGCTGACACTCTACGGTGACCTTGATATATCTGTTATAAACGAACTTCCCTCAGGCAGAAAGCCTATCTCTACAAAGGTGTTTTTTTCAGGGCAAAGAGAGCAGGTTCATGCGATAATAAACAGGGAGCTTGCTAAGGGAAGGCAAGTCTATATAGTGTATCCTGTTATTGAGGAGTCAGAAAAGGTTGACCTTAAAAACGCCACTGACGGCGCAGAGGCTATAAAAAAGAGATTTCCTGACAAAAGGGTCGGCCTTATCCATGGAAGGATAAAGCAGGAAGAGAGAGAAGGTCTCATGGCAGAGTTTAAGGCAGGCAGTATTGATATACTTGTATCTACGACTGTTATAGAGGTTGGAGTGGATGTGCCTAATGCATCATTGATGTTGATTATCCATGCTGAAAGGTTTGGGCTTGCGCAGCTTCACCAGTTACGCGGCAGAATCGGCAGGGGCAAATACGAGTCTTACTGCCTTTTGATGGCTTATCCGCCTTTTAGTGAGGAGGCGCGCAGGCGGCTTAAGGTAATGGAGGCAACAGGCGACGGCTTCAGGGTTGCCGAGGAGGACCTCGCAATCAGAGGTCCCGGAGAGTTTTTTGGTACAAGGCAGTCAGGCATGCCTGATTTAAAAGTTGCCAATATAATAAGGGATATAGATATGCTTGAGGCTGCAAGAAAGGAGGCTTTTGCATTAACCGATGCAGAGCAAAGTTTACAAGACTATCCTCTGCTTAAAAAAGAGCTTCAAAAGAGATGGAAGGAGAAGCTTGAGTTAGTGCAGAGTTAAGACATCCTATAAAGGAGTCAAGGCAGCAAACGGATAATAGTTGGATAAGGACAGGGGAGAGAAAATCGATTCTGAGGGAAAGCAGGAAGTCGATTTCTACCTAATCCAGTAAATTTCAGTTGTCAAGGATCGTTCTTTGAAAATTTAACGTGAAACAAAGACCTT
>JACQXF010000010.1 GCA_016208855.1 Nitrospirota bacterium | reverse complement strand
TGCGTTTTTGGGATAATGAGGTTTTGACAAATACAAGAGGAGTTCTTGAAGTAATAAGGGAGAGGCTTCATAGGACACCCTCCCCTCAATCCCCTCCCCTCAAGGGAGGGGAAGTAACTACCCACACAAAATGAAAAAGAACCACTATTTTGTCACCCCACAATCCATGAAACAATGTCTTTAATTAAGTCGGTTTTAGAACAAATCAAGAGGGATTTCCAAGACGAGGTTGCTCACTACCGTTATATTGCGCCTGCGCCTGCTGTGTATAAAGAGCCTGAGAGTCCAATAAACGAGGGCATTAAAGAGGCGCTTAGAAGAAGGGGCATTGACAAACTCTTCAGCCATCAGGCAAGGGGCATTGACCTCATAAGGGCAGGCCACCATATTATCGCTATGACCCCTACTGCAAGCGGCAAAAGCCTGATATACAACATCCCTGTGCTTGAATCTATTATTGAAGAGCCGCTCTCAAAGGCGCTTTATCTATTTCCGTTAAAAGGGCTTGGCCAGGATCAGATAAAGACTTTAAAGGAGTTCACGGAAGAGCTTAATATCTCTAACTCATCAGAGATATACGACGGCGATACTACTGCGTACAAAAGAAAGAAGATCCGCGAGATGCTGCCCAATGTAATATTTTCAAATCCGGATATGCTTCATCTTGCCCTTAATGCCTTTCATACAAAATGGATTGAGTTCTTTAAGAACCTCAGGTTTGTTGTTATTGATGAAATACATGCTTACAGGGGCGTATTCGGCACCCATGTTGCGCAGGTTATTAGGAGGCTGAGAAGGATATGCAGATATTACGGCTCTAACCCTCAGTTTATTGCCTGCTCTGCAACGATTGCCAATCCGGAAGAGTTTGCAGGAAACCTTACAGGGCTTGACTTTAAGTTGATTGCCGAAAGCGGGGCCCCGCGCGGAGGGAGGCATATCGTATTTTTAAATCCGTGGGGAAGCGCTTATACTGCTGCAACAAAGGCGCTTAAGCTCTGCCTTGACAATGGCTTAAAAACCATAGCCTTTACCAAGGCAAGAAAGATTACAGAGCTTATGTATAGCTGGCTTACAGAGGCATCGCCTGAATATGAAAAGATAGTCAGCCCTTACAGGGCCGGTTTCTTGCCTGCAGAGAGAAGAGAGATAGAGAGAAGGCTCTTTGATGGAGAGCTTAAAGGCGTAATATCAACAAGCGCGCTTGAGCTTGGAGTTGATATAGGGGGGCTTGATGCCTGCATTCTTGCAGGCTATCCCGGAAGCATTGCAAGCACATGGCAGAGGGCAGGAAGGGTCGGAAGGCACGGGCAGGATTCATTAATTATCATGGCTGCAATTAAAGACGCGCTTGATCAGTATTTCATGAGGCATCCTGAAGATTTTTTCAGCAGAAGCCATGAGGCGGTTGTTATAGATACCCAAAACCCGGCAATCCTAAAACAGCATCTTCCATGCTTGGCAGCAGAGATTTATCTTAGAAAAGATGACGCTATCTATGACACAGAGAATCTCATGCCTGTAGTTAATGAGCTTGAGGCTCAGGGTATGCTTAAGGCAGGCAAAAAAGGCGATATATGGTTTTCCACAAGGCGTTACCCGCAAAGAGAGGTTAGTATCAGAGGGGTTGGAGAGACGTTCAGGGTTTTTAGTAAAGAGAGGCTTATAGGAGAGATAAGCGGCACAAGGATATTTAAAGAAGCGCATCCTGAGGCAATATATCTTCACAAGGGAAGGCAATATGAGGTTTTATCGCTTGACCCGCAAAACCTGAAAATACAGTGCAGGGAGGTTGAAGTCTCTTACTATACGCAGGCTATAACGCATGAAGAGACAGAGGTGATTAATGAGTTGGAGAAGAGAAAAAATATAAGCTGGGGAAATTTAAAGACGACCTACGGTGTAATAGGTTACTGGAAGAAGAGGCTTATAAGTCAGGAGAAGATAGGCCGTTTCCCTCTGGAGCTTCCTTCATGGACATTTGACACACAGGGGTTATGGATAACCCTTGAAAGCGGATTAAGGCAGAAGATAGAAGGGAAAAATCTTGATTTTTCAGGCGGGCTTCATGCGCTTGAGCACGCGGCAATATCAGCCCTTCCGCTTTTTGCAATGTGCGACAAGGGTGATATAGGAGGGATAAGCTATCCGCTTTATCCTGATTTTTCTCTGCCTGCAATATTCATATACGACGGTTATCAGGGAGGCATAGGGCTTACAAGAAGAGGGCTTGAGGTTATAGGAGACTGGCTTGCTGCAACTGAGAAGATAATAACTGATTGCCCGTGTGAAGACGGATGCCCTTCCTGTGTGCAGGACTCTCAGTGCGGCTCAGGCAATGAGCCGCTTGATAAAAAGGCGGCAATATTAATTCTAAAAGAAATTAGCAGCGCTGTTCATACATAATCTTCAATAAAGCATAAAGAGGGGTTAGTTATGAAAAAAATGTTATTAATTTGGGTGGTAATGGCAGCATTTTTAACAGGCACATCTTACGCGGGTAATCTTCATTTAGGCCTGCACAGCGGCTACGGAGTTGTGAAGTTTAAGGAGAGGGAAAATTATCTTGGGGCTAATATGGACTCGGATTCCAAGCAGAATATGGCCCTCTTCGGGGTATCGGGCGAGTATTCTTTGAGCAGGAATTTTTTCCTTGGAGCTGTTACTGACTGGATATTCGGC
The DNA here is from genome assembly GCA_016208855.1 of Nitrospirota bacterium. Lineage (GTDB taxonomy): Bacteria > Nitrospirota > Thermodesulfovibrionia > UBA6902 > DSMQ01 > JACQXF01. Next base: position 3,361 of record JACQXF010000010.1, on the reverse strand, counting down.
ATGGAAGAGGAGGAAAAATGGAGGCAAAACAGCGTTCAGATTCAGACAGATGACATGAGATTCTCCGGACAGTTTTATGATTTTAGGGTTGGCTATAAAGACAATATTGACAATTTTTACTACAGAACTTATTTAACAGGCGGATGGGATGGCATGCGCTTTAAGAGGCGCAATGTTATCTTTAACGGAAACCCTGCGCCTGAAAGCATTGAGGAGGTGAGCCTCTGGAGGACAGGCGTAGGCATTGGACTTGGATACAAGATGGATAAATGGGCAATAGACGGAAGGGCAGCTTATTCTTATTATCCTGACGGCGAGACAGAGGACAGCGGACTGCCCCAATATACATTTGATACCAAAGGAACTTGCCTTGATATAGGGCTTGGCATGATGCGTGAGATTACCCAAAATACCAAGATTTATTTTGGCGGAAGCTATACACTGCAAAGGCTTAAAAGCGATAACGTTCCAAACATTTCATGGAGAACTGAATTAGAGATTATTGCCGGGGTTGTCAGCCTGATGTATGCGTTTTAACAAATGAATTTATAGCAACTTGACTGCAGGGTGCCGTATTTTCTGTCATTCTGGCTTGTCAAGAATCTTTATTAACAACCCCCTAAAATCCCCCTTTTCTAAGGGGGAATAAGAGAGATTCCCGACAAGCGGGAATGACCAAAAGTCGAACATTTAATCTTAGGATATCCTGTAGTTTACCAGAGCTTTATTTGCACACCGCTTTTTCGTCTGCTACAATGCCTTTAAGAGGGGGAGATGTTTGGCGGAAGTTCATGGCAGATTGCAAAGATAGGCGGCATACCCGTGCGGCTTCATGTCTCGTGGTTTATAATCTTTGGGTTAATAACATGGTCGCTGGCAACTCAGTATTTTCCTGTAGTAGCCCCTGAACTTCCAAAGGCAACCAACTGGCTAAGGGCTGTAGTTGCTGCCCTTTTGCTTTTTCTTTCAGTCACAGCGCATGAGCTGTCTCATTCCTTTGTGGCAAGGAGATATAAAATTCCCATAGCAAGCATCACCCTTTTTATCTTTGGCGGTGTATCGCAGATAAAAAAAGAGCCTCCAAGCCCAAAGGTAGAATTCAATATGGCTATTGCCGGGCCTCTGTCAAGCTTTCTGATTGCCCTGATATTTTTTCTGCTCCTTAAGGCATCAGATGGTTATCCGGGGCTAAAGGCCATCGCCTTCTATCTTATGCAGGTGAACCTTATCCTTGGAATATTTAACCTCATACCCGGCTTCCCCATGGATGGAGGCAGGGTCTTAAGGGCAGCGCTCTGGAAGAAATCCGGCGATTATATTTCGGCAACAAGAAAGGCTTCAAAGACAGGCCAGGCAATTGCCGTTGTTTTTATGTTCTTTGGGATATTTTCCCTTTTTACAGGCTACCACGGCAGTTTGTGGCTTCTGCTTATAGGATGGTTTTTATATACTGCAGCCCAGTCAAGCTACCAGCAGGCAACCCTCAGAGAGACCCTCAATGAAGTTAAAGTAAGAGATGTTATGACAAAAGAAATCGTTACAGTCAATGAGTATACTCCTTTGTCAGAGCTTTTTGAGGGGTACTTTTTAAAATATGGCTATGGAGGTTTCCCTGTTGTAGCAGATGAAAAAGCAGTTGGTATGATAAGCCTCAGAGAGATAAGGGGCATACCAAAGGAGCGATGGAATTATGTAAAGGCCAAAGATGTAATGCAGCCATTTGATGAGTCCTTGACTGCGTCGGGCAATGAGGATGTATATAAGATATTTGAAAGAATGATTCAGGAGGATAGAGGCAGGTTTCTTGTCATGGAGGGTGGAAGGCTTGCAGGTTTAATAACCCGCTCAGGCATAGCAAGGTATCTTCAGATAAAAGAAGAAGTAAAAGGCTAACCTTAGATCAAAAAGGAGGGAATATGAAGACCTTAGTAACTATAGGATTTTTTGCGCTGATATTTTTTTCTATACCGCTTCAGGCTGCGGAGAAAGAATGGCTCCATGATATGCATGCGATGATGCACAGCATGGATGTGGGGTTAAGCCAGGCGCTTGAAGGGTCAGACCTTCAGATGCTTGGGCAGATGGGCATATCAAAAAAATTGGATAAAGACATGATGACCCGCGGCACGCGCATGGTAAAAGACGGCAAGGCCATGATTAAGGAGATGCTTGAAGGAGAGGCTATGAAGAGGCTTCATAAAGAAGGAGGCTATGATAAAAAGATCATGGACGACATACATGAGCTCGGGGACAGGATGCTTAAGGTTATAGAGCAGATTGAAAAGCTTCATGAAGGGGTAGAAAAGCAGAAATAGCAGGGAGGCATTATGCACTGGGATTACAGATGGGGGATGGGCTTTGGAGGAGGGCTTTTTATGGTTCTCTTCTGGGCCTTAGTGATATTGGGCATAGTTTACTTAGTTAAGCTGATTATAGGCACAAAGGGCGAGGAAAGAGGCGAAACAGCCCTTGATATCCTGAAGAAGCGATATGCAAAAGGGGAGATAGGCAAAGAAGAGTTTGAAGATAAGAAGAAGGATTTAACGTTATAAGAGAGCGGTGATGAAAAAGTTAATCCCTTTTACGGCTATCTTAGCGGTTATCATTTCTCTTGCCCCGGTCAGAATTGCAGAAGCTGTGGAAGAAAAGTCCTTCAGAGAGGACTTTTCTTCTGAACGGCTTTCTTCTGTATGGGGTATGGGTACTTTTTCGTTGTATAACTTTAAGGCTGAGCCTGATATGGTGTCAAACTCGTCAGGCATAAATTATCTGAAATTAGGCTCGTCTAAAAGTAAAATTTATCCTTCAGGGCTTATTTATACAAAGGAGCGGTTTCCTTACGGCTTATTTTCTGCAAGGATTAGGGTCTCTGATATGCCTGGCGCTGTGGCGAGTTTTTTTGCATGCAGTGAGATTACAGATGTCTTTACAACAGGGACGCATGATGAGATTGATTTTGAGCTGATAACAGCAAAACCTCATTCTGTGCTTATAAGCACATGGCGTTCAGCGCCTGAAAAGCTGACGCACGGGGTTGATCATAACTCGTACTTATGGGAGAACCCTTCTTTTGACATCAGGCAGTGGCATGTTTACCGCTTTGACTGGCATCCTGACAAGGTGGAATTTTATATAGATGATAAAAAAGTATGGACAAGCACAAAGGCAATTCCAAGAAGGGATATGCAGATCACCCTGCATATCTATACTATTGATACCTGGACAGATGTGCAGTTTCCGCCAAAAGGCGAGGTCTTGCAGATGACTGATTGGGTGGAATATAGAAAATTTAAATAAAAACAGTTCAAGCAGTTCAAAATAGTGGCTCTTCGCGTAAGAGTGTAGGTGATTTTTTGCATCT
>JACQXF010000116.1 GCA_016208855.1 Nitrospirota bacterium | reverse complement strand
TTCTTCCTCCGTGCTCATTAATATATTGCCCTTCCATATCGGTTGTCTTTAATTTTATCCCTGAAATATCGCCTGGGCTTATGAGCTTCTCAAAAAATATAAATTTTCTCTTTAATCCTGTTCCCATTTCTTTAAGGTAGTGGTCTGTATGGTCCCACTCCCAGACAGGCGACTCCAAATCAACAGCGCCGAAGTTATCTGACAGTATTGTCTTTAGTTTATCAAACAGATGGATTTCACTGGAGAGCATGCCAATAAAGAGTTTGACAGGCAGGGGTCTTTCCTTGAAGGTAGCGGTATTAACCATAGAAATCAAAAATCCTAATTTATAATTCTAAACAATATTTCAATTATCAATTAACATTTATCATTTGAGGCTCTTGCAAAAGTCTCTGCAAAATGACTTGTGCCGTCATACCCGTGAAAACGGGTATCCAGAAGTCTTTGTTTTTCAAAGAAACTGGATTCCCGATTACTACCTCGGGAATGACAAAGCAAGACTTTTGCAAGAGCCTCATTTTGCAATTAGGATTTTAAAATTAGAATTTAAGCTACGGCTTGCATACCTTCACGCAAAGCCCGCATATATATTGCCCTACATTAAAGGCCTTCGCATAGTACTTCAGTTTTTCAAGGCAGGCTATCCTATCCCATTCTTCATATGTATCCCCTATCGCAGACACGGGACATATATCTATGCATTTACGGCATGCCCCGCAGTCCCTCTCTATGGGCTTGTCTGTCTTAAGAGGCATATCAGTAAGCACAGTGGCAATCCTTATCCTTGAGCCAAGCTCAGGATGCACAAGCAGATTATTTCTTCCTATCCAGCCCATACCTGCCCTTAGAGCTATCATCTTGTGGGATAGATGGGCAATTTGTTTCTCCCAGTTTACGATTTGGCTTGCCGGTATGGGCATGGCGCGGTAACCCATATTCTGTATTTCAATTGATAGTCTCAATGTTGTTTGGTCAAGCAGGTGGTTAAGCATCTTATAGTGATGCAGATAGTGTACAGTCGGGCCTATTATCACGCCCTTAAGCACTGCATCAGAGACCCTTACGCCAATGGATATGCCATAAGATAGCTCTTCTGTCTGGTCAGTTGGAAGTGCGTCAAAGCGTCCTCTCAGGTCGTCTATAAAGCCAATGCCAAATGCAGAGATGCCATGCGATAAGGCAAGTTCTTTGAGTTTGTCGTAGGGTATGATTTTGTTGAACCTTTCTGAAGAGGGTTAATTTCAAAATTCTAAACAAATTCATTTCAAAATTAACATTTATCATTTATCATTTTGCAGTGATAAATGTTAATTTTCCATTATTTAGAACTTAGAGCCTATCACATCCATTGCTCAATCAAAGCTATGTTTTCAGGCTTGTTCCAATCCCTCGGCCCTATAATCTTTGCTCTGACAATGCCGTCTTTATCTATTATAAAGGTCTCTGGGATGCCGGTAATTCCATAAGCACGGGCAACATCATGCTCAGGGTCTCTAAGCGCAGGGATAGTGAGGCTGTTTTTCTCCCTGTATGCGATTGCATCGTTGACATCGTCTCTGAAGAGCACGCCAAGCATCTGAAAAGGCTTACCCGCCATATTTTTATAGAGGCTTTCTTTGGAAGGTGTTTCAGTTTTGCATGACGGGCACCATGAGGCCCAGAAATTAAGGAGCACTACCTTGCCTTTGAGGTCAGAGAGTCTCCATGTATTGCCGTTTAGATCCTTTAGTTCAAACTGTGGCGCAGGCGCATCCTTTGCAGCAATCTCCTTGAGAGTCCTGTCCTTTGGAAGAAATGTAAAGACTATCGCTCCGATAGCGATTAAGATAATAAGTACAATCCCTTTGTGTTTCAATTAAGCCTCCTAATTAGCGTTTTCCGACTATCCGTGTCAGCAGGCATATTGCTTGTGCAGCAGCGCCTTCCCCATTTCCAATATAACCCATGCCTTCGTTTGTCTTAACCTTGATGTTAATGGCGTTTATAGGAATGCCTGCCTCTGATATGCGATGTCTCATATTTTCTATAAAAGGGCTGAGTTTTGGCCTCTCTATTATTACTACCGTGTCTATCCATGACACTTCAAAGCCCATATCATTGGAGAACTCTATTACGGTTCTCAGCATATCTATGCTTGATGCGCCGTTCCATTTTTCATCTGTATCAGGGAAGTGCTTGCCGATGTCTCCAAGACCTAAGGCCCCTATAATGGCATCTATAATGGCATGACAGAGGACATCAGCATCAGAATGCCCAAGCAGTCCCTTTTCAAAAGGGATCTCCACACCGCCTATAACAAGCTTTCTTCCTTCTGTAAGTCTGTGACTGTCGTAACCAATGCCTATACGCATAATGAAAAATTATCAGTTATCATTTTAAATTTTGCAATGCTAATTTTGAATTGCAACTTTGCTTAATATATACTCCGCTATCTCCTTATCCTCCGGTGTTGTAATCTTTATATTGAAGGGATCACCGGGAATGACCTTTACCTTCCCTCCGATTCTCTCCACAAGCGCCGAATCGTCTGTTGCGTAGATACCCTTTTTATAAGCCTCCTCATAGGCTTTTATAATTATATCAAACCGAAAGACCTGCGGTGTCTGTATTGAACGGAACCGCTCGCGGTTTATGGTAGAGACAACAACGCCATCTTCTGTCACCTCTTTTAAAGTCTCCTTCATGGGCATCCCGGGTACGACTCCGTCAATATCGCTGTCAATTGTTGGCTCTATTATAAGTTTTTTTATTAACTCATTGCTAAAAAACGGCCTTACCCCGTCGTGAATCATAATAAGCCCTTCGTCCCTCACCATGCGCAGCGCACTATAAACAGAATCCTGCCGTTCTTTCCCTCCCGGGGCAATGCGCTTTATTTTGCCTAATCCATGAGACCTGAAGAGTTCAAACCCTCTTTCAGTGTCCTCTTCTGCAAGCACAGGGATAATCTCCCTGACAGCGTCCGCCTCATTAAGCCTCTTCAATGTGTGAATCAGAAGAGGCTTGCCGTGAAAATCATAGAAAGTCTTTTTAAGTGGATAACCGAATCTCTTACCAATGCCGGCAGCAGGAACAATAGCAATTATACCCTTAGCCATTAATTAATGCCTTGCCATTTTCATTTCTTCCCTGTCGTAATCTTCCTTAATCTTGGTGAATATCATCCTTCCGCTTGTGGTCTGCAAAACGCTTGTCACTGTGACGTCTGCGTTCTTATTTATAAGCCTTCTTGCATTCTCCACAACTACCATTGTTCCGTCATCAAGATAGGCAACCCCCTGGTTAGGCTCTTTGCCTTCTTTAATTATAAAGATATTCATTGTCTCCCCGGGCAGCACTACAGGTTTAACCGCATTTGACAGCTCATTTATATTAAGCACTGCCACGCCTTGAAGCTCTGCCACTTTGTTGAGATTAAAATCATTTGTAATAATTTTTCCTCCGAGCATTTTCGCCAGTGCAACGAGTTTTGCGTCTACCTCTTTTATATTGGGGAAGTCCTCATCAACTATCTTTACTGTCAGGTTAGACATCTTCTGGATTTTATGAAGTATATCAAGGCCGCGGCGTCCCCTTGCTCTTTTTAGCGAATCCGCAGAGTCTGCAATATGCTGAAGCTCCTGAAGTATGAACTGAGGAAGGATAAAGGTTCCCTCTATAAAGCCTGTTTCGCATATATCGGCAATGCGGCCGTCAATTATTACGCTTGTGTCAATAACCTTTGGATTCTCCTCTGCAGGGCCGCCTTTTAGCGCTCTAAAGATATCTGATAAGACCAGCCCTTTGCCTTTTTTCAGCCCAACAAGCAGTCCTGTATAGCCAAAGAATGTATTCAGCGCAAGAGGCACATAAATATCATCAAGATTAATAAAGAACGCCTTTAACGGATAGTAAAGCAGCTTCGCAAAAATAAGCCCCAATGAAAGCCCTGTAATTCCGCCAAAAAGGGCTCCGAAACCAACCTTGCCTAAAAACATCTCAAGCATTACTCCGAGCGACCCTATAGCTGCGCCTACAGCGATACCATAATAGGGGATGCCTTCTTTAAGCCCTATGAGGTATCCTCCTAACGTAAAGACTAATAAAAATATAATTCTGTTTATCATAGTAGTGGTATCCTTCCTTTTTAAGAATAAGCCTTTAATGTTATATAAAACCTTTGACCCCCTCTGTTAATAAATAAAAGCACTGTATCACCTTCTTTTAACCGTGAGACTACAGAGCTGAAATCCGGCAGGGAATTTATCCTTCTCTTGTTAACTTCCTGAATAACATCGCCCTTTCTTAAACCTGCCTCCTCTGCCATGCTTTCAGGCTCAACCTTGACAATTACAACGCCCTTTTCTTCCCTGCGCAGGCCTAACTGCTTGGCTATATCAGGGGTAAGCTCCATTACACTAAACCCTGAAAGTGCGCCTTCTCCTCCGGGCTCCTCTGACGGCTTCTCAGGCGCTGCCTCCGCAGTCTCCTTTGGCAGTTCGGCAACAACTGCTTCAATGGAAAACGGCTTTCCTCCTCTTATAATCTTAAGCTTAACAGTACCGCCTATCTCGCTTTGTGACACTATATTCCTGAGTGATTCAACATCCTTTAAAGGCTTTCCGTTAATCTCAACTATGACATCGCCCCTCTTTAGGCCTGCTTTCTCAGCAGGGCTTCCACTGAAAATGTCGCTTACAAGGGCTCCGTTTGAGTCCTTCAGCCCAAACTGTTTTGCAAGCTCAGGCGTTACATGCTGAATTGACACTCCAAGCCATCCTCTTGTGACTTTGCCTGTTTTTATGAGCTGCTCCATTACCCTGCGGGCCATATTGCTTGGCACAGCAAATCCTATGCCCTGATAGCCGCCTGTGCGCGAGAAGATAGCTGTGTTTATCCCTATGAGTTCACCCTTTATATTTACAAGCGGGCCGCCGGAGTTGCCGGGGTTTATTGCTGCGTCTGTCTGAATAAAGTCTTCATACTCGGCAATCCCGACATTTGCCCTTCCAAGGGCGCTGATTATTCCCATTGTGACAGTGTGGCTTAGTCCGTATGGATTTCCAAAGGCAAGGACAAACTCTCCAACCTGAAGTCCGTCAGAGTTGCCCCACCTCATTGCCGGCAGGCCCTTGGCATTTATTTTTATAATCGCCAAATCTATTTTTGGGTCAGAGCCTACAATTTTTCCTTTAAACTCCTGCTTATCATAAAGAATAACCTTTATTTCGTCAGCCTTTTCAATAACGTGGTTGTTTGTGATTATATAGCCATCCTCTGAGACAATAACGCCTGAGCCCAGGCTCTGCTCTTTAAATTTTTTGGGAGCACGGAAGGGCTCAAAAAAGTGATTAAAAAAAGGATCTTCAAAAAATGGCGAAATAGGAGCCTCTCTCTTTACCGTCTTTGTAGTTGAGATATTCACAACCGCAGGGCTTATGGCCCTTACTATGTCTGAAAATGCCTTGCTTTCTCCGGCAAGGTCACGCGGGACTTTTGGGATGTAAGTATAGTTGGAAGTGGTCCTGCCGGGGAGGAATCTATCCAGGTTGCCCCCTATGAGAATGCCCGCTGCTATTGCTATGATTATTAAAACTATTACTGTCTTTTTGTTCATTAAAAATTATTATATCATAATTGAAATACTGTAAGCTTATCCAACTCCCGATTCAGAACTTGCAGCACATTGATTAGCTTGTCATTGCGAGAACCAGAAGAGTTCTCGCAATCTTGTCGCAAAAATACCAGATTACTTCGCTTTGCTCGCGATGACAATTCTTATTGCCTGATTTTGGTATGAATTATATGGGATAGGGGATAAGGCAGTAAGATGTTAAACAAAAGAGTACAGGCTGTCACGTCTTCACTGAAGATATGTAAGCCTGATTCTTATTAATTGTCTGAAGGTATGAATTGTTAGATCTGTTTTCTTCTTTTAAGATAGCGTCTGCCTGCTAATGTTGCCCCGCCTGCCAAAAAGAGTATAGAGCTTACAGGCTCAGGTGTAACCGTTGGAACTTCACCATCTGCGCCTGTGCCCTGAATTGATTCAACCTCAGCAAAATTATATGCTGGAGCAGCATTTGACGTCAGGAATACAACGGTTGAATATCCGTCCGGATTGTGTTTTATATCCTGAGGATAAGGGAAATTCCATACTAAGACATTACACGGCGACGTAGGCCCCGGACATCCGCCTGAGGCATATTGAAGGCTGAACGGGCTTTGCGATGTTGCATTATCAACAGCAAGGCTTATATTTGTAGTGCTGACTATTGTAGATGGTTGGCCGTTCCCAATACCGGTTATTGAATCAATAGGATCATCACCAGGGAACGACGATGGGTCCGGATTGGATAAACTCCAATTGCTGCCGTTAATATTTCCTAAGCCGTCATAAAATACTGTGTTAGCAAAATACCCACCTGATGTAACGATATTATCAATGGTTTTTACAGCGAGTTTATAGACATTTTCCTCAGCAGATGTAACAGGGTCTTTATTAATTATCTGATACATATAAATATACTGAGCGCTTGTGTCAAGTGTCCCGTACTGAGTTATGACACTGCTAACTGAACTGAAAAATGAATCATCAGTCCAATTGCTATCACTGGCTTGATATACTGAAAAATTTACTATAGAATCGCAGGCAGGGCAATCGCTCATCTCTGTCCATCCTGAATAACCGCTTAATAAACCTGCATGGACATAAGGAGTTCTAATGAATAAAACAGAACTTAATATGCCTATAATGATGATGCTTGATTTTATTAAGTTACGCATAGTGCCTCCTACAGATTTATTTAGTAAAAAAATAGCATAAAATAAAGCAAAAATCTAACCCATTATGAACTTATAAATATTATAAATTTGCATGATTGTGCAATTAAGCGATGAGGTTGGGAGTAGTGATGAAAATTTTATATAACTGCTGTGGTATCATAAAAAAATGAAATCCTTTATTGTTGCAATTACAGGGGCAAGCGGTTCTGTTTATGGATTAAGGTTAATTGAGGAGCTGCTTAAATCCAAGTGCCGGGTCTATATGACAGCCTCAAATGAGGCATTTATGATTATAAAGACAGAGACAGGCGCAGATCTTTCCGGAAAAACAGAGGCAGAGGCAGAGAAGAATATTCAGAGGCATTTTTCATCAAAAAGTATTAAATACTACAGCAACACTAACCTTGCTGCGCCAATATCCAGCGGCTCTTTTATTACAGACGGGATGCTTGTTGTCCCGTGTTCAATGAAGACACTCTCAGGCATTGCCAATGGCTATGCAGGCAATTTGATTGAAAGGGCGGCAGATGTATGCTTAAAGGAAGGGCGAACCCTCCTGCTTTCACCGCGCGAGATGCCTCTGAACGCCATACATCTTGAGAATATGCTTAAGCTCGCCCGCCTCGGAGTAAAAATAGCCCCTCCAATACCTGCATTTTATCAAAAGCCTAAAAGCATAAAAGATATTATTGACTTTGTTGTGGGAAAAATCTTTGACAGCATCGGGGTAGGGCATAAGTTGTTTAAAAGATGGGATTGAATAGGTTTCTAAGGTTAGATACATTACGCGGCAAGACTAAGACATTAGCCATCCTTATATTTATTATCTCATCTGTGCTTATCCTCTCGTCCTCAACCTATACAAGATGGCAAAATTCAAGTGCAGGCTGTATCTCGTGCCATTCAAATGAGGCAAAGATAAAGTCCCTCGGCTATCCTTATTTTTATGTCACGCCTGAACAGGTGAAAAAAGAATCAAAACATAAAAAGGCGCAGTGCAGGGATTGTCATCTTGGAGACGGAAGGACAGGGGATATTGATAAGGCTCATAAAGGGATGCTTAAGATGATTATTGTTGGAGAAGACGGTGAGTTGCTCCAAAGAAAAAATTTCTTCCCTCACGCATTAAAGCCTGAAGGCGATGATCAATTAAACCTGCTTCTTCCAAAGATAAAAGTCGGTGACAAACTCTCTGTCTCTGCTGATGTAAGAAGCATAATATATCACGACAGAAGCCTTGAGACCCTTGGCTATGACCCGGAGATAGCGCAAAAGACCTGCGGGAAAAAAGGCTGTCACACAAACGAGATAAAACAATTCAGCCGGACGGTTATGGGCACTAATTTCAGACAAAGGGCAATGAAGTCATGGCTTATTCCTTACGGGCCGCATAACTGCGGGCCCTCTTTTGCAGATACCTCTGCAGCTGCAAAGGAGAACAAATTCTCTTTTGAAAATCACGATGAGATTGTAAAAAATCTCAATACACACTTTACAAAAGAGCAGGCAGTTATGAAGCAGAAGTTATGTAATGCATGCCATGCCGGATGCCTTGACTGCCATTTTACGCCTTTTAAGGGCAGCGGCTCGCATAGTTTTTCAAAGACCCCGCCTGCTGAAAGCTGTATGGGCGGAGGCCGGGGCTCTACAATGTGCCATGCCGGCTCAGGAGAGAGCCGCCGCGGAAGCACCTATCTTGGCGGTACTTTTAGTAAACCCGAAGGCATGAAGCCTGATGTGCACGCTGGGAAATTAAACTGCATTGACTGCCATAAGACAGGCGCTAAAGGCATGGGTGATATAGAGAGAAAGGCAAATTGCAGCAAGTGCCATTATGATGCAGTAAAGGCTCTCTCTAAAGGCAGGCATAAAAGGCTTCAGTGTATTGCCTGTCATACTAACGAGGCAAGGGGCTATCAGCTCACGCACTGGGGAGAAGGATATGTTGGCGGAAAGCCTAACCCTTTTAAAAAATATTTCTACTACGGCATTGTAAGTCCGCCGGTAATTATGAAAGACCATGAAGGCTTGTGGATTCCCGTAAAAATAATGCCCCATACCGTAAGCAATATTAAAGAGCCTGTGCCTGCATCAAATAAGGTTCTCTTTAGGTGGCCGGATGGAGAGACTTCGGATTCATATGCCATATTAGGCACATTTGACAATCTTCCTTCAGGGAATCTTCATCTTGCATGGCTTGATATTGAAAAGCTCTCGCACTCATACAACAGGGCAAGGTCTTGTGAAAGCTGCCATGGAGGCAATGGCGCCCAGAGGGCAGTGTCTCAGTGGGAATTTGCAGATGATCAAGGGGCGGAGCCTTTTAAAGGCTCATATAAGATTATTGCTGACAAAGAAGGGCTTAGGGTAACTGATATAAAGGCTGAAACTCCTATAAGACCTTATCCGGGGGGAAATCTCTCTGACTTTGCACCATGGTATTACCTTAAAGATATATGGCAGGTTCCGGGGGATTATTCAATTCCCTCTAAAGATTTTAAGCAGGGCATAGATGCATACAATAGGGCAACTGGCGACTTAGCTAAATTAAAAGCGAGGATAAAAGAGAATGAATTTAAGACCCTTAAGGAAAAGACAGTCCATGGATTCTGATACGGGATTGAAAAAACCTGCTTTTACAATGTAAACTTCATAAGCTATGAAAATAAAAAAATTATACATTATCTTGCTTGCCGCTATGTTTGCGGCATCCGGATGCGGCGGTAAGAGCATAAAACCCTCGGCAGATTCCCTCGTAACGACAGAGGCGCTGCGCGTAACAAATGTTATAAAAGACGCCTATGAGGGGAAGGATGTGCGTATATTAAGGGAGAATATCTCTCCTGAGTTTGAGAAGAATGTCACAGAGGGGCTTTTCTTTGAGAAGGCTGAATTGTTATTTGCCCCTCGTATAGTGAAGATAGCAGGCCCGGATGTAAGGGTTAATTTGAACTGGCAGGGGACATGGACTATAAAAGGCAAGACGATTAAAAACAGAGGGGTAGCGACCTTTGTGTTTCAGCAGAGGACGATGAAGCTCACAGGGATAGAAGGCGATAATCCGTTCTTAATTATTGCGTACGAATAGTTTCTTCTTCACAATGCCGAAGTGGCGGAACTGGCAGACGCGCTAGGTTCAGGGTCTAGTGGTCGAAAGGCCGTGCGGGTTCAACTCCCGCCTTCGGCACCATTTTTTTAAAAAACTCTCCTACCTGTAATTTTTTACAGGTCACAAACAAAGCTGAATGTTATATACTATTAACTATAGCGCCGCTTTCTCCATGTTTTATGCAAGGAATTAATATGACAAAAAAACCAGCGATGACACGAATGAACAACGAACATGCGCTGAAGGAGAGCGAGGCGAGACTGAATAAGATTCAGGAGATCGCTTATCTGGGCAGCTGGGAACTTGACCTCGTCAACAACAACCTCACATGGTCAGATGAGGTTTACCGGATTTTCGGATTACAACCGCAGGAGTTTGGCGCTTCTTATGAGGCCTTCCTTGAAGCAGTGCACCCCGATGACCGCGCGGCAGTTGATGAAGCTTACTCAAGTTCTTTGCGCGATGGAAGGGACACCTATGAAATTGAGCACCGGATTATACGTAAAGACACCGGCGAGATCCGTTTTGTTCATGAAAAATGCGAACATATGCGTGATGAATCAGGCCGTATTATCAAATCAGTCGGCATGGTTCATGACATTACTGAACGCAAACTGGCTGAGAATGCCCTTATAGAGAGCCAGCAGTCTTACAAGCTTCTGAATTCAAGGCTTCAAGCAATCTTCAGCAGCATCAGAGAGGCAATAATAACCGTAGATAAGGATCTTAGGATAATAGAGGTTAATGAGGCGTCAAAGGGAATATGCGGGATTTCCCGCTCTGACATAGGGAAGAATTTACATTCCTGTTTTATCTGCAACGGAGGCTGTCTTAAGGCAATTGAAGAGACTTTACGAAGTGAAAAGGCTATCTCATTAGATAATATTTTATGCGCCCATAAAGATAAAAGTAACACAAAGGTTGTAGAATTCTACTCTTCCCCCCTTCTGGATACTGAAGGAAGGTTTATGGGGGCTATCCTTGTTTTCAATGACCGGACACGTCTTGCCACTTTGGAAAGCAGCCTTCAGATGCGCCAGCAGCTGCATAACATTGTCGGACAAAGCGACTGCATGCAGAATATATATTCACTTATCAGCGACCTTGCAAACATACAATCCACTGTCTTGATTACGGGCGAAAGCGGCACAGGCAAGGAGCTGGTGGCTGAGGCATTGCATTATGGCGGTGAAAGGCGTGATAAGCCATTTGTAAGGGTGAACTGCTCGGCATTATCAGAGAGCCTGCTTGAAAGCGAACTGTTTGGGCATGTAAAAGGAGCCTTCACAGGCGCTGACAGAAACAGGGTGGGAAGGCTTGAGATGGCTGACGGAGGCACCGTTTTTCTGGATGAAATAGGAGATGTTTCAAGAAGGGTGCAGTTAAGCCTGCTCAGGGTGCTTCAGGAGAGGGAGTTTGAAAGGGTAGGAGAATCAACCCCTATAAAAGTGGATATCAGAGTAATAGCGGCTACTAACCAAGACCTGAGGGAAAAAGTCAGAAAGGGCGAATTCAGAGAGGATCTTTATTACCGCTTAAGGGTTGTGGAGATAACGCTTCCTCCGCTAAGGGGACGAAGAGGGGATATCCCGCTTCTTACAGAACATTTCTTAAAGATGTTCAATAATAGATTCAATAAAAATATTTACGGAGTAGATGCTGATGTTATGAGCATCTTTATGAATTATCATTGGCCCGGCAATGTCAGAGAGCTTGAGCATGCACTTGAGCATGCCTGTATTGTCTGCCATGACCCTGTCATTACAGTTAAACATCTGCCGCCTGAGCTGAAAAACTTCTTGAACAGTCAGATATCTCCCCTCGGTAAAAGCACTCCTGATGACTATCAGTCGCTCCGCTCTGTGCTTGAAAGGGCGCATTGGAACAAGACCAAGGCAGCGCGCCTTATGGGCATTAATGTGCGTACACTTTACCGCAGGATGTCAAAGTACAAAGACCTGCTTGAACATGAAGGGCCGGTAGAGAATTAAAAAGAGCTTCCCGCCTGTCTTAAACACATAAAAAGTATGGCATGTCACGAATCATGACACCATGAACCATGACATGCCGTGTGCGGGAATGACGAATAAAGACTTTTGCAAGAGCCTCATCTGTTTGTTTTTTTTCCTATCTTTATCTCTAATTTCTATCTGATTTGGGTTGTACCTTATAACCTACTGATTTTTTAGAGGTTTTAGCCTATCCAATTAAGCTCTGACCTTAACCGTTTTTATTCTAAATATCCTTATTGCTATGGCATGTTTATTGCTAACCATATAAATATCTTTCAGGTCGCCTATGGCGTATTCCCGGAAGCAATCTCGAGGCTAAAAAAGAGGAAAGGAGGAAAAGATGGGGTTTAATTTTAGGCAGTCAGGCTACATAGGAGTATTAACACTGAGCGGTGATATAACTGAAAAGGAGAAGAATACCCTAAGCTCACTCCTGATGAAGGCGTCTCACTGTTCGGATTATATTGTGCTTGATCTTTTTCATGTTAATAAGATTGACAATGCATCCCGCAAACTTCTCATGTCTATATGCAATGCAATAAAGAGATCAAAGAAATCTTTAAAGCTGATAGGCAGCATCACTGAGACTTTAAACAATGAAAATGAAAGGGAGGTTACAGCATAAATGAAAAACGAATATGCAGAATATTTAGAAGAGGTTGAACCATATCCATGCAGTTTATTTAACGACGCAGGGGAACATACTGAACATACTGTTAAAACCAAAGACGATGCCCCAGAGAGCGAATTTGATTTATTGAAGAGCCTCCTGAGGGAGGTAGGTACGCGTCCTCTTCTGTCAAGGCAGGAAGAGGTCGAGCTTGCTCAGCATATAGAAGAGGCAACAGAAAGGCTCAGGGAGATACGGAAGGTCTTTAAGATACAAAAGTCTCGTAGTGATAATAAAACCGGAGACAATGCAGCAGAAGGGCTTATACAGGAAGCGGAAATGGAATTACGCGAGGTAAAACACAAATTAATAGAATCTAATCTAAGGCTGGTTGTAAGTATCGCGAAGAGGTATATGGGTAAAGGATTGAGTCTGTCTGATCTCATACAGGAGGGCAATATCGGGCTGATGACGGCTGCCGATAAATTTGACTATAGAAAAGGCTGCCGTTTCAGCACCTATGCAACATGGTGGATAAGGCAGAATATAACAAGGGCGATTGCCAATCAGGCAAGAACCATAAGGCTGCCGGTTCATATCATAGCGGCAATAAATAGTTTATACAAAGACTCAGGCGCCCTTAGGCGTAAGCTTGGCAGGGAACCAAACAGCGAGGAATTATCAGAGAGAAGCGGTTTGTCAGTGAGCGAGGTATGCAGCCTTATGATGACCTTAAATGATCCTGTATCTCTTCATACGCCTGTTGGGGAGGACGAAGGGGCTGATCTTGAATATTTTATAGAGGACAGAGAAACGCCTTCGCCATTAGAGGCAATTGCCTCTAATGACCTGCATAAGCAGTTAAACAGCATGATGGACGTCCTTACGCCAAAAGAGGCTGAAGTAGTTAGAAAACGTTTCGGCCTTGATAATGACACCCCCTTTACGCTTGACGCTATTGCCAAGGAGTTTAATGTCTCCAGGGAGAGGATAAGACAGATAGAGGCGCAGGCCATCCAAAAGATGCGCTCGCTTAAGGACAGCGACTGTCTTAAGTGTTTTTTGCAAAATTCGAGGGCCTGCTTTAAAGGAGTTCAGGCGTGAAAGAGATAATTGATAAACTGTTCTGGTTGCCTTCTTTACCTTCCAATTCTTAAAGTGTTTTTAATATACTTACTCAATGAAAGAAAAAGTCCTCCTAATACTCCTTAGAAACCATGGGGTAGTTGCGCTGTCTGAATCCCTTGAATCGGTCATCCATGCCTGCAATGTGTAGGCGAAAAACCGCTCGCTTTAGTTATAATAAACAATGCGTATTTTAGACCCGATTAAAAGAGCAAAGGATTTTAAAAAAGAGGTTGCCTTAGGGCTTACGAAAGAGGAGGCGCTAAAGGCTGCCGAGAGGTGTCTTCAGTGCAAGGTCCCAAAGTGTGTTGAAGGCTGTCCTGTTGAGATAGATATCCCGAAATTTATTGCCCGTATAAAGGAAGGGGATTACCTCGGCGGACTTAAGAAGATTAAAGAGTCAAATAACCTTCCTGCAATTTGCGGCAGAGTCTGCCCTCAGGAGACACAGTGCGAGGGCCAGTGTATAGTAGGAAAGAAACACAGGCCTGTCTCAATCGGAGCGCTTGAGAGGTTTCTTGCTGACTATGAGGCGTCACTGGAAGAGATAGAGGCTCCTGAGAGGATGCCTTCAAACGGCCACAAGGCTGCAGTCATAGGTTCAGGCCCTGCAGGGCTTACAGTTGCAGCAGACCTTGCAAGGCTCGGTTATGATATTACGGTTTTTGAGGCCCTGCATGAACCCGGCGGGGTGCTCCTTTACGGCATCCCTGAGTTCAGGCTGCCAAAGAAGATACTTGAAAGGGAGATTAATTATGTCAGGGGGCTTGGAGTGAAGATAGTAGTTAACTGGATAGTAGGCAGGACTCAGACAATAGAGGAGCTTTTTAAAGAAGGCTTTGAGGCCGTATTTGTAGGGGTTGGCGCAGGCTCTCCGAAATATCTTGGCATACCGGGCGAGAATCTTAATAATGTCTATTTTGCCTCAGAGTTTCTTACAAGGGTAAACCTGATGAAGGCCTATGACTTTCCTGAGTATGACACCCCTGTTAAGAAGGCCCAAAAGGTTGCTGTCATTGGAGGCGGCAATGTTGCAATGGACTCTGCAAGAACTGCCTTACGGCTTGGGGCAGATAAGGTTTATGTAATTTACAGAAGGAGTGAAAAGGAGATGCCTTCAAGGCGGGAAGAGCTTGAACATGCAAAGGAAGAGGGGATAGAGTTCCATTTTCTCTCAGACCCAAGGATGATACTCGGAGACGAGCGCGGCTGGGTGCGCGGGATTGAATGTGAAACGATGAGACTTGCCGAGTCTGATAAATCAGGCAGAAGGGTATCTGAGCCGACAGGCGATAAGTTTTGCATAAAAGTTGACCAGGTAATAGTTGCCATTGGCCAGCGGTCAAACCCTGTGCTTGTCCGTTCTATAGAGGGGCTTGGCCTCTGGGGCGATGGCTACATTGTTGTTGATAAAGAGGGAAGTACTAATATTCACGGTGTCTTTGCAGGCGGCGATATTACAACAGGCGCTGCCACTGTAATAAGCGCAATGGGCGCAGGAAAGCGAGCAGCCAGGGCGATAGACAAGTTTATTATGCAGAAAAAAGGATCTGAGCCGCAGCCTTCTGAGCCTGCTCTGACTCAGAGTAAGCCTCAATAACCACATCTGCCTTAAATTCCTTAAGCAAATAAGGTGAGCAAAATCCAACAAGCACAGAATATCCTGATTCTTTTATTGCCTTCTTAATAACGCTGTTTAGCCTATTGCTTATTCCGCTTCTTCCCTTCCATGCAGAGACCTTTGAGAATACGGCTATAATTAGTGCCGAGTGCCGAGTGCCGAGTGCCGAGTTTTTTAGCGGAGAATTATTGTCAATATAACATGTTCTCGCCTTTTTATAATTCTTCCTAAGCGCATGAAGAAATGCCTTGCCTGATTTGCTGTTGTCATCGTCAATAATCAGTAAAAGGGGCGCCCCCTGAACATTTAACTTACCTATGACATTTATTGATTTTTTTGTCAGCTTATTAGCCAAATCCCAATTCGCCCTTGTCCCTACGCTGTGAACAAAGAGCCGTTTACTGTGGCTTGCGCTTAAGCCCTTTTTAAAAACCCTGATTTTTTTATATGACTCTTCAGCCCTTTCTTTTATCTCATCATATCTTGACGCCAAGTAATCTATTGCCTCTTCCGGATTGCTTGGATGAAGGATTATGTCCGCCCCTGCCTTTAAGGCAATTAAACATGCCTTTTCCTCCCTGATTTTTATAGACTGCATATTCATCGCATCTGTGATTACAAGGCCTTTAAATTTCATTTTATTTTTTAGAAGCCCTTTTATTGTCTTCTCTGAGAGGCTGGCAGGCAATTGCGGGTCAATAGCTGGCACTTTCAGATGCCCTATCATAATGCTTTTAACCCCTGCCTTTATCGCTTGCTGAAATGGATAGAGTTCAACATCTCTGAGCCTTTTTATATTTGCCTTTACAACAGGAAGTTTTATATGAGAGTCAATGCTTGTGTCTCCATGCCCGGGAAAATGTTTTGCACAGGCAATAAGACCCATCTCCTGAAAGCCCCTTATAAACTCATTGCCAAACCACGAGACCTCTTTAGGCTTATCTGAGAATGCCCTTATTGAAATTATGGGATTTCTGGGATTGGTGTTTACATCTACGACAGGAGAAAATATAAGATTAACTCCTGCTGCCACTGCCTCTTTTGAGATAATATTTATAGACTTCCTTAACAGCTTGATGTCGGTATTGCTTTTTGGGTTTATTGCCTTTGCAATAGCCGTCTGAGAAGGAAACAGGGTGCCTCCCTCTATTTGCTGCCCAAGCCCTCTTTCAAGGTCAGAGGCTATAAAAAGGGGTATTGCTGCTTTTGACTGAAGCCTCTTTATTGCGCTGCTTATGTCTTTCAGCTTTCCGCCAAAGATTATAAAACCACCGATGCCCTTTTTAACAAGCGACTGGTAGTAGGGGAATTTTTTATTAATCTCATTCCCGTCAAGACGGGCGATTATGAGTTGAGCAATTTTTCTTTTAATGTCCACGTGAGTAAAGTAGCATTAGAATTGAGGAGAAGTCAAAAGGAGTCAACCCATTTCTCTTTATTGAAATTTGTGATACTATTTTTCAGTACGAAGATAGAGGAGAAAGTAGCGAGGCTTTTACAGGAAATTAACATAAAGGAGAATAGTCAGTGGTGAGAACTGGTAAAGAGAAGAAGAATCAGAAAGATGAGCCATTAGAGAAGAAGCTCTGGAAGGCTGCGGACAAACTGCGAAAGAATATGGACGCTGCCGAGTACAAGCATGTTGTATTGGGCCTGATCTTTCTGAAATATATCTCTGATGCGTTTGAAGAACTGTTTCAGAAACTCACGGCACAGAAAAATGCTATGTACCGCCGTCATCGCGATGGGGTTGGCTGCAAGGGCTGGCAAAACTTTCGACCATTGGCAAGGACGTAGATGATGCAATGGATGCTATTGAGAAAGATAACCCTTCGCTGAGAGGTGTATTGCGGCAAAGGGTTCGCTGACAACAAAGACCAACAACGAAGGCGAGATACGTAAGGCGATGGTCGAAAATGATCTGATAGACTGCATCGTAAACCTGCCTACCAAATTATTTCTGAATACACAAATACCCGCGTGTCTCTGGTTTCTAAGCCGCAACAAGCAAAAACGGCATGGCAAGATATTGTTTATTGACGCTCGTAACATGGGTTATCTGATCAACCGCAGGAACAGGGATTTGTCTGATGAAGATATCGCCCTGATTGCGAGTACTTATCATAACTGGCGCACCACCTCCTCCACCCCTCTCCCTCTGGGAGAGGGCGAGGGTGAGGGTATCTATAAGGATGTGCAGGGCTTCTGCAAATCAGCGACTTTAGATGAAGTGAAGGCGTTGAACTATGTATTGACTCCTGGCAGATATATCGGCTTGCCTGATGATGAAGATGATTTTAATTTTGCCGAAAGGTTCAATTCGTTGAAGGCGGAGTTGGAAGGGCAGATGGCGGAAGAAGTCGTATTAAACAAGGCGATAATGAAAAATCTGAGCAAATTGGGAATTGCGGAAAAGTAAATTAAGATTTTTCTTAATTTACTTTAAGGCTATAAAGTAAAGCAAAGCTGGTCTTTATTGCACAAAGTAAACTTAGATATTGACAAGTTTACTTTTAATGGTTAAAGTAAACCAATAAAAATTTAAGGTTACTTTAACTCGGGAAGGGGAAGCAATGGACATAGAGGAATATAAATCAGGGCGTTTAGAAAAGGGGTTTAATTACAGTTACTTCGTGCCTGAGTTGATTAATCGGCAATGGGAATGGAAAGATCCCCAACTTGGTACGCTGCTTGAGAAGGCATCTATCAGCATAGGTGAGCTTAATTCCTTTGCACGTCTTGTCCCTAATATCGCTCTTTTTATTCAATTACATGTTACAAAAGAGGCTGTTATATCAAGCAGAATAGAGGGTACTCAAACCAATATAGATGAGGCATTAATGCCTGAAGAAGAAATCAGCCCTGAGAGGCGAAATGATTGGCTGGAAGTCCGTAATTATTCTGAGGCCATGGGAAATGCAATAAAAGAATTGGAGCAGATCCCGCTTTCATCAAGATTGTTTTGCAAAGCCCACGAAAAACTGCTCTCAGGTGTAAGAGGAGAGCATAAAATGCCGGGTGAATTCCGCACCAGTCAAAACTGGATCGGCGGGGCCAGCCTGAGTGATGCGGTGTTTATTCCACCGGCCCATACCTATGTCAATGAATTAATGGGAGACCTTGAGAATTTTCTACATAATGAAAACATACATGTACCGGTGCTGATACGCACAGGCATTGCCCATTACCAGTTTGAAACCATACATCCGTTTTTGGACGGCAACGGAAGGATAGGCAGGCTGATGATCACGCTCTATTTGGTAAGCCAAAAAATATTGCATCAGCCGCTGCTTTACCTCTCCGTCTTCTTTGAAAAGAACAAGAGTCTGTATTACGACAACCTGACCCGGGTGCGAGAAAAAAATGATCTTATGCACTGGTTAAAGTATTTTTTGATAGGTGTGGATGAAACAGCCCGCCAGGCATCCAACACCCTATCGGACATATTGAAACTTAAAGATGAGGTCGAAAAAACGATACGCAGTGCAGCAGGCAGGCGTGCCCATTCAGCGCTTGCTTTGTTCACTCATCTGTTTAAAGAACCTTTCATCAATGTAAAGCAGGCAGAGAGGATATGCGACCTGAGCACAAAGGCCGCTAATGATCTGGTGAACCTGTTTGTGCAGCAGGGAATATTGAAGGAGATAAGCGGCAAAACCCGCTATCGCCTTTTCCTTTTTGCACCCTATGTGGATTTATTTAAATGAGAGGGTGGAGGGGATATAGCAATGAAATTCTCCAATCATTGATTGGAGAATTCAGATTCGCCCTGCCGGACGCAAAGACCATTGCCCGTAAATTACAGTCGTTTAATTTGAATAGCAGGGATGGAAATGTTAATGGGTGAGTGGAAGGAGTATAGACTGGGAGAATTGATTTCTATTAACGCCAAGAGCATTGATAGGAATTATCCCCATAAGCAAATTGAATATCTTGATACAGGCTCCATTACAAGAGGCAAAATTGAAAGTCTTCAGTCTTTTGACTTGCGTCACGCGCCGAGTAGGGCTAAAAGGCTGGTTAAAGACAATGACATCATTTACTCAACAGTACGCCCTATTCAACGGCATTATGGGATAGTCAAAAATCCAAAAACAAACTTTGTGGTGTCAACTGGCTTTGCTGTTGTGAGTTGTGATGAAAAAAAGGCAGATGCAATATTTGTTTACTATTTCCTAACCTCAGATGATGTTGTAAATTACCTGGATATGGTAGCTGACGGGTCAACTTCTGCGTATCCGTCTTTAACTCCAGATGTAATTGCAGAGATGGATATTCTCCTTCCCCCTCTACCCGAACAAAAATCCATCGCATCTATCCTCAGCAGTTTAGATGACAAGATAGACCTGCTGCACCGGCAGAACAAAACCCTGGAGGCATTGGCGGAGACGCTGTTCAGGCAGTGGTTTGTGGAGGAGGCGGAGGAGGGGAAGTTGGGGGATTTCGGTAAAATCATTTGTGGAAAAACACCATCAAAGAAAATCAATTCTTATTTTGGGGGCAATATTCCATTTATAAAAATACCTGACATGCATGGGAAGATGTTTATTTTTGATACAGAAGATACTTTGACAGAGGACGGCGCTAATTCACAACAAAACAAGTTCTTGCCACCTAAATCTATTTGTGTCAGTTGTATAGCAACGGTTGGGTTAGTAACGATGAATGCTTTTAATAGTCAAACCAATCAACAGATCAATTCTATTATTCCAAGCAAAGAGATTTACAGATGTTTTCTTTATTTGAAATTGGCAACCATGAAAGATGAATTGCTTGCAATGGCAAGCGGTGGAACTGCCACGGATAATTTAAATACAGGCGATTTTTCAAACATAGACATTGTTAAACCTGAAGATAACGTGATTGAACTTTTCCACAATCAAGTTCAGCCATATTTTGACAAAATATTTGCAAACCAAAACCAAATCCGCACCCTCACCCGCTTGCGTGATACACTATTACCCAAGCTGATGAGCGGGGAGGTGAGGGTGAATAAAGGCTGACTATCAGGTGAATAAACTCAATAAGGGGACAATATGAACAACAAGACTGAAAAATCAAAGACCGCTTTAATACCGCCGCATGGCGGATACCGCAATCTGAAATCTTATCAGACAGCGGAAATCGTCTATGATGCCACAGTGGTGTTTTGTAATCGCTTTATTGACAAGCGGTCGCGCACTCATGACCAGATGGTGCAGGCGGCTCGGAGCGGTGTGCAGAACATTGCTGAGGGGAGTATGGCCTCTGCAACCTCAAAGAAAACTGAACTCAAGCTCACGGGTGTTGCCCGTGCGAGTTTGGAGGAACTGCTTTTGGATTATAAGGCTTTTCTTAGGCAGAAGGGTCTGCGTATTTGGGGTAAGGATTCACCGGAGGCTCTTGCAGTCAGACAGAAGAGGGTGTCAGACGTGTCTGACCTGCCTGACATGTCCGACCCTGAGGTTGCTGCGAACACTATGATTTGCCTGATCAACCAGGCCAGTTATCTTCTTGGGCGTCAGCTTCAGCGGCTCGAACAACAATTCCTCAAAGAGGGCGGCTTTACGGAAAGGCTCTATAAAGCGCGCACCCAAGCCAGGAAGAGATGAGCAAGATAACTGAAAGCGATATAGAGCTTTACACCATAGAAGAGCTGGAAAGACTCGGCTATCAATTCCTCTATGCCCCGGATATCTCTTGTGAAGGGCTATTCGCAGAAAGACAATCTTACACCGACATAATTCTCGCAGGCAGGCTCAGGGCTGCCGTTCAAAAGCTCAACCCAACCATTCCCGCCGCTGCTCAGGAGCAAGCCGTACAAAAGGTTTTGCGTATTTATTCCCCTGACCTTTTACACAACAATGAAACCTTCCACCGGTTTTTAATTGAGAAAGTAAAAGTACCGTATCAGCAGAGCGGCTATGAAAGAAGTTATGAAGTGGCTTTGATTGACTTCGATCATCTTTCCAATAACGAATTCCTGGCTGTCAATCAATACACGATTATTGGGAATAATCAAAACAAAAGGCCTGATCTGTTACTCTTTGTAAACGGCATCCCGCTCGTGCTGATCGAGTTGAAAAATGCGGCGGATGAAAACGCTACTATCAGAAAGGCCTTTAATCAGATACAAACCTATAAAGCTGCTATTCCAAGCCTATTTACCTACAATGCCATTTGTGTAATTTCAGACGGGATGGATTGCAGGGCAGGAAGTATCTCGTCTGAGTTCAGCCGTTATATGTCATGGAAATCTGTTGATGGAAAAACCGAGGCTTCGCGGTTTGCCCCGCAATTAGAGACCCTGATTAAAGGAATGCTGAACCCTTCAACCCTGTTAGACCTTGTGCGCAACTTCATAGTGTTTGAGGAAACAAAGAAGGTAGACACAAAGACGGGTATTTCACAGGTTGAGATTGTTAAGAAGCTGGCAGCCTATCATCAATACTATGCAGTCAACAAGGCAGTGGAAAACACATTGAAAGCCGCATCTGCAGACGGAAACCGCAAGGGCGGTGTCGTGTGGCACACACAGGGAAGCGGCAAATCCATCTCAATGGTTTTCTACACAGGCAAGCTGGTGTTGAGCCTCAACAACCCGACCGTCGTAGTTATCACTGACCGAAATGATCTGGATGATCAGTTGTTTGATACCTTTGCATCTTCAAAACAGTTGCTCAGGGAGGAGCCGGTACAGGCAAAAGACCGGGGGCATTTGAAAGAGCTGTTGAAGGTCGCATCCGGCGGCATTGTATTCACCACCATTCAAAAGTTTTTACCCGATGAAGGCTCGGCGGAGTATGACCGGCTTTCAGACAGGACCAATATAGTTGTAAATGGGGTATCCCCTTGACTCCAGTAACCACGAGATATAGTATATGAGGCATGGAAGATTATCCAAAGACGATGGTAGACTTTGATGCTCGGTTTATTTCAGAAGAAGCCTGCCTTGAATATTTATCCAGTCTTCGATG
>JACQXF010000115.1 GCA_016208855.1 Nitrospirota bacterium | reverse complement strand
ATCTGCCAAATCATTCTTATGCTCATAAACACGTTTAATCAAGTCTGATGTAATTCCTGTGTATAAGGTGCCATTTCGTTTACTGCAAAGAATATAGACAAAAAATCTTTTCATTTAAACAAACTGGATTCCCGCCCCCGATTACTAACTTCGAGGGCAGGCTCAAAGGACTGCGGGAATGACGGTGCTCGCTCACACAATTCCCGGAAGCACCATAAAAATAAAGCGACAGGAGTATCAGCGGGAGGATTCTTTTAACGGCAGAAATCTTACTGCCAGCGTATAGACAAAAAAGAAGGCAGCTATAATCCCTGCTATTACAAAGATCTCCATTAACGTAGGAAAGAGGGAAGGCGCTGCGTCTTTAAAGACAGGATAAACCTGCCCTGCAACAATAAAATCATACTTTGAGACAAATAGCCCTGCTATAACCATTGCTGATGCAATTAGCAAACCATTAAGGCTTGCCCGACCTTTAGAATAAAGCAGTATAAGAACTGGCAACATTACCCCGATAAGTATCTCAAAAAGCCAAAATGAGATGTTAAGAGGGCCTTTTACAAACAACATCATGGTGTCTATTTTAGTGTCGTCTAAAAGTCCAGCGCCAACTTTATATGACATGAAAAAAAGCCCTAAAGATAAAAGCACGGCAAGCGCTCTTCCCATTTCAAACATCAAACCTTTAACCTCATCGGGCATATCTTCATGCTTCACTTTATATGTGGCAATGGTTATAAACAGAAGCCATGCAACCCCTGACACAACACTGGAGAAAATAAAATAAGAAGGCGTATACGCCCCATACCAGTAAGGCCTTGCCTCTGCATGTCCAAACAGCGACCCTTCAACTGCCATAGCTGAAAGCCCTGCAGTGATGGCAATAATTCCAGTGATTCGAGCCATGTTCGCATCCCTCTTAATTGATTCCATGGATTCGCTTTTTATGCCAAGGGTCATTAATCCATAAAATCTCCGCTTCCAGCCTGCGGAAGAATTTGTCAGCCTCGCAAAGTCCGCCCTTGAGAGGAACCAGTAAAGCACGATTATGGAAGGTATATAAAGGGAATAGAAAAAACTCATCAGCGACATGGCAGAGTGGATATTAGGTGTTAGTATGGTATATATCATCGCCCTTTCAGGGTGTCCTAAATGAAGTATGAGAGACAACATTCCAAAAATAATGGCAATAACTGAAAGCAATATCCCTCGTTTACTTACTAATGTATATTGCTTCATACCAAACACATAACCCAGAGATGAGGCAGCACAAATCCCCACACTGGAAGACACAAAAAAGACATATGTTGATATAAGCATTGACCATGGAATTAGAAGGTTAAACTCAAGCACCTCCATACTTTCTACGAGGGATATTAATACCGCAAACATCCCCAATACCATAAATGTCAGCAATACGCTTATCCATATGTAATAGTATTGGGTTCTGTCTTTTTTATTAACTGCATCTTCCATGCTGTCTACTCCTTATCTCCTCGAGAGTAAAGATACATTAACCCCACAAGCGCAGCGCCTGCAAGAAAGCCAGTTGAACTTATTCTCAGCTTATCAATATCCTCATTAACTACCTTTTTGGGCGCAACAATAAGCCCTAATTCCTCAGGAGGGGCAGGCAGGATGGTGATCATATCAGTCCCTCCCGCCTCATATTCTCCCATAACATAACCCCTTACAACCTGTGCCTTTTGTCTTGCCTTTCTCAATATCAAATCCCTGTATCCGTAGTCCAGCGCCTCCACAGGGCATGCAGCTACACAGGCTGGTTTGAGCTTTGGAATCCTGTCAAAACACAGATGGCATTTTCTTGTAACCCTTTTGCCAAAATCAAACCTTGGCACTTTAAACGGACACGCCTGATAGCAGTACCTGCAGCCTATGCATTTTGTCTCATCAACAACAACAGCGCCTGTAACATGATTTTTCTTAATGGCAGTGACAGGACATACCCCTGCGCAGGCAGGCTTAATGCAGTGCTGGCACGCCCAGTGTATAAACTTCCCTACCTCGGTATTACGCTTGCTTCGTATAAAATTTACTACCGTATAGGTCGTCCCGTCCATATCCCTTACCAGCGACTCAGGCACTTCATAAGGAGGCAGTTTATTCCAACGCTTACAGGCAGACATGCACCGCCTGCACCCAATGCATTTAAATGTATCCATAAGCTTTGCATATCTCCTGCCCCCGGGAGCAACATCAAGCGCAAGTGACGCAGGGGCTGCACCAAGAACCTTTATAAAGTCACGCCGTGTAAGTTTGCTGTCTTGCCATGTCATTTCTATATCTCCATATTGTCAGAGATTATTTTTTTGACGACTCTTCCTTCTTCTCCACGCTTACAGGTATTGTCTGTTTTTCTAATCCAAGTGATTCCCTCTTTTTGTTCCTTATGGTTTCAATAGCTTTGAGCAATTCTTCAGGCTTGTCCTTCTTTTCATGGTAATGGCAGCCGTTGCAGGAATTAGGCTGTTTTTCCAAACCGCCGTATTTTATGGTTTCTGCAGGACTGACGACCTTAAACCTATGATTGGCTATGTCATAGGCAGCCTCGCCTGTTTTTATTGCATTTTTAGCTGTCCTCGGCATGTGGCAGCCGACACAGTTATTGGAGCTGTGTATGCTGTGCATCAATTCATTTGAGATCTGGTGGCAGCTAAGACAGAGCTTATCCCCGCCTTCTTTAAGCGAGTGTTTGCTGATAGCGCCCTTGCCGTGCACTGCATGGCAGTCCCAGCAGTTGACTCCGTGAGCAGCGTGCTCGGACTTTTTCCAGTCATTATACTGCTGATGATGCTGCTTGGGGCTTCCGTCAGGCCATTCCCCGGGTGTTTCAGTGTAATAATTATAAAGTGTCTTGCCGGGCATATAACCTGCTGCGCCGCCTGCATAGCCGTAATGTTTCGGTCCTCCAGGAACCTTTACAGCCTCAACAATAGATTCTCCCCTATTGTGGCACTGTCCGCAGACCTGCGCTGCTCTCCGTGCATCGGGTATCTTTGCGGGGTTGATAATAGTGGCTGTCTTTGCATCGCCTCTCGCTGTGATATGGAGACTCCCGGGTCCATGGCAAGCCTCGCATGCGGCTCCGCTGTCAACCCATGTGGTGTTGAACTTGTCTGCTTTTGCATCATAGTTTATCTTCAACCCTGTGGTATGGCATGAACCGCACTTCAACTGCCATGGCCGTGCTGGATTACTCCAGTAAGCCTTGTCTCCCGGCTTTTGTTTAGCAAGCCCATGATAGTCAGCCCAATTCCTTGTGTCCACATTCCACTGAATAGGAAGCACATGCAGCGCTCCGTTAGGAAACTC
This sequence comes from Nitrospirota bacterium, assembly GCA_016208855.1. Classification (GTDB taxonomy): domain Bacteria; phylum Nitrospirota; class Thermodesulfovibrionia; order UBA6902; family DSMQ01; genus JACQXF01. The sequence goes on along the minus strand of JACQXF010000115.1, from coordinate 11,813 downwards.
TGTTATATACCTCTGTTTCCAGACTCCGCCGAGAACATACTTGAGAGGATAGGTGTGTTCTTTGCCATCTTCTCCAATTGTCGTTATGTAATATTTGCCATCTTTCACAGACATCGTTGTCGTGTACTCTGTTATGCCTGAAACGCCTTTCACATTCTTCACCGTGAAGGTATTGTTCTTTACAAAGTCTCCTACCACAGTGTTCTCATTGATCGGCCTTATCTTGTAAGGGTGAAGGGTCGTAAGCCAGCTGTTGTATATATTATCGTGGCAGCATGCACATCTCTCATAGCCGACATAATCTGCCTTTGCCACAGCATTGATTACACTCTCTATGTGCTGGGCATAAGCCAAGGAGCCTGCCACAAGAATCACTGCCGCCGTTATCACAAATATCGCGATCTTTTTCATGTTATTTCACCTCCCTTATTTATTTGCAGGCGGTTCAAGAGCAGGATATTTTCTTACCCCCAGCCCCACGTCTTCACGCCGTTTGTTCTTCACATTATCCAGCACATTAAGCATGTCTTCAGGCTTATCTTTTTCATGATAGTGGCATCCGTTGCAGGAATTAGGCTGTTTTGCCACTCCCCCTGCCTTTATGCTTTCAGCAGGACTGACAAACTTGAAACGGTGGCTGGCGATATCATAAGCAGCCTCGCCTGTTTTTACGGCGTTCTGCGCAGTCCTCGGCATATGACAGCCTATACAGTGGCTGTTTGCATGTATGCCGTGAGAAATCTCATTGGTTGTTTGATGACAGCTAAGGCAGAGTTTATCCCCGCCTTCTCTTAGAGAGTGTTTACTGATGACTCCCTTGCCGTGCACTTCATGGCAAGCCCAGCAGTTGACGCCATGCACAGCATGCTTGGACTTCTTCCAGTCAACATACTGCTGATGATGCTGCTTGGGGCTTCCGTCAGGCCATTCCCCGGGCTTCTCTATGTAATAATTATCAAGCACCCTGCCCGGTATATAACCGGCCTCGCCGTTTCCGTACTCGTAGTTTTTAGGCCCGATATTGTTATTTGTCTCTGCTATTGAGACGCCCCTGTTATGGCACTGGCCGCACACCTGAGCAGCCCTCTTTGCATCAGGAATCTTTGCAGGATTGATTATGGTCTCTATCTTTTTATCCATAGGCGCGATAACATGCTCGCTTCCGGCTCCATGACATGCCTCACACGCTGCGCCGCTGTCAATCCACGAGGTTTTGAATTTGTCTGTCTTTTTGTCGTATCCAACCTTAAGCCCGGTCACATGACATGACCCGCACTGAAACTGCCATGTCCTGTTCTTGTCAGACCAATACTTGCCGCTTCCGGGAGCGCCTGCCTTAAACCCGTGATAGTCCGTCCAGTTTCTTGTGTCCACATTCCACTGCACAGGAAGCACATGCAGCCCGCCGTTTGAAAACTCAGTTATATATCTCTGTTTCCAGACCCCTCCAAGCACATACTTTAGCGGATAGGTATGTTCCTTGCCATCGGCTCCGATAGTGGTTATAAAGTATTTGCCGTCTTTAGTAGTCATCTTTGTCGTATATTCCGTAAGTCCCTGCATACCCTTTATGTCTTTACTTGTCATTGTGTTGTTTCTTGCGAAGTCTCCAACTACCGTGTTTTCATTCACAGGCCTCACTTTGTAAGGGTGAAGCGTTGTTATCCAACTGTTGTAATAGTCTTTGTGGCAGCCTGCGCATACCTTTGAGCCTACATATCTTGATTTGGCTGTATTGGCGACAATACTCTCTATATAGTCGGAACAATAGAGCGCCGAGGGTGTAATCATTATCGCAGCTAAAAGAAGTATGATTGTTGTCCTTTTCATGTTATCTTACCTCCTTCTGAGGCTCAACCGGTCTGGGAATGCCGCGCTGTTTGACAGCTGACCATGCCCCCATGAGTTCAACTAACGGCGTGTCTTTATGATGATGGCAGCCGCTGCAGGAATTTGGCTGATTCTTGACTCCGTCATGCTTAAAGCTTTCATCAGGGCCGATAAACTTGAAGCTGTGGCTTCGCTCTTCTCCTGCATACACGCCTTCCTTTACAGTTTTAGGCATGTGACAGGATATGCAGCTTCCAAATGTATGTATTGTATGGGAAGCCTTTGCCTCAAGTTGAAGAGGTTTGTGACAACCCTTGCATAATTCATCGCCTGCCTGCTTAGTCTGAAACAGGGTTTCCTTCTCATGGACGCTGTGGCAGGTAAAACATGCTACGCCTACCTTTGAGTGCTCGCTTCTCTCCCAGTCTATATATTGCTGATGATGCATCTTTGAGTCCTTGCTTGACCAAAACTTATCAGGATTTTTCTCAGGCGATGACATTTTAAAAAACAGCCTTAAATTTGATCCGAGCGTTACCCTGTAATTCACAGGATACGTATATTCTCCGCTCTTGTCTGTGCCTGAGCTGTGGCATGAGCCGCATATATCAGCAGCAGCCTTAGTCGTAAGCTTCGCAGGATTTATGATTGTAAATATCTCATACCCAAGCGTTGCCTTTGCGTGATTGCTGCCAGGGCCATGGCACGACTCACAGCCAACGCCAGCCTCTTTAAATGTCTTTTTTGCCGGCTCAACGCCTGTAGCGTGGCAGCCTGCGCAGTCTTTAAACCATGGCCTGTCCTTCCATCCCTTATCTTCAGGCGTCTCTTCCCATCTTCCTGCTGATACATTAAACTGGGCTGGTAGAACAAAGTAGTCGTCTCCGGTTTTTGTAAGATACCTTTGTCTCCATTGGCTGCCTATGGTATAGAGGATATCTTCTTTCTTGAAGCTCTTCGGGCTGGTTGCAGAATCAAAATCACCAAGTACGGCTGACGGGTCTTTTTTAGCATCCACCATCATTCTTGCATGAAGAGTCCCCTTCCAGTTGGAATATATTCTTTCATGGCATTTTCTGCATTCACCTGAACCTACAAAGGTTGCATTTGCCATGTCCTTAAATTCCCCCTTCGGCGCCTCTTTCTTTTTGACTAATATGATTGTTGTAACAATCACTATAGAGAGCGCCAGGAGAAAAATTATAGCGATAACCCACGGTAGCTTTTTCATCTTATTGCTCCTTTCTGCCTACTCCGGCAAGCTTTATAATTAAAGTCTGTCCGCTCATAGAATTTTTATCTCTTAGTTTATTTCTACTCCATACGGCGTGAGGATTCAATAGAAAAGTTGTCTTCTAATCAGGGATTCCTTGTGAAGAAAATTTCACAGAAAGAACTTTGATGGACGTCTATTTTGAAAGGTAACTCTCTAATATATTAAGACAATCCAGAGTCTTCTTACCCTCTTTTGTGAGGAAATACGATTTCTCTTTATCCTGCTCTATAATTCCTGACTCTTTAAGTATTTTAAGATGGAAAACCACCTTTGTGTGGTCGTCTATTGCGAGTTCTCTTACTATCTCCATGAGATGCATGCCGTCTTTCATGCTTAACAACTTAATGATCTTTCTCCTTATAGAGTTGGATAAGGAACTAAGCGTATAGTCCATGTCTAATCTCTTTATGCCTTCCTCAAATCTGGACTCCTCCAGCGCCCGCCTTATTGTGATAAGCAGCTCGTCTATCTTGAATGGTTTGGATATGTAGTCGCTGGCGCCTTTTTTTATCGCCTCCACCGCATTATCAACTGTGGCAAAGGCTGTAATCATTATTATCTTTGTTTTTGGTTTAATCTTTCTAAGTTCCGAAAGCACATCCATCCCGCTCATCTTTGGCATCATAAGGTCAAGAAGGACAATATCAAACTCCTGTGCCGCAGCCCTCTCAACAGCCTCCTTACCTGAAGATGCCTCCTCTGTGCGGTATCCTTTACCTGTAAGAATTTCAGAGAGATTTGCCCTCAGCTCTGCGTCGTCGTCAACAATAAGGATGTTTTTCATATTATTAATCCATTCTCATCTTTCCCATCTGCTATGGGAAGGCTGATATTAACTATTGTCCCTTCCCCTTCCATGCTTTCTATATTTATATCCCCGTTATGCTGGGTAATGATGCCGTAGCATATTGACAAACCGAGCCCTGTGCCTGCCCCTATATCCTTTGTAGAAAAGAAAGGGTCAAAGACCTTTGAAAGATTTTCCTGAGGAATCCCCATCCCAGAGTCAGCTATCTTTATCTTGGCCCAGCCATCAGCATATGAGCTTTCTATGCAGACATCTCCCCCGTCCGTCATTGCCTGAATAGAGTTGTCCAGAATGTTTATAAAAACCTGCTCTAATCTTACCGCATCTCCCATTACATTTGGGATATCAGAGAGGGTCTTGTGGACTATAATATCCTTAAATTTATACTGCAAAAGTGTAAGCGCTCCCTCAATAACGCGGTTTATATTAATAGGTCTTAGTTCAGACTCAGTGTTGCGGGAAAACTGCAGGAGTTCCTTAGTAATGGCAGATACCTTATCTACATTTTTTTCTATAGAGTCAACCCTCCTCGCAATCTCAGAGTTATTTATCCCTCCAAGCGTATTTTTTAGCATTTGTAAATTTAATGAAACATTTGTAAGCGGATTGTTTATCTCATGAGCTACACCAGCGGCAAGTTGTCCAAGAGACGCCAGTTTCTCATACTGTGCAAGCCGTTTTAACTGTTGTTCTAACTTCCTCTTTGTCTCTATATCAAATATGTTCAGCGCCTTTATTATAAAGTAAGCAATCATGACTGCTGATATGCCGCGAAGAACCTCTACGGGAATTCCAAGATAAGGCAATGCTGAACGGGAAGGGAGTAATCCCGCAAAAACACTGTAAAGTAAAAAGGTGATGCCGGCATAGAAAAGCCGTTTAGAAACAAAGAGACTTAAGCCTTTCACTCTATGTGAATATGCTGTCAAGCCATAAGCCGTCAGAAGCCCTCCGGCAAAACCAAATGTATTTCTTACCATGATATCTGCTTTTTTAAAGAACTGGGCAGCGGTGCTGAATTCAGTATTCCATAGATATATAACCCAGAAGGAGAAAAGAATTACAGGGGCGCTCTTTAACCAGCCCTTGCGATTATTACCGGTAGAGGATATAAGCGCCATGCCAAACAGCAAAAGAAATAAAAACGAGAGAAAGACAGTAAAGAGCGTTATAAGCTTTACCCAAAACATCTCATGCGCCGGTATATACCGTCCCTGTAAAAGCAGATATAGGTCAAGCCATTCATGAACTCCGTGTGTAAACCCAAACCATGCTAAGAGCCAGAGATGACTTGCAAGCTTAAGGTCGCTTGTCTTTGTCTCCTTAAATACAATAAATAGACCAAGCAGAAAGAACGCAAGGCCATAAAAGAAATAAAGATGCCCAATAGGAGGGATGTTTGAAAACAGGTCAAATTTAAACATTAATAACCTTTTGAGGCTCTTGCAAAAGTCTTTATTCGTCATTCCCGCATCCTTAAGCCTGCCCTCGAATGTCGTAATCGGGGGCTGGTATGACGGCGGAAACGATTTCCTTGATACTTTTGCAAGAGGCTCTTTTGTTATTTATTATAGCACCATATGCAGGAGTTGGTGCCGGATCATTTTACACAGCCACGCCAAATAAGTATAATGTCGTATATTTTTATAATGCATTGCGAGGGGGAAATATATGGAATGGATAACTGACACGCAAATCTGGGCAGGGCTCATAACACTGACAATACTTGAGATAATCCTTGGAATTGACAATATAGTAGTAATATCAATACTCTCATGCAAACTCCCAAAAGAACAGCAAGCCAAGGCGCGTAATATGGGTATCGGGCTGGCTGTAATAACAAGGATACTGTTTTTGCTTAGCATTGCATGGCTTGCAAGCCTGACTGCTCCGCTGTTTTCTCTTTTTCATATAGAAGTATCAATCCGCGATCTTATACTGATAGGAGGCGGGCTGTTTCTGCTTGTAAAAGCCACTCACGAAGTGCACGGCGTCATGGACCTAAAAAAAGACGAGCGCGAGATAAAGGTAAAAGCGGTTTTTGCAGCAGTTGTTACGCAGATTATACTTCTTGATATTGTGTTTTCAATTGACTCTGTTATAACAGCAATAGGAATGGCGCAGAAGCTTGGCGTAATGATAGCAGCCATAATCATTGCTCTGATACTCATGCTTTTAGCCTCAGGGGTAATCAGCGATTTTATCCATAAGCATCCTTCCTTAAAGATGCTTGCCCTGAGTTTTCTGATGATGATAGGGGTTACCCTTGTTGCCGAAGGCCTGGATTTTCATATCCCAAAAGGCTACATCTACTTTGCCATGGGGTTTTCAGGCACTGTTGAGACGCTTAACCTGATTTCAGGAAACAGGAAAAAGCAGTAAAAGAAACTTTGCACTTTTTCATAATTTTATCTTACCCTCTTGCCTATGTATTTCATCTGGTTTTACATTTTACATGCTCATGGCAATTAAGTATAATGTCTTATGCTTTCTAAGACCCTCAGCGCTGCCTTAATCGGCATTGATGCGCATACCATTGAAGTTGAGGTTGATATCACATCAAGAGGGCTTCCTTATTTCTCCACGGTAGGGCTTCCTGATACAGCAGTCAAGGAGAGCAAAGAGAGGGTAAGGGCTGCGCTTAAAAATACCGGATTTAATTTTCCCCTAAAGCAGATAACCGTAAATCTTGCGCCTGCTGACATAAAAAAAGAAGGCTCTGCCTTTGACCTCCCCATTGCCATAGGAATCACAGTTGCAGAGGGTATATTAGAGCCTAAAGCTGTAGAAGGATTCATGATATCAGGCGAACTTTCATTAGATGGAAGGATAAAGCCAATAAAAGGCGCCCTCTCTATGGCTATAAAGGCAAAGGATGACAGGCTCAAGGGATTAGTCCTTCCAATTGAAAATGCCAGGGAAGCAGCAGTGGTAAATGGAATAAATGTTTATGGATTTGGAAGCCTCCCAGAGCTTATAGAATTTTTCAGAGGCGCTGCTGCACTACATCCGACAGTAATAAATATAGGCTCTGCAATGGAGGAGAACTCATTCTATCAGGACGACTTCTCTGATGTTAAAGGGCAGGAGCATGTAAAACGGGCCATTGAGGTAGCTGCAGCAGGAGGGCATAATGTCCTGATGATAGGGCCTCCGGGGTCAGGCAAGACAATGCTTGCAAGAAGAATCCCCACAATACTTCCTGACATGACCTTTGAAGAGGCATTGCAGACAACAAGGGTTCACAGCATAATGGGTCTTCTAAAATCCAATCAGCCTCTTCTTGCAACGCGTCCATTCCGCTCGCCGCACCATACGCTTTCAGATGTGGCAATGGTTGGAGGCGGCCAGATTCCAAAACCAGGAGAGGTAAGCCTTGCGCACAACGGCATCCTGTTTCTTGATGAGCTTCCTGAATTTAAAAGAAACGTCCTTGAAGTTCTAAGGCAGCCTATAGAAGACAGCTTTGTGACAATATCAAGGGCGGTGAGCTCTATCACCTACCCTGCCTCAATAATGCTTGTATGCGCAATGAACCCATGCCCCTGCGGATACATTGGAGACAGCCGTCATCAATGCACATGCTCCCCTTCGCAGATACACCGCTACAGACAGAAGGTCTCCGGCCCTCTTCTTGACAGGATAGACATACACGTGGAAGTGCCGGCAGTTCCGTATAAAGAGCTTTCAAAAGACCTCTCAGGCGAGCCATCAAAAGATATCCGCAGCAGGGTGCAGAATGCAAGAAGAACTCAGGTTGAGCGGTTTAAAAAAGACGGGATTTATTCAAATGCCAAGATGCGCTCAAAGCATATTAAAAAATACTGTGCCTTAAAGTCTGACGCTCAAGGCATCCTTGAAACAGCAATGCACAAGTTAGGGCTCTCTGCAAGAGCATACACAAGGATACTGAAAGTCTCAAGGACAATTGCAGATTTGGAATCTTCTGAAGATATATCAGCGCATCATATCTCAGAGGCAATACAGTACAGAACGCTGGACAGAGGGGTGTTTTAATTTCTCTTAATGTGTTATATATTGTAAAATAGTCACAAAGGAGGAATAAAATGAAAGACGAAGACCTCTTGAAACGTATCACATTTAATCCTGCCATCTTCGGTGGAAAGCCAATTATTCGAGGTATGAGAATAGCAGTGGAGCATATTCTTGGGATGCTTGCTGCTGGTTCTACCGTTGAAGATTTGATAGAAGGTTATCCATTTTTGGAAAAAGAAGATATACAGGCATGCCTTGTCTATGCACACAGGATAATTGCGCATGAAAGGATTGAGCCAGCCCTTACTGCTTAACCCTAATGAAATTCCTGCTTGATAGTTGCATTTCAAAGTTTGCAGTAAGAGACCTTAAAGACGCTGGGTTTGACGTACTGTGGATTCCAGAAGCTGGCAAAGACCCAGGCGATGAAGCTATTATCAAAAAAGCCTTTGATGAGAATTTTATATTAGTTACCGCAGATAAAGACTTCGGAGAACTTGTCTTTGTTTTTGGAAAGCCGCATCCAGCGATAATAAGATTAGTGGATATTCCCGCAAAAGAGCAGGGGAAATTCCTCCTCCGCTTAATAGAAACGCACAAGGTTGATATAAAGAAAAAGGCATTGATCACTGTCGAAAGATTCCGGGTACGGGTCCGTACAGAGGATTAATGATCCTGAGACCTTAAGTTTAAAGCCCGAGAATTTTATGTCAGCCTCTCCTCAAAAAACGATTGACTTACCTTTTTAGAATTTGGTATGGTATAAGCCATTGTTAAGTTTTTAGGAGTGTCTTATGGCAAAAAAGAAAGTTAAAAAGACGCCTGCAAAGGCAGCAAAACCTCTTAAAAAAGGTAAGAAGCAGTCTAAAGAGCAGCCTAAAAAGCCGGTAAAAACACCAGCGGCAAAACCCAAGAAGGCAGCAAAACCGAAAACAACTGCAAAGCCTCAAGTAAAGCCTAAAACAGTATCCAAATCCAAAAAGACGGAGGGCGCAAAGAGCAAGAAACCTAAAAAAAAAAAAAAAAAGATACTTGAAATAAAGAAAAAATTAATAACAGAAAAAGAGAGATTACTAAAAGAGGCTGAAGAGGCCTTGAATACGCTGCCCGGTGAATTAAACTTCCCTGACATGGGGGATCAGGCTACTGCAGAGACAGACAGGAACTTCATGTTGAGGTTAAGAGACCGGGAGAGGATGCTCCTTAAAAAGATTGAAGAAACACTGGAAAGAATTGACAGCGGAGCCTACGGGATATGCGGCGAATGCGGCAATCAAATAGAAGTCAAACGCCTTGAGGCAAGACCTGTTACCACCTTATGCATAGATTGTAAAACCCTTCAGGAAGAAGAAGAAAGAATATCAGCCGGCGGATAGGAATTATCTTCCCTATCCGCTTACTCCATATCTATCCCTCAGTGCGTCTCCGAGAATATTAAAACAGACGGTTGTCAGCACTATAGCTCCGCCTGCGAACAATACCATCCATGGAGCTGATGATATATATATCCTGTTAAGGCTTATCATAGAGCCCCATGTCGGCATAGGCGGTTGTGCCCCAAGCCCCAGAAAACTTAAGGCTGACTCCGTAAGTATATAGCCGCCTAACTTAATGCCAAAGACAACAAAACTAAGCGGCAGGCAATTTGGAAGTATATGCTTAAGAATAATCCTCATATCTGAACAGCCTATCACCCTTGCCGCATCAATATACGCTGCCTCCTTCAGCCTCAGGACATGCCCCCTGATAAGCCTTGCAAAAGACGCCCAGCCAACTGCAACAATGGCTATAATGACAGTGAATATGCCGGGCGGAAAGACAACTGATATTCCTATTGCAAGCAGCAAGGATGGAAACGAAAGGACAAGGTCAACAAACATCATTAAGAGCACATCAACCTTGCCTCTGTAATACCCTGATAAAAGCCCTACCATAAGCCCAAGACACAATGATATGGTTCCGGCTATAATTGCAATGCCAACTGAAAATCTTCCGCCATAGAGGATTCTGCTTAATATATCCCTGCCCTTTTGGTCTGTACCGAGCGGATGTTTAAGACCCGGAGGCTCTTTAATGTTGTCAAGGTCAATCTTTACAGGGTCATAAGGTGTTATAAAAGGCGCAAAGGCCGCTGATAAAATTATAATGACTAAAACTGCAACTGCTATTTTACTTGCCATCCTTATCTCTTCCGTCTCTCAGTTATTAGTTCTCAGTTCTTACCTATAACCCTTATCCTCGGGTCAAGATAGTGATATAAAATATCAACCACAATATTTATTGACACAAAGACGACTGTGCCTATAATAAGGCACCCCATCACAACAGGATAGTCCCTTTTTATAATCCCCTCCATTATGAATCTCCCTATGCCGTCCCATCCGAAGATAGTCTCCGTTAAGACTGCTCCGTTAAGATAACTTCCAAAATCAAGCCCTATTATTGTTACAAGAGGTATCATAACGTTTTTCAGTACATGCCTCAGAAATATGGCGCTCTCCTTCAGCCCCTTTGCCCTGCCTGTCCTTATAAATGGTTCATTTATTATTTCAAGCGCCGTTGTCCTTGTAATCCTTGCAATTGACGCCCATGCAGGGATAGCAAGCGTAATCGCAGGCAACACCATAAATCTTAAGTCTCCAGTACCTGAAGGCGGCAGCCATTTTAAATAAAGAGAAAACAGATACATTAATATCAGCCCCATCCAGAACACAGGCAGGCTTATGCCGCAAATAGTAAGGGCAGATACTGCCCTGTCAAAAAATCTGGCTTTATTTTTAGCAGAGAAGACTCCAAAGACAATGCCAGGAGGCGCTGCTATAAGCATGGCTGCAAGGGCAAGCTTAATGGTATTAGGGAATTTCTGAGCTATATCCTTTGCCACATCTCTCTGCGTGTAGTAAGACCTTCCAAAGTCTCCCTTTAATATAAGCGCTATGTAGCCTGCAAACTGCGAAATAAATCCCTTGTCTGTTCCAAGTTCCTTTTTTATCCTCTCTATAGTCTCAGGCTTTGCCCTCTCCCCAACAAGGCTTATGGCAGGGTCCCCGGGAAGCGCCTTTATCAAGGCAAAGGTTATAAGCATAATGCCAAGAAGAAGCGGAATTAATAGAAAAAACCTTCTGAGGATATACGCCTTAATGCTGCCTCCTGCTTACATATGGAGGTGAGCGGGATCGAACCGCCGACCTTCTCGTTGCGAACGAGACGCTCTCCCAACTGAGCTACACCCCCGATATAATTAGAGTGAAAAATTAAAAGTGGTTAGTGAATAGTAAAGCAAAAATATATTTTTCAGTCAACAAAAACCCTGAACCCGAGAACAGAGATAGAATTTTCCAAGGGTCCCATCTCCTTCGCAGTATGAAGCCTCTCAGAAGCAATATATTGAAAATGGATGTAGTTTTCGCATAAGTTTTTGCTCTTCTTTTTCTGCTATTTGATAAACAAGACTTTTTTGATATACTTAGTCTGATTTCTATTTTAAGAAAATAACCGCATGGATTACGGCAATTATTCAGAAAAGGAGCTTTTAATAGCCTGTACCAAAGGCGATAAGGGCGCATGGGATATATTTGTTGGAAAATATACTGATCTTATATATCACACAATCCATAAGACTCTTAAGATGTATTACCCCTGCTTTTTATATCAGGATATAGAAGACATTCATAACAGCATTTTCCTTTCACTGATTGACAATGACTATAAGAAATTAAGGCAGTACAAAGGCATCAATGGCTGTACAGTCTCAAGCTATCTTATCAGCAATTCACGGTGAAAAGCGGCGGGCAGTAAATACGAGCAGATAAAGAGGAAGGGCAATATATTTTTCGTAATGTATACCGGCAAAAGGCGCTGCAAAGAGTCACTCAGGTGGCAAGAATATTTACAAAACTAGAT
>JACQXF010000119.1 GCA_016208855.1 Nitrospirota bacterium | reverse complement strand
GCAGTAGTCTTTTGCAAATGGTGCCTCTCAAAAGAGAGACCCATAAGGAGGACACAAAACTGTCTTTCCTGCTTAAAGACTCGTACTAACGATTATAAACTTCTTTACCCATTCCTATGGGTGAGGATTATACCAGGTGGTGATTATGATTAACAACCAATTGAGAAAGGGGGATAAGATGAATAGGAGCAAATTTTTAGTCTTTATGGGTTTAATATTAGCAGTAATTGTCGTTGCATGGTCATTTAATCTTTCCTTTGCGCAAAACAGCGGAAATCTCAAGGAGAAGGCCCTTGTATATCATGGAAAAGTGACGCCAGCTGAGAGGAGGGCCGCAGGCGCTCGTTTCAAAGAAATTCGCCTTAAAGCGCTTCGCGAGGCAGCAACGCGCGGCACAACAACCCCGTATGTCGAACCTGCTGCAAAGACAACAGACGGGGGGCAACAAATGCGGCAGGCGCTTCTGCATGGTCCAATATCGTGTTAGTAGTCACGCCGTAACATAGATGCTGTTTATTGGGGAGGGAGAAATCCCTCCCCGTCTCTATGCACACAAATGGGAAAAAGTTGAAATAGTTCGGTATGCTATTTTTCTGTAATGAGCATAGTCTTGCCGATATTTTCTTTCACCTGCCTGTATCCCTGCTCAAAGAGAAAAAGCTTCTCATCCCTTGAGAGATTAAACTTTGTAGGATGAATGTCGCCTGTAAATATAAGGATGGTATTACGCCATCTGTCGCCCGCTATCCTTTCCTTCTCAATTGAATTCATCATTAGTCTTACAAGACTGTGCATATATGTGAATTTATTAAAACTCTTATGCATAGTGCCAAATTCAGTCTTGCTTGTGGCGAGCCTGAGTGTAAGGGTGCTGTGTTTATCAGACTGAAACATATTCTCTATGGCGATGCTTGAAATATTTCCGTCTATCATAATCCCATGCTCTGTACTGCTTACAGGAAACTTTTCGTAAGCGTAAAACAAAGGAATCCCTATAGAACACCTGACCGCCTTTGAAACCTTAATATGAGGGAAGGTATGCCTTGAGAAGATTACAGGCCTTCCCCTGAGTATATCTGTGGCAATAATGTAATGGTCTATTTTAAAGGTATCTGAAAACATTTTGCCGCCGAGTTCTTTATCTATCCATTTTTCAAATCTTTTGCCCTTGTACAGGCCCATGCCTTTTAAGAGTGCAAGGGGGCTGAAATCTTTGAACTGCCTGTAGTCCATATCAAGCATCAGTTTTTTTAGGTCGCCTACTGAATGCCCTGAGGCGTAAAGGGAGCTTATGATGCTGCCGCCTGATATTCCTACCAATTTCTCGACTTCTATATTGTTTTCCTTAAGCGCATGAAGCGCCCCGATATAGGCGCCGAACCTTATTCCTCCGCCTGCTAATATAAGATTAATCTTTGGCATATAACTATTTAACCTCTATTTTTCTAAGCTCTGCTTTTTTAATTTTCCCTGTAGCTGTCTTAGGGAATTCTTCAAGAAATATTACCCTTCTTGGGGTTTTAAATTGTGCAATATCGCCTTTTAGAGATTCCTTAATCTCTTTTTCAGTCAGTCCGGTATTTTCTTTCCTCTTTATAAAGAGCACAGGGAATTCAGAACCTTTGTTATCAGGTATTCCAACCATTGCGCACTCCTCAACAGAGGGATGCTTTATTACTATATCTTCTACCTCTCTTGGATATACATTCATCCCGTCAACAATTATGAGGTCTTTTTTTCTGTCCACTATATAAATATAGCCGTCTTCATCAATACGCGCCATGTCTCCGGTATAAAGCCAGCCGTCTTTAAGCACCTCTTTCGTCTCATCTTCCTTATTATAATATCCCTTCATTATATTAGGGCCTTTTACTATAAGCTCTCCTACCTCATTTCTTCCAAGCATCTCTCCGTTTTCTCCTGCAATGGCAGCTTCAACATTAACGATGGGAAGACCGGCAGAACCTTTTTTTCTTAAGCCTCTAAGTGGATTTACAGAAACAACAGGAGACGCCTCTGTAAGCCCATATCCTTCGATAAGCGGGATTCTGAAGCGTTTTTCAAAGGCATAAAGCGTATCCTCCGGCAATGCCGAGGCCCCTGAGACACAGGCACGGATATTTATTAGGTATTTAAGAAAAAACCTAAACATGAAAGGCATCTTTTTTCTTATAAGGATGTTATAGACTGCAGGGACAGCTACAAACAGTGTTACTCTGTCCTTGAAGATACTGTTTATGATTTTTGAAAAGGGCCTGACTGATTGCAGGAGTACTATCCGCGCCCCTGCATATATTGGAGCGATGACGCACACAGTGAAGGTGAAGGAATGAAATAGCGGTAAAAAAAGCAATATCCTGTCTTTCTCTGATACCTTCATGACCATAATGCAGGCCTCTGCATCTGAGAGAAGGTTTTTATGTGTCAGCATAGCCCCTTTTGGAAAACCGGTTGTCCCTGATGTATATAAGAACACAGCCACATCGTCTTCATCTCCTAAGGGCTGGGGTATCTGCCTTTGGGGTATCTCATTAAATCTCAGGCAGGTAATATCAGGTAAGTCTTCTTTAATTGCAGATACTACTGCAGAGAACTTATCTCCGTATATCAGGATTCTGCATCCTGAGTCTTTCAGTATATAGAATATCTCATGCGCTGTGAGGAAGTTATTCAGCGGAACAGCTATAGAGCCTGCCCTTATTATGGAAAAGTAAGAGATTATATATTCAGGGCAGTTTTCCATAAGGATGGCAGCCCTGTCTCCACTGCCTAATCCTGTCTCTTTTAAGCCGCCTGCCGTAAGCGAAACAGTCCTGTCTGTTTCAGAGTATGTCAGGGTTCTCTCTTCAAATTTTATGCATGCCTTTTCCGGATATTCTTTTGCCCGTTCTGTGAGCAGCGCGCTTAGAGTCATAACTTAAGAAGGATGGAATCTATCCCGAAGTCTTCTTTTATAACCTTAATTATATTATCTCCGTCTTCTTTTGATTTTACTCCCGGAATCCTGACCTTATTAAGGCTGTCTTCCATAACAATATATGAAGCAGGATATCTGCTCTTTAATCTCTTTAACAACCCCCTGGCGCGCTGGACATGCTTGAATGCCCCTGACTGAATAATATATTTAAAGTCTGCTTCCGCTGCCGTATCAGTGATGCCTGAATTTTTCTCGAGAGATTTGGGAATGTCTTTATTTGAAGTATTACGTATTCTTGCAGGCAGTTGTTTTAGTTTTGACTCCTGTTTTGCAGCAGCCTGAGTTTTTATATCAACCTTTGGATTCGGATAGCTGTTTGCGGCGCTTAATCTGTGTATTTTTTCTTTTGTTATAAATGGGGTGATGTCAGAAGAGACTGAGAACTCAAACTCAGCCATGCGCTGCTCTATATTATAGATGCTGTTTATGTATTCATTTTTGCTCTGCAGGAGATATGTTTCTGCGTCAAGCACATCCGAAGCCTTAATAAGGTTTTCCCTGTGTTTTAGCAGTGTATTTTTATACCGCTCCTCTGCATGGATAAACCTGTCTTCAGTGACATTAACCTCCTCTTCTGCCTCTTTCACCTTAAACCATTTTTGTTCTACATCAAGCATCACATCTTTTTTTAATGCACTGTACTCTGTACTTAGCCTTTCATGCCCTGCCTTAGCCCTTTTAACATCAGCCTTTGTCTTTCCCCACTCAAAGATATCCCAGTTTAATGTTACTGTGGAACCCGAGATAAAGCCTTTAGGGTAGAGATTGCTTTCCGCTACCTTTATCTCCTTTTCCGATGCCCGGACAGAGTAGTGAAAGGCTTCAAGGTCTTTTCTGTTTTTAACGGCAAGGTCTTTGCTTTCTATGAGGTTGATTGCAAGTTTTTTATTCTCAAGCTCATCAGCTACCTCGATTTCCTCATCAGAGGCAACCCCTGTGAGGTTCTTCAGCGTTTTCCCTTTGATTGTAATATCATTATTTATCTTTAGCAGTTCAAGTTTTTGTTTTGAAATGGAAGCATTTAAAAGCAGCTGCTCCTCTTTGATTGACAGCCCCTCATTAT
Organism: Nitrospirota bacterium; assembly: GCA_016208855.1. Taxonomy (GTDB): domain Bacteria; phylum Nitrospirota; class Thermodesulfovibrionia; order UBA6902; family DSMQ01; genus JACQXF01. Next base: position 14,459 of record JACQXF010000119.1, on the reverse strand, counting down.
ATCGCTTTTCTGTGATGCGCCTGTGCTCTTCTTTTAGCCTCAGCGCCTGCTCTGCTGATTCTTTTATCCTAATTGTTTTCAGCATATCAAAATAAGCTGTCTTCACAGAGAGGATTATTTTATTTTTTGTGTTCTCTGAGAGCATCTCTGATTCCTTTTCTTTAATTATTGCCTTCTCGTAGGTGCTTGTAAGGTATCCGCCTGTAAAGATAGGCTGCTCCACGCTCAGTGTAAAGGCATAGGTATCCTTTGCGCCTGCTGGAAGCTCTGTATCTGCGGGCGGAATGCCTACGGCAAAGGCATTCTTCTCTATAATAAAAGAAGGCTCCTTATCAAACAGAGTGTATTGAACCTTTGATTTTAACTTCGGGAAGAATTCAGAGTAAGATATTTTAGTTTCCTGCTTCTTCATCTCTATGCTGCTTAGGCTTGCTGTTAAGGCATCGTTGTTTTTCAATGCAAGAGAGAGGCATTCCTGAAGCGTAAGGATTCGTTTGCCGTATGCATGCTTATATGTTAAGAAGACTGTAAGAAGGATTATGCAAAGTATAAAATTATTCTTTATCCTGTTCATATTCATAGTAGTTCATAGTTCATTGTTCATAGTTTACGGTTGACGGTGAACTATGAACAATGAACGGATATTATTTATTGTCCGTTAATTTAGGAAACCTTACGTCAACTGTCATGCCTATCTTAAGGCCTTCATAGGAGTCCAAACTTATAGTTACTTCCTGGGTGCTGATGTCTAACCATCCTACTGGATCAAAGGCTCGTATTTTTTTTCTCTTGATATCATGGGAAACCCTTTTAACTTTTCCGGTATAAACGCGCTCAGGATATGCGTCTGTGGTTGCTTGGGCTGTTTGGCCAACCTGAATTTTTCCTATATCGGTTTCATCAACCTGCGCGGTTATCCTTAGCCTGTTTGTATTTGACAGGGTAAGTATAACTGCGCCTTCCCTTGCCACTTCTCCTGCCTCAAGATGCCTTTCAGTTGCAACGCCGCTTATGGGCGATATCAGCATATAATTATCAAGGAGGGTCTTTATATAATCAACCTGAGCACGTGTCCTTAAAAGCTCGCTCTCAGCGGTTTTAAACTGCCTTTGGTGTTCTTCAAATTCGGCAAGCGTTACTGCGCCTTCCTTGTGCAGCCTTTCATATCTTTCATAATCTGCCTTTGTTTTTATATAATCTGCCTGTGCCTTTAAAACCACGGCTTCTGCCTCTCTAAGCTGCACCCTCACCGTGTTGTCGTCTATAATTACAACTACCTGCCCTTGCTTAACATTGCCGCCTTCTTTTATAAGTATTTTTTTTATGAGTCCTGTATGCTTGCTGCTAATCTCAGCAATATCTTCGCTCTCAACTATCCCCTTGGCTGCTACCACAGGAGGCGGTATTTTTTGTAACAATGGCTTTTCTCTCTTGCCCCTCTCTTTTAAAAGGATGGGGCTGAAAAAGGCAATCCCGATGCCAAGCAGCAATAATAAAAATAATATAATTAGCGCGTTTGATTTTTTCATTTATTCCCCTCCCGGCTAAGTCTTTAGCCTTCCGTCTTCTATATGAAAGACCCTGTCTAAAGAGTGAAAGATCCTGCTGTCATGCGTGACTATTATGGCGCAGGAGTTGTTTGTTGTGACAAGCTCCCTTAATAACCCTACGACATGAGAGCCGCTTTTATGATCAAGATTTCCTGTCGGCTCATCTGCAAGTATAATAGGAGGGTCTCCTGCAAGCGCCCTCGCAATTGCTACACGCTGTTTTTCTCCGCCGCTTAAATCGCGGGGCAGGAAGTTAACCCTCTCATTAAGCCCCACTCTCCTGAGAAGATGGCTGGACTCCTTCTCTGCATCATTTTCAGGGACGCCTTTGAATTTAAGCGGCAGCTTGACGTTTTCAAGCGCGGTAAGAGGCGGCATAAGATTGAATCCCTGAAATATAAAACCGAAGTATTTTCTTCTTATGTAAGGGAGGATGTGCTCGCTTAAGTTTGATACATCTTCTCCGTGAATCCGTATATTGCCGCCTGTTGGCCTGAGGATGCAGCCCATCATGGAGAGTAACGTTGTTTTTCCGCTTCCTGAAGGACCCAATATTCCTACTACTTCTCTTTTGTATATGCTCAGGCTTATAGAGTCAACGGCAACTACCTCAACCCTTCCTTCTTTATATACCTTTCTAAGGTTTTCAACTTCAATAGCTGTTTCCATAGTTAACCCCTGAAGACAAGCGCAGGGTCTATTCTCCTTATCTTCCTTACGGAAATGAATGCAGAGAAAACACACATAACAAGTGTTATCAAGAACACAAGAGCAGCCACCTCTGTATTTATTGTAAAGACCATTTCAGTTGTCTTATAGACCTTCACAGAGGCTAATGTAAGCATTAGGCTTATAACATAACCAAGTATTGCGTTTATCAAGGCCTCAGAAAATATAATCTTATAAATATCAATATTTGCCGCTCCGATTGCCTTTAATGTACCGAACTCCTTAAGGTATTCAACTGTGGAATTATAAATCATCTGGCCTACAATAAGCATTCCGATAAAGAAACTTATAAGTATTGTTATAAGAAAAGAAAAACCAACCCCTGTCTCTATTGTCCAGTAAAGCCTTGTCTTTTTGCTGAATTCATCTTTTGAATAGACATCAAGCCCCGGCAAGGCCTCACGCAGCCTCTCCACAACATCTTTAACAGGATAGCCGTCAAAAACATTAGCGATTATAAAGACAGTCTCTCCCTCTCCGACGTAGCCGCCAATATGCTGCGCTGTCTTATATGACGTGAAAACGATAGGGGCTGTGGTGAATGACTTAACGCTCTGAGATATTCCAACGACCTTTAACCTTCTGCTCATTATCTCCCTGTGATCGCCTTTTTCTAACATACCGAGCCTTTTCATTGAGGATGCATCCACTATTATATAGTTTCCGCTTTTGACATCCCTCACGTCTCCTGCCTTCATTTCCCATGGCCCGCCAATTCCTGTGTCAGGGTTATAACCCACAATTTCCACCTGCTCAGTGCCGCCCTGAGGCTGTTTTATAACCCCCCATGTTACAATAAGTTTTTCTGCATTCTTAACGCCTTCAGCAGTTAAGACACGATTAATCTTCAGTTCTGGAAACGGCATTGAGAAGTCAAAGTTTCTGTTATTCTTTGAAGTAATCCAAATGTCTCCGGGCGTGCGGTCAATTATAAGAGAGGCTGTTTCCATCAACCCAAGATAAATGCCTATTTGTGCAAAGATAAGCGCTACAGCAAACACTACTCCTATAAGGGTAATTAAAGTCCTGACTTTGTCGTAGAGTATAATTCTAAGGGCAATGGAAAACATGACTAAATTATATCATAAAATGACAGGGATAAAGGGAAGGAAAATCAATACTCCCTGAGGCAAAGACCACAGGGTTAGCACGCTCTACATTGACATAATTATGCCCATGGAGTGCCGCCGTCAACAATGCTGTGTTCTTCCCACATAAACCAGCTCCCTGTGTTGTAGAGGAAGAAGTAGGTATTTGCGAAAATGGCATAATGTTGCTCTTCTTCTTTAACCAGTCTTTCAAAGAGCGTCCTTTCTTTCTCTGTCTTTGCCTGGAGGGCCGCCTGTTTATAAAACTCAACACCTTCTCTCTCCATCTGCATAGCAATCTTAAAAGCCTCTAACTCATCTCTTGTGGCTTCAACCCTCTGGAGCATCTCATCCTTCAATTCCTCAAAGATGGTCTTGATGTTTTTAAGGGGGCTTAAGTCATTAATTTTTATGTCTAAGTCCTTGGCTACTTGCGAAATCATCTCTAAATGCCTTTTTTCATCCTCTGCTATGACGATGAACATTTTTTTCCCTACAGCGTGATTTGTCTTTGTAGAGGCATCCTTATAGAAGGCTATCGCGTCCGTCTCCATCTTGGTGGCTATTTCTAATGCATTCATTTTTTATCCTCCTTTATATAGTTTTGTTTTAGCTGCTTTCAGATAATCAATATGCTTGGACTCCTGCTGCATCATCTCTTTAAATATAACCTGAGTATTTGTATCCATAACCTCTTCAGATAATTTATTGTAGAGGGTATATGATTTACCTTCTATATTTAGAGCAAGAGTCAATGCCTCATCTTCGTTTTGAAAGCCATACCCTTCTGTTTCTGCCTCAAGGTCTTTTACCGGAATGCCTGCCTCTGTAATCGGCGCAGGCGTCTGCCTCTTAAATTCTTCAAAGCTTTTTATATCTCTTTCTCCAAGTATTGACTGATAAAGAAACTGGATAAAGTCCATATGTTCCCTTTCAAAACCGGAAAGTTCTTTAAATGTTGTTTTAACCTCAAGGGTCATTGCTTCGTCAGCGGCCTGTAAATAAAAGGCCATTGTCCCTTTCTCCATGAGATAGACCTCAATAAGCACCCGCAGGAGGTCCTCTTTGCCTGTTAGCATCGCTGTCTTCCTCTTTTATTTATAGTTTGTTTTTGCGTTTAAGCCCTGCCTATAGAGGCCCTTGCAAAAATCTTTATTCGTCATTCCCGCAGTTTATAAGCGGGAATCCAGTATTCTTTAAAATCAAAGACCCCCGATTAAGACCTTCGAGGGCAGGTATGACGGCGAAAACGATTTCCTTGATACTTTTGCAAGAGGCTCTATATCTAAAAATTATCATACTGATAAATAATGTCAAGGTTTTTTCTGATAAAGTGTTTTGTGATATACTTGTGATGTGACTCATTATGGATACCATTGATAAGCTCAAGATACTCTCCAATGACTCACAGTATGACCTTGCCTGTTCATGCGGGACAAGCAAAGATGACCGCAGAAGAAGGGGGCTTGACGGTAAATGGCTTTATCCTGTCAGCCTTCCAAACGGCGGGTACTCAATACTTCTGAAAACCCTGCTATCTAATTCATGCGCCAATGACTGTAAGTATTGCCCTTTACGCTCTGATTCAGATACAAGGCGCTGCACCCTTAATCCTGAGGAGACTGCTAATCTGTTTATGGAGTATCTAAGGAAAAAGAAGGTCTTCGGGTTATTCCTGAGCTCAGGCGTTATTGGCACCCCGGATTATACTATGGAGAGGATTAACGCAGTTGCCAGCATTCTTAGGTACAAGCATAACTTTAAGGGATACATACATCTTAAGATTATTCCGGGCGCTTCGGATGCAGCCATTGAAAACGCCTTTTCTCTGGCAAGCGCTGTGTCTCTTAACATTGAAACACCCGGCAAAGAACGCTTTAATGTGCTTTCAAGCAAAAAAAATTACGAGCAGGACATTGTGCGTCCGTTGAAGCTTATGTCGCGGCTTACAGTCCGGAATGAACGGTTTGCAAAGGTAAAATGCACAACTCAGTTTATAGTAGGCGCATCTGATGAGACTGACTCTGAGATTGTCAAATATACGTTTGGCATTTACAAGCGCCTTAAGTTTAAGAGGGTGTATTTTTCAGCCTACCAAAAGGGCATCGGACATCCTGACATCCCCGGTGAAAAAGAGACAACCATTAGCCGTGAAAGAACCTTTATGCGTGAGCACCGTCTGTATCAGGTGGATTTCCTTATTCGGCGGTATGGTTTTAGCCAAAATGATATTATCTTTGGCAGAGACGGAAATCTTAGGCCTGATAAAGACCCTAAGGAGATGTGGGCAGAGAATCATCCGGAGTTTTATCCTGTAAGGATTAACAGCGCTGACAGGGAGGCGCTTCTGAGAGTTCCGGGGTTTGGCCCTGATTCAGTATCAAAGGCGCTTAGTATACGAAAGGAAAGAAGGATTTTTAATATTGAAGACCTTGGCATCAAAGGAAAACGGCTTGAGAAGGTTAAGAGGTATGCTGTCTGTGAATAAGCAGATACGAGTCCCGGAACTCTTGGCGCCTGCCGGTGATTTTGAGAAGCTAAAGACGGTTATTCACTACGGAGCTGATGCGGTTTATCTTGGGGACTCACGATTCAGCCTGCGCGGGAAGGCGGGTAATTTCAGCGGAGAGGAATTAAAGGCCGCCGTTGATTATGCTCATGAGCATGGCAGGAAGGCTTATGTGACCCTAAATATCTTCCCTCATAATAAGGACCTCCCTGTCATTGAAGGGCATATTGAGTTTCTTAAGGACGTTAAGCCTGACGGGGTCATATTATCTGACATAGGGGTCTTTTCAATGCTTAAAAAGAAGGCCCCTGAGATTGATATACATATCAGCACACAGGCAAATATTACAAACTCTAAATCGGCAGAATACTGGGAGTCTGAGGGGGCAAAGCGGCTTGTGCTTTCGAGGGAATTGACAATTGATGAGATAAGGCAGATACGCGATAATGTCAGTCTTGAGCTTGAGGTTTTTGTCCACGGCTCTATCTGCATATCATATTCAGGCAGATGCTACATCAGCAGTTTTCTTGCCTCAAGGGGCGCTAACAAGGGTGAATGCACAAACTCATGCAGGTGGAATTATACGTTGATGGAAGAGAAAAGGGAGGGGGAGCATATGCCGGTGTTTGAAGATGACAGGGGGACATACCTTATGAGTTCCAAAGACCTCTGTATGATTGAACATCTGCCTTTGCTTGCTGATGCAGGCATAGACAGCTTTAAGATTGAAGGCAGGATGAAGGGCATCAATTATGCGGCCGGAGTTACCAAGGTTTACAGGGAGGCGATTGACGCTATTAAAAACAGGAAGTTTAATGCTGATAAAAAAGCTATCAGCAGGTGGCTTAGAGAGATCGCCATGTTCAGCAGCAGGGGCTATACGACAGGGATGTTTTTTGGCAGCCAGCCTGATGACGGATACAACTCTGACGGAGAGTCCTATAGGATGAGCCATGAGCTTGTGGGGGTAGTGCTTGATGTAAACGGCGCTTCTGCAAAGATTGCCCTCCGTAACAGGCTTAATGAAGGCGATGAGATAGAGTATCTTTTATCCGCCCCTGATGCATCAGAACTTAATGAAAAGACCTTCATTGTTGAGGCTATGTCTGATGAAGATGGATTAAGCGTAATATCAGCAAGAAATGAAGATATAGTCTTTATGACTGTCCCTCAAGGTGTGCGCAGGAATGACCTTATAAGAAGGAAAAAGGAGTTCAAGGGTAATTCGCCTTCATAATCACTGCCGTTAAGAGTATATGGGCACAAAGGCAGAAGGCACAAAGTAGAATAATAAAACACTATCTCTGTGCCTTTGTGACTGTTAACTTTGTGCCTACTCCGTAATTAACCCCAAAGATTTTCCAACAAAACTGTCCCTCAATACAAAAATGTATGAAGTCTCTTAAATGAAATTCCTTATAAATCAAGCAATTATCTCTGGCAAGATTTTTGTTATATGTAACTGCGTATGATGGAATCTCTAAAAAAGAAACTACAGGAACTTGAGAAAGAGGAGATAGCCAATGCCCTTAAGGAATGCGGCTGGATTATGGCAAGGGCTGCGAGGAAGCTTGGAATAACGGAAAGAATGATTGGATACAAAATCAAAAAATACGGCATAGGAAAGGAGGAGTTGGAGGCAGTTAAGCGTTGAAAGTTAAAAGTTAAAAATTAGGAGGATAAGATGAGGATTTTTAAGGTCGTAACAATATTTATGGCAGTCTTGATTTTGTCAGCAGGCATTGCTTATGCAACGCCCTCAACACAGATATGGATTCCGTCAACAGATATCCAGCCATTCAAGAAGTTTCACTTTGGCGTTGATACATATATCAAAACTCAGAGTCAAAACGGCGTAACAGAGCCTACAGTTACCAATATAGGCCTGACTGTCGGCATACTGCCTTTTGAGAAAGTCCAGATGGAGGTGGGGATAGATTACAGGGATATCGGCGGCGACCATACATACCCTCTTTACTTTAATGCAAAGCTTGGGGTTCCTGAGGACGCCCTTTTTAAAGGCTCGCCGGCCTTTGCAATTGGCGGTTTTGATTTTGGAACCAAGGACAATATGACAGATTACAATATTGTGTACGGCCTTGTTGCCAAAACCATTGGTAAGCTTGGCAGGTTTTCCGCAGGGTATTACACCGGAAATGACGACCTTCTTAAGGACATAAACGGCAATGATGATGAACATGGAGTACTGCTTTCATGGGACAGGACTATGTCGGAGATATCGGATAAGCTCTGGGCAGCCATAGATTATCAGGGCGGTGAGAATGGCTATGGTGCACTGAGTTTTGGGGTTGCATGGAAGTTTGCTCCTAATGTTGGCGTGATATTCGGATATGACATATATAATGAAAGCACATATAAACCAACAGCTACCATACAGCTGGATATAGATTTTTAACGGAGGGTTAAGATGAAACGATTATTAACCGTTATATGTTTGTTAATTTTTCTTGTAATGACAGGGGGCTATGTTTTTGCCGAAGATCTTCCTGTTGAGGCGCCGGTTCAGCAAGCGCCTGCGGTTGAGGCGGCTCCTGCTGCGCCGTCTGAGTCAAAGATTGATACAGGAGACACTGCATGGATGCTTATCTCGACTGCATTGGTTATGCTTATGACTCCGGGGCTTGCCTTATTTTATGGCGGTATGGTGAGACGAAAAAATGTTCTTGGCACAATTATGCAGAGTTTCGCCATGCTTTGTATTGTAAGCATAGTATGGGTATTGTGGGGATACAGTCTTTCATTTGGTCCGGACAAAGGCGGGATTATAGGCGGTCTTGAATGGTTTGGTCTTAATGGCGTAGGGCAGGAGCCTGCGCCTTTAGCAGGGACAATTCCTCACCTTGTATTTATGATGTTTCAGGGCATGTTTGCCATAATTACCCCTGCGCTTATAACTGGCGCATTTGCTGAAAGGATGAAGTTTTCAGCATTGATGCTTTTCTCAGTATTATGGGTAACATTTGTGTATTCGCCGCTTTGCCATTGGGTATGGGGCGGAGGATGGATTGGAAGCGTTCTTGGGGCATTGGATTTTGCAGGAGGCACTGTAGTTCATATCAACTCTGCAGTGGCTGCCATAGTAGCTATAATTGTTGTTGGAAAACGCAAAGGGTATGGCGTTGAGCCAATGCTTCCGCATAATCTGCCTATGACTATTCTTGGCGCAGGGCTTTTATGGTTTGGATGGTTTGGCTTTAATGCAGGCAGCGCATTGTCATCAGCAGGACTTGCGTCTTTAGCATTTGTTACAACAAACACGGCGTCAGCCGCTGCAGCAATGAGTTGGACAGCCGCCGAATGGATGCACAGAGGCAAGCCTACAGCGCTTGGCGCAGTAAGCGGCGCAGTTGCCGGGCTTGTTGCAATTACTCCGGCGGCAGGATTTGTAAGTCCTATGTCATCAATAGTAATTGGAGGCGTAGCCGGCATAATTTGTTATCTGGCTGTAAGTTTGAAACCTAAACTTGGTTATGATGATTCTCTTGATGTTATTGGAGTGCATGGTGTAGGCGGTACATGGGGCGCATTAGCAACAGGAATTTTCGCATCAACAGCGCTTAATGCAGCAGGCAAAGACGGTTTGCTTTTTGGAAATCCACCGCTGCTTGGCATTCAGGCAATGGCAGTAATAGCAAGCTATGTTTTTGTATTTATAGCTACGCTGATTATCCTTAAAATAGTTGACTGGACAGTTGGGCTTAGGGTCAGCGACGGAGAAGAATTTGTCGGCTTGGACCATGCAGTACACGGCGAAAGCGGATATACGTCGTAATATAAATTCCCCTCACCCTAACCCTCTCCCGCAAGGGGCGAGGGTAACGACCAGAACGGAGGAGCTATGAAAAAGATAGAGGCAATAATAAAGCCGTATAAAGTAGATGATGTAAAGAAGGCCCTGCATACCGTTGGGATTAACGGCATGACAGTAACCGAGGTTAAAGGTTTTGGAAGGCAGAAGGGGCACATAGAGTTTTACAGGGGCGCTGAGTATGACATTAATTTCGTTCCAAAATCAAAGATAGAGATAGTGGTCTCTGATAAGATGGCAGACACGGTTATAACAACTATACAGGAGAAGGCAAAGACCGGGGAGATAGGAGACGGCAAGATATTTGTCTGCACAGTGGATGATGTAATAAGGATAAGGACAGGCGAGAGAGGAGAGTCTGCGGTTTAAAATAACAGGCACAAAGGCAGAAGGCACGAAGCAATACAAGGCTACAAAAATGTTGCTCCTACATTTTTGTAGCCCTATCTGATAGCATATTGTTTTTAAAGCAGAAGTTATAATGAATGCCTGTATCTTCTACAAAAATGTAGGAGTTGTGATCTTTACAGTCTTTAAATAAAACAATAAGTTAAATAAAGCATGAATCTTGCATACCCCGTTTAGGGCTTAATTAACCTAAGAAGGAGGGTAAGCAATGGGATTAAAACTTTTTTTTGCATTAATGGCGGTTTTTACGCTGCCACACATTAGTTATGCCGCTGAGGCGCCTGCAGTAAACACAGGCGATACGGCATGGGTGCTGATATCAACAGCGCTCGTGATGCTCATGACACCAGGACTTGCATTATTCTACGGAGGTATGGTGAGACGTAAAAATGTTCTTGGCACTATTATGCAGAGCTTTATATCGCTTGGCGTTATAACTATGGTGTGGGTGCTTTACGGGTACAGCCTTGCATTCGGACCCGACATTAACCACATTATCGGAAGCCTTGACTGGATAGGGCTTACAGGCGTTGGGTTTGAACCAAATCCTGATTATTCTGCAACCATCCCTCATCAGGCATTTATGATTTATCAGATGATGTTTGCTGTAATTACTCCTGCCCTTATAACAGGGGCATTTGCAGAGAGGTTTAAATTTGGCACGTATCTTGTCTTTATCGTTCTATGGGTAACATTTGTATATATCCCTCTTGCCCATTGGATATGGGGCGTCGGCGGCTGGATGAGAAATCTTGGCGTTTTGGATTTTGCTGGCGGCTTTGTAGTGCATATAAGCTCAGGGGCTTCTGCGCTGGCTGCCGCAATTATTGTAGGCAAAAGAAGGGGGCTTGGAGTTGAGCCGATGCTTCCCCATAATCTTACAATGACGCTTTTGGGAACAGCTATTTTATGGTTTGGTTGGTTTGGTTTTAACGGAGGGAGCGCTGTTGCATCAGGTTCTCTGGCAACTTCTGCAATGCTTGTTACGCATATCTCAGCGTCAGCCGCTGCGCTTTCATGGATGGCAGCAGAATGGATGCAGAGAGGAAAGCCGACAGCATTGGGCGCTGCGTCAGGCGCTGTTGCAGGGCTTGCAACAATTACGCCTGCATCAGGCTTTGTCGGACCGGTGCCTGCTATAATTATCGGACTTGTTGCAGGCGTGCTTTGCTATGCAGCGGTTAATTACAAGACAAAACTTGGTTATGATGATTCTCTTGACGTGGTTGGGGTGCACGGGGCAGGGAGCACATGGGGAGTAATAGCCCTTGGAATTTTTGCATCTAAGGCGATTAATCCGGCAGGAGCCAACGGCCTTATTTATGGAGAAAGCGCGCTTATAAAAGTTCAGTTGCTGGCTGCTCTGGTTACATGGGTATTTTCATTTATAGTTACATTTGTTATCCTTAAAATTCTTAATTCCGTTATGGGGCTAAGGGTTAGTGACGGGGCTGAATTTGTCGGCTTAGACCATGCGCTTCACGGAGAGAGCGGATATATATCGTAATTTAAATTCCCCTCCCTTGACGGGAGGGGATGAAGGGGAGGGTGAAAATAAGCTAAAAAATACCCCTCACCCTAACCCTCTCCCGCAAGGGGCGAGGGTAACGACCAGAACGGAGGAGCTATGAAAAAGATAGAGGCGATAATAAAGCCGTACAAGGTAGATGATGTAAAGAAGGGGTTGAATGCGCTTGGAGTCCAGGGTATGACTGTAACTGATGTAAAAGGCTTTGGAAGACAGAAAGGGCATATAGAATTCTATCGCGGCGCAGAGTATGATATAAACTTTGTTCAAAAGGTAAAGATAGAGATAGTGGTGTCTGATTCAATGGCAGACAGCGCAATAGCAGTGATACAAGAAAAGGCAAAGACAGGCGAAATAGGAGACGGCAAGATATTTGTTTATCATGTAGACGATGTGATAAGGATAAGGACAGGGGAGAGGGGAGAAGCAGCGGTTTAGGAAGGGGTAGATTATGCCTGTGTTAATATGTAAAAATATCCAATCCGAAGGGCCTGGAACTATTGAGGATTATCTTAAGTCTCAAAAGATACCTTATAAAATTCTGGAGCTTTCAAAAGGAGAGAGGATTTCTGATGCAGAGAGCTTTGATGCCCTGATAATGATGGGCGGGCCTATGAGCGTGAATGACGGAATCCCTTATGTTACAGAAGAAGAGAAACTTGTCAGGGATTTTGTTACAAAAGGCAAGAAGGTCTTAGGCGTATGTCTCGGAGCGCAGATAATGGCAAAGGCGCTTGGAGAACGGGTTTACGCAGGTCCTCAAAAAGAGATAGGCTGGTATGATATTGAGCTTACAGAAGATGGGCTTAAAGATAATGGGATGAAGAGGCTTGCTCTTAATTCTGTTGACGGCGGGATGAGCAGGAAGTTTAAGGTGTTTCACTGGCATGGTGAGACATTTGATATTCCAAAGGGCGGCATAAGGCTCGCGAGCTCTGAGCTTTATCCAAACCAGGCATTTAAATACGGAGACAATGCCTATGCGTTTCAATTCCATATTGAAGTAAGCAAGGAGATGGTGTATTCTTGGCTCAGGAATGAGCCGGTAGATTTCGGCAGACTGCAGGATGAGACAGAGAAACTCTACGTCATATACAATAGCAGGGCTGTTAACTTTTATAAATCATTTTTGGGAGAATCATAGTTGAATTTTTCAACTAAAAATTATAAAGGAGGAGACATGACACCAAAAGATGTAATCAAGATGGCTCAGGAAAACAATGCAGTCATGGTGAATTTTAAGTTCCTTGACTTTCCTGGCATCTGGCAGCACTTTGCAGTGCCTGTAGCAGAGCTTAAAGAAGAGATATTTGATGAGGGGCTTGGCTTTGACGGCTCATCAATAAGGGGATGGCAGTCAATACATACCTCAGACATGCTGATAATCCCTGACTCAAAAACGGCATTTATGGATCCGTTTATGGATTATCCAACCATAAGCCTTATTTGTAACATCGTTGACCCGATTACCAAGGAGTTCTATACAAGAGACCCGCGCTACATTGCTCAGAAGGCAGAGGCGTATCTTAAATCAACAGGCGTAGGAGACACTGCTTATTTTGGCCCTGAGGCAGAGTTCTTTATATTTGACGGCATAAGATTCGACCAGAATCCGCACAGCGGATACTACTTTATTGAATCTGCTGAAGGTATCTGGAATTCAGGTAAAGAAGAGAATCCAAATCTTGGATACAAGCCAAGACACAAAGAAGGTTATTTCCCTGTGCCGCCGACAGACAGCCAGGTAAACATTCGTACCGAAATGGTCATGGAGATGCAGAAGTGCGGCATTTATGTTGAAAGAGAGCACCATGAGGTTGCAACAGCAGGGCAGGCAGAGATTGACATGAGGTTTGATTCCCTGGTGAGCATGGCTGACAAGAACATGCTCTTTAAGTACATAATTAAGAATGTGGCAAGAAGGCACGGAAAGACTGCAACCTTTATGCCAAAGCCATTATTTGGCGACAACGGCTCAGGCATGCACTGCCATCAGAGCATATGGAAAGGCGGCAAGCCTCTCTTTGCAGGAAACGGTTATGCAGGATTAAGCGACATGGCACTTTACTATATTGGCGGCGTGCTTAAGCATGCAAAGGCTCTGGCAGCGCTTACAAACCCAACAACAAACTCTTACAAGAGACTTACCCCGGGGTTTGAGGCTCCTGTCAATCTTGCATACTCTGCAAGAAACCGCTCTGCTTCAATCAGGATTCCAACCTACTCAGCAAGCCCGAAGGCAAAGAGGGTTGAGGTAAGGTTCCCTGATCCTTCATGCAACACATACCTTGCATTTTCAGCAATGCTTATGGCAGGACTTGACGGTATTGAAAACAAGATTCATCCGGGAGAGCCGCTTGATAAGGATATTTATGAACTTGGCCCTGAGGAGCTTGCAAATGTTCCGACAATGCCGGGAAGCCTTGATGAGGCGCTTGATCATCTTGAAAAAGACCACGACTTTTTGATGAAGGGCAATGTATTCACAACAGACGAAATTGAGACATGGATAAGCTACAAGAGGACAAGGGAAGTGGATGCCCTGAGATTAAGACCACATCCGTATGAGTTTTTCCTGTATTACGATATTTAAAACTTACGCACAGTAAGAAACAGTAAAGAGGCTCAGGTCTGCATAGACCTGAGCCTCTTTTGTTTATATACAGGGTTCTATTTGAAACAGCAATTCACGGTGAAAAGCGGCGGGCAGTAAATACGAGCAGATAAAGAGGAAGGGCAATATATTTTTCGTAATGTATACCGGCAAAAGGCGCTGCAAAGAGTCACTCAGGTGGCAAGAATATTTACAAAACTAGAT
>JACQXF010000118.1 GCA_016208855.1 Nitrospirota bacterium | reverse complement strand
TTATTTTATCGCTTGCTTCAGCAAGCTGTTGCTATCGATCCCGTGCCGTATAAAGCAATGGTCAAGCAAGTGAGGCGATAATTTCATTGAATACTACACCATATATTGTATCTACTGGAGTCAAGGGGATACCCCATTAAAAATAATTGCCTGTTTAAAGGTGTTGCCACACGGCTTTTTGAACGGCTATGTCTCATATCATAATAATAAAACCGCTCAACTTGGGCATATAAATTATCGGGCTTTGCAATGACAGGATAGTTATCTTTTCAGCCTCTGAAAAATTTCCTTTGTAGGGTTTAATTTATTTAGTGTAAAGAAGTGAATGCCGGGCGCTCCGTTGTCAATCAGTTCCTGACATTGTTTAACTGCAAACTCAACGCCTGCCTTGTATGTGGCTTCGTCATTGCCGTCAATGGGGCTGAATATATCATGCACCTTCTGCGGTATGGTTGCACCGCAAGTACTGCAGAACTTTATTAATCCTTGATAACTTGTGATTGGAAGGATGCCAGGGATTATTCTGACATTTACACCTGCCTTCTTAGTTCTGTCAAGATATTCAAAGTAGATGCTGTTATCAAAGAATAGCTGAGTTACTACAAACTCGCCTCCGTGGTCTATCTTTGTCTTAAGGTATTGCGAGTCCAGCTCCTTGCTTGGGCAGTTTATATGGCCTTCGGGAAAGCCTGCAACACCAATGCTGAAAAAACTTCCGTGGGTTTTTTTTATAAGGTCACAGAGTTGGTAAGAGTATTCAAGTCCATCCGGCGCTGGTTGCCATTTCTCTGCGCCTTTAGGAGCGTCACCTCGCATGGCAAGGACGTTTCTAACATTTCCCTGTTTTATCTGATCAAGTATTGCCTTTAACTCTGACCGGCTGTGTCCTACACAGGTTAGATGATGCATGCAGGCGAGGTCAAAGCGTTTCTGTATTTCTAAACATATCTCAAGCGTAGCGCCGCGTGTTAAACCTCCTGCGCCGTATGTTACAGAGACAAAGTCAGGGCCGAGTTTATTAAGCTCGGCCGCAGTTTCGTATAGTTTGCTTATTCCTTCCTGTGTTTTTGGCGGGAAAAACTCAAATGAATATGTCTTCTCTTTTTCTTTGAAGATATCGGTTATATTTCTGTTCACTACTTTATGCCTGCTGCCATCTTCGCAGATGTCACAGTGTTTTTCATAAGCATTGTAATGGTCATCGGCCCGACGCCTCCTGGCACAGGTGTAATAGCCCCTGCTATCTCCTTTGCAGCATCAAAGTCCACATCTCCTCTGAGTATTGGCACTGTCTTTCCAGTCTTCTCGCTGATTTTCTCGCCAACGCGATTAACGCCGACGTCAATAACGCAGGCTCCCGGCTTTATCCATTCAGGCTTTACAAGATGAGGCACGCCTGCTGCAACGATTAAGATGTCGGCGCGCTTGCAATGCGCTTCAAGATTTTTTGTCCCTGTATGAACGACTGTAACTGTGGCATTTGCTCCTTTGCCTTTTTGAAGCAGCATGTTGGCAATAGGCTTGCCTACGATGTTTGAGCGGCCTACAACAACAACCTCAGCCCCTGAGGTCTCAAATCCTGAACGCATAATTAGTTCCTGAATGCCTGCAGGCGTGCAGGGCAGAAACTTTGCCTCGTCTCCGCCTATCATCAACCGTCCGACATTAACAGGGTGAAAAGCGTCCACATCCTTATCAGGGTTTATGGCGTTAAGTACTTTCTTCTCATCAATATGCTTTGGAATCGGAAGCTGAACAAGTATTCCGTGTATCTTGGGGTCGTTGTTGTATTTATCAATAAGCTTCAGCAGATCTGCCTCGGATATATTTTCAGGCTGGTCATCCTGCAGCGAATAAAAACCAAGCTCATGCGCGGTTTTCTGTTTACCTGTAACATAGCTGACTGACGCAGGATTTTTACCAACAAGTATGGTAATCAAACCCGGCACAATCCCATGTTTTTCCTTTAGTTCGGCAACTTCCTTCTTGAGTTCCTCTCTTATTTGCGCGGCGATCTCTGTGCCGCTTATGATTCTTGCAGACATGTTCTTCCTCCTTGTTTTTTTAGGGATTGGTGGTTAGGGGTTAGGGATTAGTAAGAAACCAACCCCCAATCCCTAATCCCCAACCACTGCTTTTTTAATCCTTCTTTTTTATAAGCGCAAGCAGTTCTTCCCTTGTGGACTGTTTTGTGCGAAATATACCCCTTACTGCTGATGTAACAGTTCTTGTCCCTGTTTTTCTTATGCCTCTCATGCTCATGCAGAGGTGTTCTGCGTCAATAATTACCATTGCGCCTTTTGGCTTTACTTTCTTCATAAGCAGGTCTGCAAGCTGAGTGGTAAGGCGTTCCTGCACCTGCGGTCTTTTTGCAAAAAGCTCGAGGGCCTTTACGAGCTCGCTTAACCCGACAATTCTCCCTCCTGAAGGAATATATGCAACATGAGCCTTGCCTATAAATGGCAGGAGATGGTGCTCGCATACCGAATAAAACGGTATGTCTTTAAGTAAAACCAGCTCATCGTGGCTTTCTCCCTCTATGGGTTTTAGTATCTCTTCTTCAGGCGTCTGTAGCCCTGAGAAGATCTCTTCATACATTTTTGCTACACGCTCAGGCGTGCTTTTAAGCCCGGGTCTTTCAGGGTTTTCCCCGATGCCTTCAAGAATGAGTCTTACGCCTTTCTCTATTTTTTTTCTATCCATGTTCAAGTTCGCAGTCTATGGTTCTTTTCTCTGTAATTATCTTGTCCATTTTCACATCATGTTCTTCGCCCTGTATCTCAGAAACGATCTGCTCTTCAAAAGCAAGAGCTATTGTTACAACTTGCGATTCTGAGTTTGAGAGGAGCTTATCATAATATCCTGCTCCGTATCCGAGGCGATTCCCATAAACGTCAAAACCTACTCCGGGGACTACTACCAAATCAAAGTCTTTCAACCTTTTTTCTCTTCCTTCAAGAACTGCTGGCTCAGGAATTCCCATGAAGCCTGACTGCAGCTCTGATGCATCTTTTATTTCATATAGTCTTAGGCGGCTCGCCTTCTTATCTACTAATGGAACCGCTATTTTTTTACCAAGCTTAATAGCAGAGTTTAAACAACCTGCTGTTTCTACTTCTGATTTAAATGAAGCATAAAACAATATGCTTTTTGCGTTCTTGAAATCAGGCGTGTCAAATAACCGCCTTATTATTTCTGCTGACTTTTTTTCTCTATCTTCAGGACTGATGCCATTTCTTCTCTTCAGGAGTTGCTTCCTTAAGTCTTTTTTCATCAGGCTGTTTTACTGAGATTGTCTTCAAGCGCCTTTTTTATTTTTATAGCGTCTTGCAATACATCCCTTGAGGCCTGATGGGGCGGAAGCCCCTTAATGTCTGTCTCCATGATGGCGTTGTTGAAACTTATTGCGCCAAGGAATGTAAAGTCACCTAATGCCTGTTTTATAAAGGCAAGGTCGTCCTCACCTCTTACTTTATTTGCAACTACAAATATCTTTTTTATGCCTAAATCTTTCGCAAGGCTCTTTATAGTTTCAGCGGTATTGATGCTTCTCTGACCTGGCTCGGCGACTATAATGAATGCGTCAACCCCTTCAGCAGTGCCCCGTGTAAGATGTTCAATGCCTGCAGCCATATCAACAATTACCACTTCGTCTCTCTCTACGATGAGATGTTTAAGCAGCCTTTTTAGGAATGCATTTTCAGGGCAGTAGCATCCAGAGGATGCCGCCTTGGCTCTCCCCATGACAAGAAGGGTGATACCGTCAGCCTTATAACCAAAACCTTCTGCGACATCATCAACCCTCGGGTTGAGTTTAAAGACGCCGCCGATGCTCCCCGGTTTTGCCCCAGTTCTTTCTTCTATAAGCCCTGACATGTCTGCTATGGGGGTTATCTTATCCCTGTCCTGCCTTGGAACCCCTAATGCGCCCGCTAAACTTGCGTCAGGGTCAGCATCAACTGC
Source organism: Nitrospirota bacterium (assembly GCA_016208855.1). Classification (GTDB taxonomy): domain Bacteria; phylum Nitrospirota; class Thermodesulfovibrionia; order UBA6902; family DSMQ01; genus JACQXF01. Next base: position 3,303 of record JACQXF010000118.1, on the reverse strand, counting down.
GATTACCTTTTTTCCCTCTGAGGCATATACGTAGCTAAGCAACGCAGAAAGAGTAGTCTTGCCCACGCCGCCTTTTCCTGTGATTGCTATTTTCATATGGATAGTCCCTGAAAGGTTAAAAATATTACCATTTGATGGAGATTTCTGTCAAAGAATCTCCATGCATTAAATGACTTGCCTAAAGTACTCTATAGTCTTTTTTAACCCTTCTTCAAGAGGCACTTTGGGCTGCCAGTTGAGCTTGCTTTTGGCAAGCGTTATATCAGGCTGTCTCTGTACAGGGTCATCAGGGGGCAGGGGTTTATTGACTATTTTCGATCTTGACCCTGTAAGCGCTATAACTTTCTGCGCAAGTTCAAGTATTGTGAACTCCGAGGGGTTCCCTAAATTTACGGGGCCTGTAATGTCATCAGGGGTATTCATGAGCCGTATGAATCCGTCTATCAGGTCATCTACATAGCAGAAGCTCCTTGTCTGATTCCCTTCTCCATATACAGTAATATCCTCATCCCTTAATGCCTGAACTATAAAATTGCTTACCACCCTGCCATCCCTTAGGTGCATCCTCGGGCCATAGGTATTAAATATCCTGGCTACCTTTATCCTTAACTTATGCTGGCGGTGATAGTCAAAGAAAAGGGTCTCTGCGCATCTTTTGCCCTCATCATAGCAGGACCTTAAACCTGTTGGATTTACATTTCCCCAATAGCTCTCTACTTGAGGATGAACAAGGGGGTCTCCGTATACTTCACTTGTTGACGCCTGCAGTATCTTTGCCTTTACCCGCTTTGCAAGGCCAAGCATATTAATGCCTCCATGCACTGAGGTCTTTGTTGTCTGCACAGGGTCAAACTGATAGTGAATGGGTGACGCAGGACATGCGAGGTTATATATCTCGTCCACCTCCACGTATAAAGGGAAACAGACATCATGCCTTATAATCTCAAAATATGGGTTGCTCATCAGGTGGGCGATATTAGCTTTCTGTCCTGTATAAAAATTATCTACGCATATCACATCGTTTCCTTCTGATAGAAGCTTTTCACAGAGAAAGGAGCCCAAAAAGCCTGCGCCGCCTGTAATGAGTATTCTTTTCATTTATCTTCTCCTTAAGGTTTTTTATAGTGCCTAACTATTATGCCATATTTTGAGCCAAGTTGAGCGGTTTTATTGTCATGATATGGGGCGTAGTCATTCAAAAAGCCGTGTGGCAACACATCTAAACAGGCAATTATTTTTATTGAAGAGTCCTTGATTAACCTGTACGGTGAATCCAAAAAATAATTGCCTCCCGATAAATACTGTTGCGTTACACGGCTTTTTGAATGACTATGCCCCATTAGAATCGCTCAATTTAGGTTTGAGGAAAGGTTCATTTGGGTTTAATACCAGCCCCTTGTCTCATCACATTCCACACATGATAAATCCTCTGGAGCGCTGTGATATGCGTAAGGATAAACATCAGCCACATTACAGGCAAGACCCATCCTGTAACTGCCCCAAGAGACAGGAGCATAATCCTCTCGGGTCTTTCCATAAGCCCTGTATTACACGCTCTGCCAAGGCCCTCAGCCCTTGCCTTTGTATAGCTTACTATCAGGGCTCCGGCCATTGTGCCGATACTTAAAAGCATGCCGGTAATTGAATTAATCTTAAAGAAATACCATGAAAAGGACGCTAATAAAAATGAATCAGAATATCTGTCAAGCACAGAGTCAAGAAAGGCGCCAAAATCTGTTGTCCTGCCTGTTATCCTTGCAACTATGCCGTCAAGCATATCAAGAAATCCGCCTGCAAGGATAATTATGCCGCCAAGCAGGAGGTTTTGATGGATAACTATTGCTGCGATAGATGTTATAACGAAGCCGGCGATGGTAAGTGAGTTTGGATTTATGTTTAGATTTTTTAGAAACGGGGTAAGAGGCTTATCAAGAAAGTGCCCGAATTTAGCGCCTATCATTACCGCTCTCTCTTGCCGGAGATGAATTCTTTCACCTTTTGCCGCGCCTCTTCATCAGACATCTGCATTATCGGATGCTTCATGAAATAAGCTGAAGCAGATGTAAGTGAGCCTTTTACCTTTCTGTCACGCGCAAGCCTGCAGCATCTGATAGCGTCTATTACTACCCCGGCGCTGTTTGGGGAGTCCTCTACTGAAAGCCTTAATTCTAAATGCATGGGGACATTGCCGAATCCCGTGCCTTCAATTCTTAAAAAACATATTTTATTATCATTAAGCCACGGCACATAATCAGAAGGGCCTATGTGAATCTTTCCTTTAGGCAGCGGAGTGGCCATTTGTGACTGCACAGCCTCTGTCTTTGAGATTTTTTTAGAAGCAAGCCTTCCCCTGTTAAGCATGTTCAGAAAATCAGTGTTCCCGCCGACATTTAGCTGATATGTGCTGTCAATTCTCATGCCCCTGTCTTCAAAAAGCCTTGTGAGGACACGATGTATAATGGTTGCGCCTACCTGACTTTTTATATCGTCTCCAATTATTGGTATTCCTTTTTTTTCAAACCTCGCTGCCCACTTCTTATCAGAAGCTATAAAAACAGGCATACAGTTCACAAAACTTACGCCTGTTTTAAGGCATGCCTCAGCGTAAAATGCCGTTGCTTTTTCTGAGCCTACAGGCAGATAGTTAATGAGCATTTCTGCTTTGCTTTCCCTGAGAACGCTTTCTATATTGCAGGGTCTTTTATTTGAAACAATGAACCGTTTGTCATTGGCAGGGTCTTGCATATGAGGAGATACACCATCAAGCGTCTCTCCCATCATAACCATAACATCATATTCAGGGAGCCTGTCATAGAAGACCTTTGTGCAGTTAGGCTCTGCAAATACAGCCTCTTTCAGGGGTTTGCCTGCCTTTCTCTCATCAATATCAAATGCAGCCACAACCTCAATGTCATCTGGCCTGTATCCACCGAGGCTGTAGTGCATGAGCTCGAGGGATTTGTCAGGATGATTTTCCCCGAGCGACTTATAATATTCAATCCCCTGTATAAGTGAGCTTGCGCAGTTGCCTACGCCTGCTATGGCAATTTTTATTTTGTTGGTCATTATATTCTCTAACCCTGATTGATAGAAAAGTGAGATAATTTTGCTTTAGAAAATATATATATAAAGCAAAATTAAAAGTCAAGGACATAATGTCAGCCGAAAAATAGAGATAGAACTTCCCAGAAGTTTCCCCTCCCTTGAGGGGAGGGGATTAAGGGGAGGGTGAATAATGTCCATAAAGGTTACCCCTCCCCCTCGCCCCCTCCCGCAAGGGGAGGGGGTTTGAGAGGAATAACA
>JACQXF010000117.1 GCA_016208855.1 Nitrospirota bacterium | reverse complement strand
TTTAGCTAACGGTTGGCGCTATCAACCCCCGTAGCGGACTTTCACCGCCAAGCTTGCGCCCGTGCCGGGCGCACAACAAAAAACCCCAGCCTTCTTCTGAAGACTGGGGATAAAAGCCTTAACCTTTACCCACAAGCCCCTCTCCGCGAAGGCTTTTTGTGAGGCACTGTTCGGGCAGGTCTTCTGGCTCTCCCGATCTCTACTTGCCTTCCCTGTCTGCTGAACAAGTGGCGTCAATTAAGTAGAGACTACAATTTCCGATAAGTGGAAATCGGGATTACAGCGGCGGGTCCGCTTCCGTTTTTCACGGAATTCCCTATTAAGCCTTTATGGCACCCAAAATAACTAAGCTTATTAAACTCTTTCGCTTTATAAAAAGTCAAGTTACGGCATCGCTATATTTATTTCATAGCTGCCAACAGCAACCTTATCTGCAATACTGTGTTTCCAAAGAAGTTCAACAGTCTTTGCCTTGAGCGCCTTTGGAACCATGACTATCAGCTTAACGCCAAGCCCTGTCCCGACCATTCGGGACCAGCCCTCAGCCTTCTCAGGCGTAATGCTGTGCTCTGTCTCTACCTCCATTATTGCAAGCACAAGCCCATGATTGCCAAGGATTAGGTCAGGAAAGTATCCTTTGAATTCGTTCTTCTCGCCCTCAAGGTTTATGCTTATCTCTTTATAATCCCGTGAGAGCCTTTGCCTAAGGTGCGTGACCATCCAGTCATGGATAAGTTTCTCCTCCTGCAACCCTTAGCCCCTTTGCCTTTTAAACATTCGCAGTACAAACAAAGATGAGAAAATAATCGCAAGAAATGCTGTTAGCGAGACATAAGGATAGACTACAACCATAATCACAGGCGCAAGGGCAAGCCTTGTAAGAGACTTCAGCGGCTCGCTGTCGCGTATAACATCTGCTATTGGCGGAGAGAATTTATAGTACATATCAACAAATTTACTGCCAAGATAATTAGACAAAAGATGCGCATCCCTGAATATCCGCAACGCCTCAACATATGGGTGCATAGGACTTCCGTAAGCAGCAGTTGCGATAAAGCAGTTCCTTGCATGGCCGCCGCTGCCGTCAGGAGGATCCGCAGGAGCCTCAGCAGTATGGTCCGAGACGTCTGCAGCATTAAACGCCCTGGCTACATATTTATAGCAGGCATCGGGTGTTAGTCCTGTGTCAGAGTAAGCGATAACGCCTGCTCCTGTTGTGTTTATTAATACATATGTTGAGCAGGCAGCGCTGCAGAGCCTGCGATAAATTTCATATCCCGTCTCGCCAGTGACATCAGCCCAGCTAAGATCCATCTGTGTGCCTGAGGTTCTTGTTGCTGACAGGGTTGCTGGTGAGGCAAGTGAAGCGAGTCCGCTAAGCGCCTGATACGCATTAAGCCTGCCGCCTGTAACCATCTTGTCTGAAAGGCATACAAGCTTATTGACATTGTTTAATATTGCATTTTTAACCTGCGTATAGGTATAAGCAGGATTTGCCGCCCAGATTAATCCTGCTGCGCCTGCCACATGAGGCGCTGCCATGGATGTGCCATCTGAAAAGGCATACCCGCTGTCATCACAACTGTCTGAGCTTAATGTGCATTCAGCAGTGGTTGGAACAGTAGAATAAATATTAACGCCCGGGGCAGCTAAGTCAACGGTTGTTTTTCCATAATTAGAAAAAGACGCCAGCGCATCATTCTGGTCAGTTGCAGCAACAGAAATGATATTATCAACATTAAAATTTGCAGGATAAAAAGCGGTTGTATCATTGTCTGTACTGTCATTGCCTGCTGCCGCAACTACCAGCACATTGTTATTTCTTGCATAATTAATTGCCTCCTGCATCATACCGTCTATGTCATTTATTGAACTGCCAAGGCTTAAATTTATTATCTTTGCTCCCTTGTTTACTGCATAATATATTGCCTCTGTAATAGCCTGTGTTGTTCCACTGCACTCTGCGTCAATCCCGAGCGCCTTCAGCGGCATTATCTTTGCTGTCCACATAACGCCGGTTATGCCTATTGCGTTGTTCCCTACCGCAGCGATTATGCCTGCTACATGCGTTCCATGTCCACAGTCGTCAGCAGGGTTATTATCATTATTAACAAAATCCCAGCCGTTTACATCATCCACATAACCGTTGTTGTCATCGTCAACGCTGTTGCTTGCTGTCTCTCCGGAATTTCCCCATATATTGGTTGAGAGGTCTGCATGGGTTAACTTAACGCCCGTATCAATAACTGCTATAACAACAGAGGCTGAGCCTGTGGTTATATTCCATGCCGTAGGGGCGTCAATATCAGCATCTAAGCTGCCTGTTATGCTGTTAACTGTTTGTCCTATATTGTTAAGCCCCCACAAAGAGCCGTAGCTTGGATCATTAGGGGTAAGCGCCCTTCTGTAAATATAGTTTGGCTGTGCGTATTCTACATTTGGGTCTTTTTTATATTCATAAACTGCCTGCATTACAGATACGTTGGATGGAAGCTTCATAACTGACGCCTCTGATGAGGTTAACACATGCATCTTTTTTTTCAATGCCGCCTGCACCTTGTTATTGGCAGCATTAATAGCCTGCTGTGAGGTGCTTTGCTTAAACTTTACCAGAACCTCGCCTTGCATATACTCAGCCGCATTAAGGCTGTCAGGAACTAAGGAAAGACTTATAAACATAATCGCTGCCAAAAAAATGCATTTAATCTTCATTTCTCCTCCGTCGGTTTATAAATATAATTTGGCTGCGCATATTCTACTTCGTCAAACTGTTTAAATTTGCTGATAATCTCCATAACACCTGCGTCTGTCTTTATCTTAATAAGAAAGATTTTTGTTGCGCCTATCTGCCGCACTATTTCACATTTGAGAGATGCGGTTATTCCCTTAATCTTCTCTGCACTGACGCCTTCTCTGAATTTTACGACAACCTCGTCTTTGACATATTCATTTTTTGAGGGATGATTATTTGAGGTTAGAGGGCGGCTGCATGCAAAGAGCATGAGATTTATTGTTAATAATAAGAACAGGCAAAATAAATTTTTGAATGGCTTTAGGTTATCCAAAGAATTTCCTTATTTCTTGATACTAATGCGTTGAAAATACCACATAGATGGGGGGGGGTGTCAAGAAATTTTTGGCACCAGTTTTACAATCTTATCTTATAAGATAAATTCAGTATAAAATCAGGCGCGCCTGCTGCGTTTATGTCTTCTGTAAGGGAGACCTCAAAGGAGCGGTATCTGCCGCCAAGGGTAAGAAGCCATGCGTCTCTGTCAATTGCCAAAAGGTCTGTCTTTGGATAAATTGACGACTGCCCCTGAATCTGCGCAATCAGATTTACGCCCCTGCCAACATCCGCCTCTATTGCCAGACCGCCATAGAGAAAATCCTCTAAGCCTATCTTCTCATATCCCCTGACATCGCCGCTAAAGACATATCTGAGGTTTCCGTATGCCATAATGCGCTGAGAGATATTTTTATCTAAAAGAATTGAAACGCCTCCGTCAACACTGCCGTTTCCGTATCCTTTTTTAGCGCTTCCTGTGGGAAGCTCCAAGTCTCCCTTTACGCTTAGGTTAAAGCCGTCTGAAGAAATCACAGGCCTCTTTATTGTAAGCCTGACATCGCCTATGCCAACGCCTGTCTCGCCTTTTACAATAAGGTTCCCGTCCCTTCTGACCTCATATAGAAACTCATGTAAAGGCCTGTTATTTCTTCCATAATCAGGAAGCCCGAATGTGCCGTGATACCAGTCAAGGAATCCATCCATAAACCCGTCGCTAAACCATAATAAAGGAACGTCAACGCCAATTTCATACTGGTTCTTTATATTTCTCTTATACCTGAGGTTAAGCTCTGTGATCTCCATATCAAGATTAATATCCCATCTGCCCGAGCTCTGCACAGTGTAGGTGCTTGAGTGTGAAAGGCTTAAGGACAATGAATTCTCAAGAGATGCCTTTTCAAGATACGGCTGGTTTACATGAAGAAATATAGGATATTGATTTTTGACCTGCAAGGGTCCGTCAAAAGAATATGCTGCAGATGAATAGAAAACAAGGAGAGAAAAGATAAGAAAAAACAGCTTTATCCTCTTCATGGCATCTAAAATATCAGAAGATAAAGTGGATGTCAAATGCAGGGGCGCCCTTGTGTCAAACTCCGCCAGCAACAAAAGAGCTCGGCAGCGCAGACGTTCAGAAGCACGGAAATGCGGAATCCCTTTATGGATGCGGGGTTATAGCGATAATTGTTATCTGTTTAGCGGCTGGACCGTAATACCAGAAAATTCTGCAGGCTGCAGGCGTCGATTGCTCGGCATATGCCTCAAAAACTTTTTCGCCTTTAGGACCCTTTAAAGAGGTGTATTCATGTGTTTGTAATCCGGGATGTCTTGGGTTTTGAGACAAGAATTGTACTGTTTTCTTAACTGCCTTGTATCTTTTTGAAAGTCCCTTCTCAGCCTTTAGTCTGTTTAATTGCTCCCTTGCCTCGTCAGTGAGTAATATATTGAACAAAAGCGGTCCCTATAATTCATTCAGATTTAATTTTGAAATCTTGCCTTCAGCGGCTTCTTTCAGGCCTATGTGAACACTTTTAAGCGCTGCTTTATTTTTATAGAGCCATCTTTCGTCAGGTGGAATGGTATCCAGTAATATTTCCAATCTGTTAAGCTCGTCTATCCCAATAACCGCAGCTACTTTATGCCCTTTTTTATCTGTTATGTATTGCTTAACCCTAATAAGATCATTCTCATTTAAAGCAGTCGGCATAAACCCTCCGTATACAGAAAAATTCTTTTAGTTAATTATACCACAATAGCAAAACCCTCCGCCTTAAACTCCGCCAGTAATTGCAGATATTAAGAGACAAAGACATCTTGTCTACGCCTCGTAGAGGCGTTTAAAGGGAGCGTACACAGTACGCAATTGATATTCCTAATTTCTTAAGGACAATACTCTGATATCCTAAGACTGACAGAAAAAGATATGCCTACGGCTTATCAGTAAGCGCTGCTATGCCCGGCAAGTCCTTCCCTTCAAGAAGCTGAAGCGAAGCGCCTCCGCCTGTTGAGATAAATGATATGCTCTCAGGCGATATCCCAGCCCTTGTTACTGCTAAATCTGTATCTCCTCCGCCTACGATTGTAAGGGCATAGGCATCTGAGACTGCCCTGGCAATTGCAAAAGTCCCGCGCGAAAATGCATCTATCTCAAAAACCCCCATCGGGCCGTTCCATAATATAGTCTTTGCGTTGCCAAGCGCCTCTGCAAAAAGCCTTACAGATGCAGGCCCAATGTCCAGCGCCTTCCAGCCGTTTGGGATCTCCTGAACAGGCACTATCTTTGTCTCGGCTCCTGGCTCAATGGTCTGGCTAACTACACAGTCTACGGGCAGGTAAAACTTTATCCCCTTTGCCTTCATCTTATCAATGATATCTTTTGCAAGGTTAAGCATTTCATTCTCCACAAGGGAATCTCCCACAGGATGCCCCATTGCCTTCAGGAATGTAAATGCCATGCCTCCGCCAACTATGACCTTATCCACCTTGTCCTGAAGATTTCCAAGGACTCCTATCTTGCCTGAAACCTTTGCCCCGCCAAGAAGCGCGACAAAAGGCCTTACAGGAGAATTTACAACCCCCTGCAGATATTCTATCTCCTTCCTGAGCAGAAAGCCTGCGGCAGAAGTAAGAAATTTTGCTATCCCCACTATTGATGCATGCGCCCTGTGACTGGCGCCAAATGCGTCGTTTATATGATAATCGGCAATTTTAGAAAGAGCCTTGCTGAACTCCTCGTCGTTTTTCTCCTCCCCCGGATGAAAGCGCAGATTCTCAAGCAATACTACGTCTCCCTCCCTCATCTCGCTGACAGCCTTCTCCACCTCAGGGCCTATACAGTCAGGGAGGAAGGTCACTTCTTTTTTAAGAAGCCTTTGAAGCCTCTTTGCAACAGGGCCAAGGCTGTACTTCGGCTCAACCTTTCCTTTTGGCCTTCCAAGATGGGAGCTCAGAATTATCTTGGCGCCCTCGTCAATTGCATAGTTTATGGTTGGAAGCGTGGAGCGTATCCTCCGGTCGTCTGTTATGTTAAGGTCTTCATCAAGGGGGACATTAAAATCTGCCCGCACAAAAAGCCTCTTGCCTTTAATGTCTAAATCAGTAATGGTAAGTTTGTTTAAAACGCCTTTAATGGGTTCGGGATTGCTGTTTTTCATTTTACTATCCTCTCTTTTTTGATATATAAAGGATAAGGTCTCTGAGACGGCTGCTGTATCCCCATTCATTGTCATACCATGAGATTATCTTTACCATCTTCTTTTCCATTACCTTTGTAAGTGTGGCGTCAAATATTGAGGAGTGCGGATTGCCGTTAAAATCAACTGAAACGAGAGGCTCGTCCATATACTGGAGTATGCCTTTCATCGGCCCCTCTGCCCACTTCTTCATGGCGGCGTTAACCTCATCTGCCGTTACATCCTTCTGAAGCTCAGCCACAAGGTCAACCACCGAGACATTTGGAGTAGTTACCCTGATTGCAAAGCCGTCCAGCTTGCCCTTAAGTTCAGGAAGCACCAGTCCTATTGCCTTGGCTGCGCCTGTTGAGGATGGTATCATGGAGACTGCCGCAGCCCTTGCCCTCCTTAGATCCTTATGGGGAAGGTCAAGTATCCTCTGGTCGTTGGTATAAGAATGCACAGTAGTCATAAGGCCCCTTGTAATGCCGAACTCCTTGTGAAGCACCTTTGCCACAGGCGCAAGGCAGTTTGTTGTACATGAGGCATTGGATATTATCTTATGTGTTGAAGGGTCAAGTGTTTCTTCATTTATGCCAAGGCATACAGTGACGTCAGGGTTGGTTGCAGGCGCTGAGATTATCACCCATTTTGCACCTGCTGTCAGGTGCTTTGCAGCGCTGTCACGGTCAGTAAACCGTCCTGTTGATTCAATTACAATGTCAACGCCCATATCCTTCCATGGGAGTTTATCAGGAGAGGTCTCAGCCAATATCTTTATCTCTTTGCCGTCAACCTCAATTGCGCCTTCCTTTGCCTTTACTTCACCCTGAAATATGCCGTGAACAGAGTCATACTTCAGCAGATGGGCAAGCGTCTTTGAGTCGGTAAGGTCATTAATTGCCGCAATTTCAAGCCCGCTGACTCCCCTGCATGTCCTTAAAAAATTCCTTCCAATCCTGCCAAAACCATTAATGCCCACCCGAATAGCCATAACGCCTCCTTCTTAACTTATAGCCTTAACCTTCATTTATATTTCCATCAATTCCTTTTCTTTATGCGAGAGGATTTCATCAACCCTTTTTATGTAAGAGTCTGTCATTTTCTGTATCTCGTCTGACGCCCGCTTGGTGTCATCTTCGCTGATGTGTTTTTCTTTTTCAAGCTTTTTAATCTCTTCATTGCCGTCCCTGCGGATGTTTCTTACGGCAACCTTTGCCTCTTCGCCTCTTTTGTGTACTTGCTTTATCAGCTGCTTTCTTCTCTCTTCCGTAAGCGGCGGGATAGGCACTCTTATTATTTTTCCGTCATTGGCAGGGTTTAGTCCTAATTCCGATTTTTGTATAGCCTTTTCAATCTCTGCTATTATCTTTGGATCCCATGGCTGTATTATGATAAGGCGGGCTTCGGGTATGGACATTGTTGCCACCTGATTAATCGGGGTAGGGGCGCCGTAGTAATCAACAGTTATTCCTTCAAATATAGAAAGAGACGCCCTGCCTGTCCTCATGCTCAGGAGGTCTTTCTTCATGGCCTCAAGGGCCTTCTCCATCTTGTCTGTAATCTTCTTTTTTATTTCTGCCTGCACGAAAACCCCTTTTTATTATGAGTGTATCAGGGTTCCAATCTTCTTCCCTTCAAGGATTCTCTTTATGTTTCCTCTTTGCTTAAGGCTGAATACAATAATCGGAAGGCTGTTGTCCATGCAAAGCGAGATTGCAGTGGAGTCCATTACCTCAAGCCCCTTCTTAAGGACATCTATATACTTAATCTCAGGAAACTTTTTCGCTTTTTTATCCTTTACAGGGTCGCTGCTGTAAACTCCGTCTACCTTTGTCGCCTTAAGAATAACCTCCGCGCCAATCTCCATCGCCCTCAGTGATGCTGCCGTATCTGTGGTAAAGTACGGATTGCCTGTGCCTGCTGCAAAAATAACCACCCTGCCTTTTTCAAGGTGTCTTACGGCCTTTCTTCTTATATAGGGCTCTGCAAGCTCCTGCATCTCTATGGCTGACTGCACCCTCGTTGGTATGCCACGTTGCTCCAGCGCATTCTGAAGTGCAAGGGCGTTTAGCACTGTAGCGAGCATGCCCATATAATCTGCTGATGCCCTCTCCATTCCCTTTGCGCTTGCTGCAATACCGCGGAATATATTTCCGCCGCCAATAACTATGGCGATCTGCGTGCCGCCTGAGGAGACTTCTTTAAGCTCCTTCGCTATGGATTTAATCACTTCCTGATCAATGCCATAACTTTGGCTGCCCATAAAGGCCTCTCCGCTTAGTTTCAGCAGTACGCGTTTATACTTATGCTTAGGCATTCCTTAGATCTTCTCGCCAACCTGAAATCTTGCAAAACGCTTAATTACGATATTCTCTCCTAACTTCGCTATCTTTTCAGTAATTATATCACTAACCTTTTTCTTTTGTTCCGTATCCTTAATAAAGATCTGGTCCATAAGACAGTTGTCAGCGTAAAACTTCTCAAGCTTGCCCTCTACTATCTTCTCAACGATATTTGCGGGCTTGCCTGTTATCTGCGAGGCATATATCTCTTTTTCTTTTTCTATAAGATTAGGCGGCACTTCCTCTTTTCTTACATATGACGGAGACGAAGCAGCAACCTGCATTGCAATGTCTCTGACAAGCTGCCTGAAGTCATCTGTCTTTGCAACAAAGTCTGTCTCACAGTTTACTTCTATAAGCACTCCTAACTTCCCCATATGAATATAAGCATCAACCACACCCTCTGATGCCGCTCTGCTTGCCTTTTTAGAAGCTATCGCAAGCCCTTTTTGTCTCAGAATATCCTTTGCCTTATCAATATCGCCGCCTGTCTCTGTAAGCGCTTTTTTGCACTCCATAAGGCCTGCGCCTGTCTGCTCCCTTAGTTCCTTTACAGCGTTAGGGCTGATGCTCATCCGGCTACTTCCTCCTTTTCGGCATTTTCTATTTTCTCCTTAATAGCTGCTTTTTCAGCAGCTTCTGTCATGGCCTTCTCAAGGGATCCCCTGCCATCAAGAATGGATTCTGCGACTTTAGATGCTATAAGCTTTATTGACCTTATTGCGTCGTCGTTTCCGGGGATGGGGTAGTTTACTTCGTCAGGGTCGCAATTTGTATCAACAATTGCAACAACAGGGATTGAAAGCCTTTTTGCCTCAGCAATGGCTATTCTTTCTTTTTTAGGGTCAACGACAAATATAGCCCCCGGCAAGGCGCTCATCTCTTTTATGCCGCTTAGGTTCTTCTCAAGACGCGTCCTTTCCTTCTCAAACTTTGCCACTTCTTTCTTTGTCAGAAGGTCATAGGTGCCGTCTTCTTTCATCTTCTCAATCTTTTTCAGCTTATCCACGCTGATCCTGGCTGTCTTGAAGTTTGTAAGCATCCCTCCAAGCCACCTCTGGTTTATAAAATAAGAACCGGCCCTCCGGGCCTCCTCTGCAACTACATCCTGCGCCTGTTTCTTGGTGCCGACAAAAAGAACCGGCTCGCCTTTACTGCTCACATTCTTGATGAAATTACAGGCGTCTTCAATCAGCTTAACGGTCTTCTGGAGGTCAATGATATGGATACCGTTTCTTTCTCCAAAGATAAATTTTTTCATCTTTGGATTCCAGCGTCTTACCTGATGGCCAAAGTGCACACCAGCTTCAAGAAGTTCTTTCATTATTACAGCCATAGAGTCCCCTTTCGGTTGCTAAACGCAACTGCTTAGTTATTTCCTCCGCCCTTTCTTTCTAACATCCCGATAAGTCGGGACACTGATAAAAAGAATATTGGATGGGCGTGTGATATTTTGGCAGATTGAAAAAAATTTGGCCTCTGTTATATAAGCCGAATTCAATCCAAAAACCAGCAATAAGCTACCATAGGCAAGGTTTTATTGTCAAATATTTTTTCAATCCGCTACTTTATAAGCCTGTTTATCTTATGCGCCAGGACCCCGGCGCCAAAGCCGTTGTCAATATTCATTACTGCAATCCCGGGGACGCATGAGTTAAGCATTGCAAAGAGGGCGGTCAGGCCGCTGAAGCTTGTGCCATAACCAACAGATGTTGGCACTGCAATCACAGGCTTGTCTGTCAGGCCTCCTACAACAGAGGGAAGCGCGCCTTCCATGCCTGCAACCACTATAATTACGCGGCACTCTTTTAAAGTCCCTTTATTATCCATAAGCCTGTGAAGCCCTGCAACACCGACATCATAAAGGGTTGTCACCTTGCTTCCTAAAAAAGAGGCTGTCACAGCAGCCTCTTCTGCTACTGGGATATCCGATGTGCCTGCCGTAAGGATGAGTACACTGCCTTTTTTCTTCTTCTCTCCTCCTACGGAGATCATTTTAGATGAAGGATGAAATACAGCGCCCTTGATTTTAAGGGAGTTAAAGATGCTCTCTGCTGCGCGGCTTATAAGGAAGCTCTTGCTCTTTTTATACATTGTCTCTGCTATCCTTATAACCTGCTCTTCTGTCTTGCCAGAGGCATAGATAACCTCAGGCGCTCCCTGCCTGAGATGCCTGTGGTGGTCTATCTTTGCAAATGAGATGTCCTCATAAGGCAGGTGCTTTAAAACATCAAGGGCTTTTTCTATGGTTATAGAGCCTTTTTTTACTGCATTCAGCGTCTTTTTTATTTTAGAGTTGTGCATAAATTTTATCTCTTCAGCGGATGTCGTCTAAGATTTTTGAGGCTGTTATGGAGTTCTGGTAAATCCATATTGTATAAAATGGGGTATCCCCTTGACTCCAGTAGATACAATATATGGTGTAGTATTCAATGAAATTATCGCCTCACTTGCTTGACCATTGCTTTATACGGCACGGGATCGATAGCAACAGCTTGCTGAAGCAAGCGATAAAATAA
>JACQXF010000009.1 GCA_016208855.1 Nitrospirota bacterium | reverse complement strand
ATCCTTGCGACTATCTGCCCTGCATCTTCTGATGAAACCTCTGAAAACCAGACCCCCTGGGGATATATCATAACATTCGGGCCCTCATCGCAGGGACCAAGACAACCGCTTGGCGACACCTTCACCTTGCCTTTCCAGCCCTTCTCACTAACAAGCTGTTTTAACTTATCAAGGGTGACAGGGCTGTTATTGTCAGCGCAGGCCTTTCTTGCCCCCCCGCGGCTGTGTGTACACACAAAGACATGGCAGATAAATGGTGTTTTTTGTTCTTTTGCCATCGTGCTATTCTCCTGGCTTAAATAAGTTATAAAATGAGGCTCTTGCAAAAGTCTTGCTTTGTCATTCCCGAGGTAGTAATCGGGAATCCAGTTTCTTTGAAAAACAAAGACCCCCGATTAAGACCTTCGAGGGCAGGCTTCTGGATACCCGTTCCCAGCTTAAGACCTGCGGGGACAAGCTTCACGGGTATGACGGCACAAGTCATTTTGCAGAGACTTTTGCAAGAGCCTCAAATGATTTATCTATACAAAAGTATGGATAATATAGGCTATTGCTAATATAGTAAGCAGAATGATAAAATTTTACAATAAATAATCGGTGTAGTTTATTCTAAAGTGAAACAAAGGTTGTATTCCCCCTGTAGGTTCCAACTGGAATGTTTAATAAATAAGAATAGAGTGCGGGAGATTTGGTAAGAGTGAAAAAGGCATTAGCTATTGTTGTACTAATATTATTAGTAGTATTTCCTTCTGCTGATTTTGCAGAGGAAGCAAGTCCGTCCCCGGAAATAAGGCGTCCGCAGCCGCTCCCTCAGTCTCCTGTACCGGTAATCCCCCAGCCTCAGCCCACGGTGACTCCTTCAATGCCTCTTCCGCAGGATCAGGCATCGGGTTTGATTAAACCAAAGGCAGAGAACTATGTGATACTGAATTTTGATAATGCCAATTTAAGGGATGTTATAAATACCGTCAGCTCAATAACAGGGGAAAATTTTATTGTAAGCCCCGGCCTTGAGGGAAGGATCACCATCCACTCTGTAAAGAAGATTCCTGCAAGCGAGGTGCTTAGCGTATTTGGCTCTATACTTGAAGCAAACGGCATGTCCTTTGTTAGGACAGGCAGCTTCTATAAAGTAATTGCAGGCTCTATGGTGAAACAAAAACCTCTTGAGGTGCAAAAAGGAAAGGACGCCATAACTTCTGAAGACAGGCCGGTTACGAGGATTGTTCCGGTTGAGTATATCCCCGTACAGGAGGCAACCGCAGTGCTGCAGCCTTTGCTCTCTCAATTTGGAAGCCTTATTCCAAACCCCAGGAACAATCTCCTTATCATCAATGACCTTGCATCCAATATAAATCGCGTTCTTAGCGTCCTTAAAGAAATAGATGTTAATGCCTTCCAGAATACGAGGATGAGGTTCTTTCAGCCAAAATATTCAGATGTAAAGACCATCTCAAAGGAACTTACAGACATAGTTAACGCCCTGAATTTAGGCAAAGAGGGCATTGCCATTGTTCCGCTTGAGAGGATTAACGGACTAATTGTATTTTCGCCAAGCACAAGCCTTCTTGATACATCGGAGGTATGGATTAAAAAGCTTGATGAGGCAGTAACAGCAGGGCAGAATGTTTTTGTTTATCGTATCCAGAATGTAAAGGCAGAAACCGTTGCAGCAATACTAAGGACTCTCTATGAAACAGATGACGCAGCAAAGCCTTCGCTTACAGCTAAGCCGCCTGCTCCAAAGCCGCCGACTGCAAAGACAGATGAGGCTGCAGGATACGGCAAGGTTAAGGTTATCACCTATGAACCTACAAACTCTCTTGTAATACTTGCCTCGCCGGTCTTATTCAGGGAGCTTGAAGATACAATAAAAAGGCTTGATACTTATCCTAAGGCAGTCTTAATAGAGGTAGTTATAGCTGAAGTTACTCTTACAGATGATACCCGGTTTGGCATCCAGTGGTCGCTTCTTCACAATGTTAGTATTGAAAGCGATTCGTCTTTTACCGGGCTTGCGCGGGGCAGCGCTGACTCAAGTCTCACCTCCTTTTCTCTTCCTACAACTGCTCCTACCTTAGGTTCAGGGGCAACAGCCGGTCTCTCATATATATTGTTTAAGCCTGATAAACTTATCGCAATGCTTCATGCGTTGGCAAGCAGGGGGAGGGTAAATGTACTTTCAAGTCCGAGGCTTCTTGTGCGAGATCAGCAGGAGGCAAGCATAGATGTTGGCGCTGAGATACCAACTGCAACAGGCACAACGACATCAGCAGATACAGGCGCCACATTAACACAGAATATACAATATAAAACAGTAGGCGTAAAATTAAAGATAAAGCCAAGCATTAATGATGAAAAGACAGTTGTGCTTGACGTTACCCAGGAAGTCTCAGACGTACAGCAGAATAATCAACAGGTGGGCCAATTTACTTATCCTGCATTCACCAAGCGTGAAGTTAAGACTTCTGTTGTTGTCCCTGATAAGGAAGGGCTTTTTATAGGCGGAATAATAAAAGAGAAGAAGGACAAGGGCTATCAAGGCATTCCTCTTTTAAGCTCTATCCCTCTTTTAGGCTATCTCTTTCGCTATACAGTTGATACAACAGAGAAGACAGAACTGGTAGTTCTTCTCACGCCCCACGTCATCAGCTCAAAGGAAGAGGGAAATGCGGTCACTAATGAATATTTAGATAAGATTAAAGGGCTAAAGACATCTATGGAAAAATATAGAAAAGATTATGAGAAAAAACCTGAAGAAGATAAGAACGAGAATAAAAAGTAAATGCAGGCAATGCTTAAAAGTTATTTTTTGCTAAACCTGATACTTATTATTATAATAGGGTTTTTAGCTTTTGAATTCTATAATGTATGGAGCGCTCCTGTAAGCCTTATAAGAAGCGCTGTTCAAAAAAAATCCGGGGCAGTAAGCCCTCAGGCTGCAGTAACGGAAGAAAAAAAGCCTGATGAGGCAGCCTTTCAGGCAATTGTTCAAAAAGACATTTTTAGGCCTTTGCGCACAGAGCCTAAGTTTGATGAGATGGCAAAACCTCAAGTGCCGCTTATCCCGCCCAAACTTTATGGGACTGTGATTACAGATGTTGAGAAGAGCGCAATACTTGAGGATCAGAACACAAAAGTAACAAAGAGTTACCGCATAAATGATACAATAGGCGGGATGTTGATTTTAGATATCCAGAAGGATAAGGTTATACTCTCCAAAGAAGACCGCACTATAGAGGTACACTTAAGAGAGGTTAAAATATTTAAAGCGCCTTCGCCGACCCTGCCTCTGCCTCAGGTGCCGCCTCAAAGGCCGGTGCCTCAAAGGCCGATGACAAGGCAGCAGGAACTGCAAGA
Source organism: Nitrospirota bacterium (assembly GCA_016208855.1). Lineage (GTDB taxonomy): Bacteria > Nitrospirota > Thermodesulfovibrionia > UBA6902 > DSMQ01 > JACQXF01. The sequence goes on along the minus strand of JACQXF010000009.1, from coordinate 25,410 downwards.
GGGGCAGCCTCCTCGGGCCTTGCCCCAGATGCCGTCAGCGCCGTCAGGCTCGCCTAATATTTTACCTCCTCCTATTATGCCGGCTGACGGAGTAGAACATGGAAAGGGTGTGTTATGAAATTTGAAGATTTTTCGTTGAGCAAAGAGACTATGAAGGCTATATCTGAGGTCGGATTTGAAGAGCCGACACCTATTCAGGTGCTGACAATACCTAAGGTGTTGAGTGGACAGGATATTATAGGACAGGCTCAGACAGGGACAGGCAAGACAGCAGCCTTTGGCATTCCGATATTAGAGAGGTGTAAGAAAGGAAGAAAACCATTTGCCATAATACTTGAGCCTACAAGGGAGTTAGCCGTGCAGGTCGCTGAAGAGATAAGCAGGCTTGGCAAGTACAAGAAGGTCAGCGTTCTGCCTGTTTACGGCGGCAAGTCTATTGAAAGCCAGATAAAGGCATTGCAAAGGGGGGTGGATATTGTTGTTGGTACTCCCGGAAGGATTATGGACCATATGCAGCGCCGTACCCTTTCTCTTTCAGATATAAACATCGCAGTCCTTGATGAGGCAGACGAGATGCTTAACATGGGCTTTGTTGATGACATGGAAACTATCCTTAAAGAAACGCCCAGAGAAAGACAGACCCTTTTGTTTTCAGCTACTATGCCTTTGCCCATACTGAATATCGCAAAGAGGTATATGCGGGAGCCTGAGAAGATAAGGGCAAACACAAAGGATATGGTAGTGTCTAAGATAAAGCAGGTCTTTTATGAGGTAAGGGCAGAGGATAAGGTAAATGCTCTATCAAGGCTTCTTGATGTGGAAGACCCGCAGCTTGCCATTGTCTTTTGTCACACAAAAAGAGAGGTAGATGAGGTCTCCATGAAGCTGCATCAGATAGGATATAATGCAGGAGCCCTGCATGGGGATTTTACTCAGGCAAGGCGGGATGAGGTTATGGCTAAGTTTAAAAAAGGCGTGCTTGATATACTTGTTGCCACTGATGTTGCGGCAAGAGGGCTTGATATTCAGAATGTAACCCATGTAGTAAACTACAGCATTCCCCAGGACCCTGAAAATTACATTCACAGGATTGGAAGGACAGGGAGGGCAGGCAGATCAGGCATGGCTATAACATTTGTAACGCCGAGGGAGTACAGGCACCTGAAGCTTATAGAGAAGACTGCAAAGACGGTAATTGACAGGCAAAAACTTCCTTCTGCCCATGACGTGCTGAAGGCAAGACAGACAGGCATAGTAAAGGACATTTCAGAGATAATTAACAAACAGAAGCACACAGAATATATGGAGGCCCTGAAGGAACTCTCTGAGAACTTTAGCTTCGCTGATATAGCTGCTGCCGCCCTTTTCTCAGCATACGGCGAGGTAAAGGAGGCTCCTCAGGAAGACGATAGCAGAAAGGCAGGGATGGTGCGCCTCTTTATGACTGTGGGCAGAAAAGACAAAATAAAAGTTGCGGATATTGTGCGCTCTATCGCGTCAGAGGCAAATATCCCTAACAGCAAGATAGGAAATATTAGCGTGCTTGAGAAGTTTACGTTTGTAGAGGTTCCTGAAGAACTTGCAGACAGAGTGATACGCTCTGTTGATGATATGATGATGATGGGAAGAAAGGTTAAAGTCCAGAAGGCGAGGCATCCCTCCGGCAGTAAGTAAGGTGGTAATACGCTATCTGTAGTTACCACATGATAAGCTTATCGTGCGTCTCTATGAGGTCAAGGAGTTCTTCGGCAGACTTCTCGTAGAGGTTTACCACTGTAATCTCATTGTTTAGCTTTTGGTTTTCAATAAGTTTTTCTGCCGTAGTATCAAGGTCTCTTTTTATTATGTAAAGCACCTTCATTTTATCCTCCATAGGATGAATTATAACTCCCTCATCCCCCCTTAAATTAATAAGGATCTATAATGTCATACTCAAGTAGTTTCTCTGCAAGCTCCTCTGTTGATATGAACTTGAATTCCTGATTCTTCTTTGTAGTTGTGTAAATATCTATTTCTGCCAGTTTGGCAACCTCAAGCTGCTTCTGTGTATACGGGTCGCTATAGACCTTCCTGTCCAATATATATAAATCAATTTTATCGTCCATCATTATAAGCCCTCCGGAAATCCTGAATGCCTCAGCCTGCCTGTCCCTTGCAAGTATCGCTATCTTCTTTGACATTATCCTTACCTCCTAAAATATCAGTACCTTGTCGCACTCATTATGCATAATGGAGTTCTGATACTGGGTGCCGTTAATTACACCCTCAGGAATCTCCTTTTCATCAAGATGTCTTCCGGTTGCGCTGTAATTGCAAAGGCTCATCTCAACATTTCCAAGGTGCCTGAGGTTTGCAATCTCGTTGTTTGTCACAAGGTATATGCCGTCATCGGTCATAAATATTACTACAGCATGTCCTCTTTTAACAGCAGCCTTAGTAATCTCCAGAATCTTCTCAGCGTAAGTGGTTGAGGTTATAAGAATTCCAAGCCTCATGATATATCCTCCCTAAATTTCAGTCCTTTACCGCTGAACCTGAATAACCTTCTATCATGCATTTATGCATGTTCTTTGCTATCATTGCCATGAATATAAGCCCCATCTGCACATCGGGGTCTTTCATAAGGGAGATGACGTTTCTTAACCCAGGCTTGGGCGGATTTTCTGAAAACTCCCTTACGGTCTTGGACACACATTTTGTCATTCCCCCGAGGATATCCTGAACCTGAGGCGTTGAGACCTCTTCAGTAAATGCAGCCATGAAGGACGCTATCCTTTGCACCATACTGTCAGATACTACATTGGCCATGAATGTAATCATATAAGAGGCCTCTGCTAAGGTCTTTAGGTTGCCTGACTTCTGCAGGTTCTTCAGTTCCCTGAGCGCCTCTGCCATTGACGGGTCAGCCGCTTCGCGCGCAATAGTAAGCAGCTCTCCCATCATCTCGGCATTGCGCTCCATCATCTTCTCGCTTATTGTGTTCATGATAAAAGAGATATTGTCTGTAATCTCAAAGAGGTCTCTGAGTTTCCCTGACCTGTGAAATTTCTTTAGTTCTCTTATGGAGTCAAGCACCTCAGGGCTTGCAGCCTCTGCTGTTATCTCGCCGAGCTCTGCTGCCATTTCTGCATTTTTAGATACCATTGAATCAGTCAGGCTATTCTTCAGAAATGTTACTGTCTGAGCTGCCTGAAACAAGGAGTCAAGGGCGCCGCTTTCGTGAAGCTCAGTTACTTTATCCAGAAATGTAAGTGCGGCCTCGGAGGTCTTTGGATTTGAGAGCTTCTCTAACAGGGCATCTATGTTCTTGCTTTCTTCCATATTATAGGATCCCCCTCGCAGAGAGCCAGTAAAGCCTGTTATAACCGAGCTTCATCCAGTGAAGCATCCTTGAGGGCGGAGCCGGGTTAGGCGGCGTATTGTAATTAAACCATACATATGTTGCCTCTTCAAAGCCTGTCTCCACAAAGCACACAACCTTGCCGTCATACTCTGTTGATGCTGCCCCTTCCAGAATCTCTGATGAGAGCCTTTCAGCAACAACATCGGCCTGGAAATGGGCGGTAGAGCCCGCCTTGCTTATTGGTATATCAGTAGTGTCTCCAATGACATATACATTGTTGTACTTTTCATTTTTTAGAAGTCTCTTGTCTGTCTGAACCCAACCCTCCGGGCCCATCCCTGAATCAATAACAACCTGTGAACCCTTATGAGGAGGGATGGCTACGAGGAGGTCATAATTTAATTCTGACCCCTCCATGGTGCGCACAACTTTTTTTGCAGGGTCAATCTCTTCCATATTAAATAATGTTTCATATTTAATACCCTTGCTCTCAAATTGAGGAACTGTCCAGTTGCTGACAGGCTCAAGGGCATGAAGCCTGTTTATAGGATAGGTGTAATACAATTCAACCTTATTAAGCATTCCCTTTTGTTTGAAGTAATCATACAGCATAAAAGTCAGCTCAAGTGGAGCTACCGGGCATTTGTGAGGCACGCCGATAGTTACTGCTATTCTGCCGCCGTCAAATCCCCTCAGTGTGTCACGCAATTTTTTTGCGCCTTCAAGGTCATAAAACTGATGAGCGCCTTCCTTCAGGCCCGGGATGTTCTCAGGAACGATTCTTGAGCCGGTAGCTACTACAAGGTAGTCATAGGAAAATTCCCTTCCGCTTTTTGTAATAACAATATTATTATCCCTGTCAATCTTTACGGCAGGGTCAACGATAAGATTTACATGAGGGTCAATGAGGTCTTTTTGCTTTCTTACAATTTCATCAGGCCGCACTTTATCAAATACTACATAGAGGAATCCGGGCTGATAGATGTGGTCTTCTTTGTCTGTTATCATGTTTATGACGACCTGACCGCTAATCAACTGACGGTAGAGATTTCTGGCAAGCAGATTTGCCACAATAGTGCCGCCTGTACCGCCGCCCACAATTACTATTCTTTTAGTCATGTTGCCCTCCGCTTATTTTATCTTTTTTACAATTATGCTCCAGTAGCCGTCCCCGTCTTTTATTCCTATGAACTCATGCCCTACCTTTTTAATCCATGCCGGTGCGTCAACGGTTGTGCCTTTTTCTGATGAGAGCAGTTCTATCACTGTTCCTACTTCAACGGATTTTATCGTCTTTATCAGTTCCATTAACGGGCCTGGGCATGCAGAACCCCTTGCATCTATTGTCTTGTCTATCTTTACATTAGTCATTTTTACCTCCTTTCGTAACATTATATAATAATCAGTTCATTAGTATGAAGACACGTTTGTCATGCCCGCAGGTAGTAAGCGGGCATCCAGTGCCTTTCTGGATTCCCGATCAACAGACTGCGGGAATGACGCTTATGTATGCTTACTTATGAACTCCTTAGGTAATATTAAATTGCTTTTGTTTATGGTCTTGCTAAAGAGCCCTATAGTTTGCTTATTTGCGCATCTATGCAATGTTGATTAATAATATCAAAAAACGTTATAAATTATCTGTAAATTATTTGTTAATAATCGAGCCAATTGCAAAAGTATCAAGGAAATCGTTTCCGCCGTCATACCCGCCCCCGATTAAGACCTTCGAGGGCAGGCTCCGGCGGGTATCCAGAAGCCTGCCCTCGAAGGTCTTAATCGGGGGTCTTTGATTTTAAAGAATACTGGATTCCCGCTTACAAACTGCGGGAATGACGAATAAAGACTTTTGCAAGAGCCTCAAATCGTAAATGTATTTTGGGCTGTTATGGTGCAGAACGGGTGATTATGAAAAGCTAATTGTTATAAATCTATAGGAGGGAAAATGCTTTTACCTGTTATGCCTGCGCTATAGGGCTCCACATTCCGGTATATTCCCATGTGCCCTCCGGATCACACTCTATGCAGGCATCAATCCCCTGTATAACCTGCATATCCATAGAAAGCAGGCAAGCCTTTTTTAGTTCAAGGTTATTGATCCTTTGCATTATCAGGGTTTTGGGAATGCTGTAGACTCTGCCGCAGTTAAGGCATATCCACATAAAGTGATGCTTTGTAAGTTCAAGGCAGTTTTTGCAGACATGAATTATCAAGCCCGGCGCTGCTTCAACATAGTTTGAGGTGTACTCGCTTCTGCATATGTTGCATACGCTGCGATGGTAAGCCCTGGCTTTAGGTTCAAGAGTCTTAGTTCCTTTCAAGTATGCCTCCCTTAGTTTGTTTATCGTCAGGCATTATGGATTTCTTTAATTTATTGGTAAGCTGACAAGCGAGAAAGCTAACAAGCTTGCAAGCTGCAAAGCTAAATTGACTTTATTAAGTATTCAACCCTATGTCCTAAGTTATAATATGAGGTAAGTAATTATGACAAAGGGGCAGTTAAAAATATTCTTTTCAGGCATAGCAGGAAACGGCGTCTCTGCAATAGCCTCTTTTATGGCTGACAGGGGGCATAAGGTCTCTGGCTCAGACAGGACATTTGACTCTGCCCCGAAGCATCCGCTTAAGAATATATTTGAGGCCAATGGCATTACGATTATGCCTCAGGACGGAAGCGGCATAGGCAGCAACTTGGATTTTGCTGTGTTTAGCACTGCTGTTGAAGATAATACGCCTGAGGTTTTGAAGGCAAAAACACTTGGAGTCCTTATAAAGACAAGGCCTGAATATCTCTCTGAGATAACCGCGTCATTTAAGACAATAGCGGTCTCAGGCACAAGCGGAAAGTCCACTGCATCCGGCATGCTCTCATTTTTGATGAAGAGGCTCGGGCTCAACCCTAATTTTATCGGAGGCGGAAGGGTAAAGCAGTTTAAGACCCCATTAACTGCCGGCAACTCCATTGCAGGCAGTTCCGACTATCTTGTTATTGAGGCATGCGAGTCAGACGGAAGCATTATAAATTATAAGCCTGAGCATTCAATTGTCCTGAATCTATCTCTTGACCATCATACTGTTGAGAAGACCGCGATGATGTTTAAATCTCTAATAAAGAATACGAAGGGGAAGATTATATTAAATGCAGATGATGATAATCTTCGTGAAATATCAGATAAAGATGCAGTCATGTTCTCTATTCACAGCTCATCAGGTTACAAGGCAGAGGAGATAGTATTTAATTCATTTAATACAGAGTTTTCTCTTAGAGGGGAGAGGCTCAGGCTTTCGCTTCCCGGAGAGCATAACCTTTATAATGCCCTCGCCTCTATAGCCCTGCTCTCAGAGCTTGGTATATCCCTTCAAGATATTGCAAAGATACTGCCTGAATTTTATGGGATTGAGAGGCGCTTTGATATTCATTTAAATGACGGGGAAAGACTTGTCATTGATGATTACGCCCATAACCCTCATAAAATCTCATCACTCATGCAGACTGTCATGAGAATTAAAGAGGGTGTCTGCTACATATTTCAGCCCCATGGATTTGCGCCTACAAGGCTAATGAAGAATGAATATATAGAGACATTCGCTGAAAACCTTCGCAATAAAGACCGCCTTATACTCCTTCCAATATTTTATGCAGGAGGCACCGTTGCTAAAGACATATCAAGCCATAACCTTGCAGAAGGGATAAGGGCTAAAGGGAAAAACGCCCATGTTATCAGAGACAGAAAAGAGATCTTAAGCAGGCTTCATGAGTTTCAAAGCTATGTTGTCTTTGGCGCAAGGGATGAGACATTGTCAGATTTTGCAGGAGAGATTGCCAGGTGCAAGTTCCTTTTATCCGGAGACACCCATTTCGACAAGTTTCTTGAGAGGAAAACGAATAGGCTATCTTGACAATACATCAATCCCGATGTATATAATAAACATGAAACGGAGGTGCGTTTGTACAATCTGGTCTTCTACACGACTGAGCGTGGCGATTCACCTGTTGATGATTTTTTGGATGGACTAGACAAAAAGGCACGAGCGAAGGTGTCAGCGCACCTATCGCTTCTGGAAGAGCAGGGGCCGCATCTCAAGCGACCTTATGCTGATGTGGTCAGAGGAAAAATCAGGGAGTTGAGGATACACCAGAGTTCGAATCAGTACCGCATCCTCTATTTCTTTCAGTTGCGTGACCAGATTATTCTGGCGCATGCATTTTCGAAAAAGACACAACAGTTGAAGGAGAGGGATATCGAGTTAGCAGAAAGAAGAATGAAAGACTGGATAAAACGGCATCCCTCAGGAGGTGAAATATGAAAAAAGCTGAAGCACGAACTTTCCGCAGTCGTCTACGTGAAGACCTAAAAGACCCCGAGTTTAGAGAACATTACAGAGAAGAGCGTCAGGCGCTTATGCTTGCCATGAAGATCACTACGCTCAGGGAGAAAAAAGGATTATCTCAGCAGCAACTGGCGAAACTGATGGGAACCAGTCAGCAGGCTATTTCAAGGATTGAGAGTGGAGAATACGAGGGCTTTACTCTTAAAACTCTTGAAAAACTCGCCGAGGCGACCGGAACGCATCTCAAGATTGACTTTATAGCGGCGTAGTTGTTCAATGCTTTCTTTCCTTCGAGGAACGCTTGTATTATTGCGAGGTTTCTTTTGTGTAATTCCGGGACGCTCAATTGATAAACCAGTCCTTTTCACTTAGAATAACCGTTCACTTTCACCATGGGACATTTGGGAAGATAATGGAAGATAAGATAACAAAACAAACTTCACAGGTGTTTGATATTCTGAGACAGGTCTTCGGTTTTGAGTCTTTTCGTCCGAACCAGGAAGAGATAATAAAGAACATCCTCAACAAAAAGGATGTCTTTGCGGTCATGCCGACCGGCGGCGGCAAGTCTCTGTGTTATCAACTGCCCGCAAAAATAATGAAGGGGACGACTGTGGTGATAAGCCCTCTCATATCCCTTATGAAAGACCAGGTTGATGCTGCGCTGGAAAATGGTATTTCTGCTGCCTTTATCAACAGCTCCTTGCCTGTTGCGGAGACCGCTTCAGTTTTCCGGAGACTGAGAAGCAATTCACTGAACCTGTTATATATCGCGCCAGAGCGTTTTGCCATGACAGGCTTTTTTGAGACATTGAAGACCGTCCCCATCTCTCTTTTCGCCGTAGATGAAGCCCACTGCATATCCGAATGGGGACATGATTTCCGTCCTGACTACCTGAGTCTGTCAAACATAGTGAAATCATTTCCCTCCGTTGCCATCGCTGCCTTTACGGCAACTGCAACACAAAAGGTACAGGATGACATCATCGTCAAACTCGGTCTGAGGTCGCCTTTTACAGTGCGCGCATCCTTCAATCGCCCTAATCTTTTCTACCGCGTGGAAAGCAAAAGGGGGCTGGGGGAGCAGATACTTGAATTGCTGCGAAGGCATGCCTCCGAGTCCGGGATAATTTACCGCACCACACGGGATTCCGTGACTGAGCTAGCTGATATGCTGAACGGGAAGGGCGTCAGGGCGCTGCCGTATCATGCGGGACTGACGCAGGAGGAGCGTAAGAAAAACCAGGAGGCATTTAACAGGGATGAAATAGACGTCATAACAGCGACAATTGCTTTTGGCATGGGCATAGATAAATCTAATGTGCGTTTTGTCATCCATGCTGATCTGCCCAAAAACATTGAAGGCTACTATCAGGAAACCGGACGCGCCGGACGAGACGGCGAGCCTGCCGAGTGTGTTCTTTTTTTCGGAAGGGAAGACATTCCCAGAATAAAGTATTTTATAGATCAGGCGACCGACGAAAATGAGCGGTCAGTTGCCACTGACAAGCTGAATCAGATGGTAAGATACGCATCTCACAATGTATGCAGACGAAGGCAGCTTCTTGCATACTTCGGCGAAAAGTACGCGGAGCATAACTGCGGCGCATGCGACATCTGTACAGGAACTGTGCAGAAGGCAGACATCACGATTGACGCGCAGAAATTCATGTCGGCAATATCACGGACAGAACAGAGATTCGGCATAATGCACATTATCGACATTGTGACGGGCGCAGATACAAAGCGCATCCGCGAACTTGGACACCACAGCATCAAGACATTCGGCGCGGGCAAGGACAAAGATAAACATCACTGGCGTTTCATAGCGGATGAACTTCTGGCCCAGGAACTCATCTCTCAGGACGGCGACAGATATCCTGTGTTGAAGATTACCGCGAAGGGGAAAAAGGTGCTATTCGGCAATGAAAAGGTAATCGGCCTTAAGCGGGAAGATGCTGAAAAGAAGCGGCGCAGCGGGAAAGGGACTGAATTTGAGGCATATGACGAGTCACTTTTTGAGAGACTTCGCGCCCTGCGTAAAGGCCTTGCTGATGAGCAGTCGGTTCCGCCGTATATTATATTCTCCGACAAAACGCTTCACGAAATGTGCAGGCGCTATCCCTCCTCGCTGCCTGATATGGCGGAAATCAGCGGCGTCGGAGCTGCGAAATTAGAGCACTACGGAGATGTCTTCACAAAAGTTATAAAGACCTATCTTGAGGAAAACCCGGGCGTTTCAATTCCAAAGAAACGGCCTGATGATACAGAAGCAGTGAGGGACAGCAGCAAAACAAAAGGGGAGACCGTTGAAAAAACCCTTGAGCTTTTCAGACAGGGGCTTTCAATAGAGGAAATCACAAAAGAACGCAATTTGGCGGCATCCACCATTACTGGACACATGGAAAAATTGATAATGGACGGCTATGACATAAATATAGACCGCCTTATTGAGCCTTCCAAGCGAAATGAAATTGAAAAATTATTCCAAAGCCTCGGGTCCATGCAGTTATATCCAGTTGTTGAGCATTTTAAAGGAACGGTAAGTTATGACGAGGCAAGGCTTGTAAGGGCCTGCCTGAGGCGCGGGAAAGAATAAGGGTTCTTTCTCATTTGAGATACCCCCGCATTTCTACGCTTTCCAGTGAGAGTCTTATCATCCATTATGTTATAATTGTCCGTATCTCAAGGCTAACATTAAGGAGACTACATGCGTTTTTCAAAGACTCTTATTCCTACGCTGCGTGAGGCTCCGGCAGAGGCTGAGGCAATAAGCCATATCCTTATGCTCAGGGCTGGTTATGTGAGGCAGCTTGCCTCAGGGCTTTATATATATCTTCCGCTTGGCTGGAGGGTGCTTAACCGCATAAATAAAATCATAAAAGAAGAGATGGACTCAATCGGAGACCAGGAGATTTCAATGCCTGTGCTTCATCCTGCTGAGATATGGCAGCAGACTGGAAGGTGGTCTGAAATAGGCGAGGAGATGTTCAGGCTCCGCGACCGCACTAACAGAGATATGTGCCTTGGCATGACTCATGAGGAGATAATCACATGGCTTGCCTCCAAAGAGATACGCTCCTACAGGGATCTGCCCCAGTCGTGGTATCAGATACAGACAAAGCTGCGTGACGAGGCAAGGCCTAAAAGCGGCATACTGAGGACGCGGGAGTTTCTGATGAAGGACTGCTACAGCTTTGACAAAGACGAGGCAGGCCTTGAGGAGAATTATAAAAAACACGAAGAGGCGTACCACAGGATATACAAGAGGTGCGGACTTAACTTTTATCAGGTAGAGTCAGACCCTGGCATGATGGGAGGCTCTACTGCCCATGAGTTCATGGCGCCGTCTCTGGCAGGAGAGGATGAGATTGTTCTCTGTGACAAATGCGGATATTCGGCAAACAGGGAGGTTGAAAAGGGCGATAAATGCCCTAAGTGCAATGAGCCTCTAAAGGCAGAGAAGGCGATAGAGATCGGCAACATATTTAAGCTCGGCACAAAATACACTATTGCACTTAAGGCGGTTTATCTGGATGAGCAGGGCAAAGAGAAGCCCATTGTGATGGGGTGCTACGGCATAGGGCCTGCAAGGATTGCAGCCTCAGCCGTTGAGCAGAGCCATGACCGTGACGGCATAATATGGCCTGAGAGCATTGCCCCGTTTGATGTGGAAATTATAACCCTGAACATGAATAAGACAGAAGTGCTGAATGCATCGGAATCCTTATATGGCGTGCTCAAAAGCAGGGGTGTTGATGCGCTTATTGATGACAGGGATGTAAGCCCCGGGGTGAAATTTAAAGACGCTGATTTAATCGGAATACCGTGGCAGATAGTAGTGGGAGAGAAAAATATCAAGGACGGTTTTGTAGAGCTTAAATATAGAAAGACGAAAGAAGTAGAGAAGGTCAGGCCGGAAGAGGCAGTAAAGAGATTGACTGAAAGACATTAGTAGTTTATTATACATGCCTTATATCTTTAAGTGCTGGGGGTGAGTAGTGGACAGAAAAAAATGTTTGCTGTCAAAAGAGATTAAACACTTTGATGCTACAAGCAGCAGTAATATTAACCATATCCTCAATTCTTTTCATAATACATCTTTTCAGAGCAGAAACCTTGCAAGATGTTTCTCTGTCTTTAAATCAATGCTTAAAGATAAGAATACGGTAATATTTTTTGGGTTATCAGGCGCCCTCGTCCCTGGAGGCATGAAGAAGGTGGTAAGGGATTTGATTGCCCTTAATATGATAGACGTGCTTGTCTCAACAGGGGCAAATCTCTATCATGATTTTTTTGAGAGTCACGGCTACCATCATTATGTGGCAAAGGAGCATGTCTCTGATGAAGAATTAAGGGAGATGCGTATTGACAGAATCTACGATACCTTTGCAGATGATACGCTGTTTTTGCAGATGGATGCCGTATTTTCAGACTTTGCAGGCACACTTCAGAAGAGGCCTTATTCATCAAGGGAGTTTTTATGGGAGCTTGGCAAAACAGTAAAAGACCCTGACTCAATTATCGGGACTGCACATAGGTCAGGAGTGCCGATTTTCTGCCCCACAATACATGACAGCGGTATAGGCATAGGACTGACTGCCCACTGCTTCAAGCACAACCCTGACAGCGGATTCATCATAGATGTTATGAGAGACAACTATGAGATTATGCAGATTGCAAAGCTGGCAAAGTCAACTGCTGTGTTTTATGTCGGCGGCGGGGTTCCAAAAAACTATATTCAGCAGATAGAGCCGATGCTTGAGGTATGCGGCTATATGGAACATCCGGGGCATAAGTTTGCTATACAGATAACAACTGATGACCCGAAGTGGGGCGGACTTTCAGGATGCACCTTTGAAGAGGCAAAATCCTGGGGCAAGATAAGTTACTCAGCCACCTCAGCAACAGTTTATGTAGACGCCACTATAGGGCTTCCCCTGCTTGCTGCTGCTATGGCAGAAGAGAAAGAGATATTAAAAAACAGGGCAGAGAGAAAGTTTGTCTGGGAAGGCTCTGAGCTGAGGCGGATAAAGATAGTAAAGAAGTAAGCCTTCCAACAGCCTATTCAACGAACCACATCTTTGCAGACTGCATTTCACTTGCAATTACAGTAATCCCTGAGAGGTCTGTATGCGCCCTCCAGTATGGCTTTTCACTGCCGATACCCAGATGGATACCTTCTTCAATTACGTTATAGCAGTCAACGATAACCTTGTTTAAGCGGCAGCCTTTCTTGATTACTACCTTATCCATGATAATTGAATCTATTACTTCCGCGCCCTCTTCAATGGTTACACCGCGGCGTATAATTGAGTTTACAACCCTGGCATTATTTATAATTGTGCCTGCTGAAACTATGCTGTTTATAATCTCGCCGCTTAGTATCTTTGCTGACGGCATGGTGCTGTATGACGTCCGCACCGGCCAGAAGTCATTGTTAACCTCAAAGAGAGGTTTTTCTCCGAGCATATCCTGATGCGCCTCCCAATAGGACTTTATTGCCCCTACGTCTCTCCAATAGCCTTTCTCTTCAAAAGCCCTTACCCCTGGAATAATATTGGCTGAGAAGTCATATGCAAAGACCTTTTTTTGCTCTACAAGACTTGGTATTACATGGGAGCCGAAATCATACTGTTTTTTCTTCTGGGCAGCAACAAGCGCTTCAATTAAGACCTCTGTATTAAATATATAGTTGCCCATTGAGCAATAGGCAAGGGACGGATTATCAGGTATAGGGGTTGGCTTTTTTGGTTTTTCCTCAAAGCCCCTTATTCTCCCGTCTGAATCAGCCGCAATAATGCCAAAATCGCTTCCTTCCTCAACAGGTATCGGCCTTGCAGCCACTGTAACATCAGCCTTGCTCTTGTAGTGGAAGTCTATCATCTGCTTTATATCCATGCGATAAATATGGTCTGCCCCAAATACTGCCACAAGTTCAGGCTTGTAATGACGGATAAGGTTTATATTTTGAAAGACTGCATCTGCAGTGCCCTGAAACCATTCAGGCCCTGTGCGCATCTGCGGAGGGACTACTGTAACGAAGTGTTCAGGAATAATCGGCGAGAGCCGCCAGTTCTCCCTTACATATTCTATTAATGACTGAGACTTGTACTGAACGAGAAGATAGATGGAAAATATATTTGAATTAATAAAGTTGCTTAGGACAAAGTCTATTATGCAGTAACGGCCGCCAAAAGGGACTGCCGGCTTTGAACGCTCGAAGGTAAGAGGGAAGAGCCTTTTGCCCTGCCCCCCTGCCAAGACCATTGCGAGGATTTTTTGCCGTGCCATTGATTTTATATTATTCTTAATATGCGTAAGATTGTTAAGTGTGCTTGTGTTGAATAATAATACACAAGTAGAAATACCATGTCAAACAAGAAGTACTTCAACGGAAGGTTAAAAATTTGGTGGAGGCGGCGGGAATTGAACCCGCGTCCGGAAGCACTACATCTGAGCGTCTACATGCGTATCTTACTTATTAAAGTTTCGGACTGAGTTCTGCCAGTAAGAAGGCATCCCTCATTCCTATCCCTTTAAGTCTTAGCCGAAGGTCAAGGAAGAAAATCTTCAGCGCAGCCTGCTAATTGTCGTCTCTTTCAAGCCACAGGCAAGCTTTCAGAGACGTGCCGCTTAATTAAGCAGCGAGTGCCAGTTCAGTGTTGGCTTTTGTGTTTTTCCTGCCTTTTATCGTGGTGACAGGACCACGGCATGCAACTCAGACCTCATAACCCCCGTCGAGGCCTGTCGCCCCCTTTATGGGTACATTATATCATAAGCTTGCTATTGAATGTTTATTTACTAAGAACTAACATAACAAAGCCTCATAGTCGTCATTCCGGGCTTGCCTGCCCTCGAAGTCTTTAATCGGGGGACACGGAATCCAGTTGCTTAATTTTTCTGGATTCCCGCTGGAGCCTGCCCTCGAATGTCGTAATCGGGGGCGGGAATGACAAAAAAGGTGGCTTCCAATATGTAGTTATTAGTAAGTCAGGGAATACAGGAGCCAGAATCCAGAATTCAGTAGAAGTCTTTATTCTGACTACTGACTCCTGTATTCTGACTCCTGTATTTGTATGCGGTAATCCGCACGCTTTAATGCTGGTATTTCAGAGGGAAATGCTTATGCGTCTCTTTAAGCCTTTCCTTGAAATTGAATTTATACTTGGCGTCAACCTTTTCATTAAACGGGCTTCCCCCGCCATGACAGGAAAGACATCCTTTTTCGTCCTCTGAAGGTATTGTCAATCCCGCAGCTTTTGCGTCTGCCAGGTTGAATTTATTGTTCTCCTTCATTATCTTCAGGTATTCACTGCCCGGACCGTGGCAGCCCTCACACTGGACGTTGATCAACTCCGGCGTTTCAGCGAGGCTCTTGAAGCCGTTTGGTTTTCCATAGCCTGTTGTATGGCACCCCAGACATTTTAGATCATTGGTGTAGTCTTTATTAGGGTCTATTTTTGCTTTTTTCTTTTCCTCTGCTTTTACACCCGGCTTCAGGTTTTCAAAACTGTTTGCCATTGATGTAGCCTGCCATGATGCAAACTGCTTCATATGGCATATCTTGCACTTTGCCATTCCAACGTACTCTGCCGCACCTGCGCTTACAGCCATAACAACTGAAAATGCCGCTATAACCGCTAAAGAGAAAAACACTGTCAGTCCTTTCTTCAAGCTTTTCACCTCCTTTCCTGTAGCCTCAGGGCCTGCGCCCCGGTTGAATACAATAATATCATAGTTCAATGTTATAATTAAACATGAAGAGTCTGAGAAAATTTTTCTCATTACTACTCATTATTTTCAGCGCTGCCAATGTATATGCAGCAGAGGCAGAGGACATTGTTTTTGCAGTCTCCCCGATGGCGTCTCCTGCGGCAACTGCGTCAAGCTTTTCAGAGTTTATAGATTACCTTTCCCGTAAATTAAACAAAAAGGTCATCCTAAAACAGAGGAGAAAGTATTCTGAGGTAAATGAACTTTTAAAGACAGGCAAGGCCTCAGTTGCCTATACATGCACAGGCGCATATCTTGCAGGCAGACAGGACTTTGGTCTTGAGCTTTTGGCAGTTCCGCTCATGAAAGGGAAGGCTACCTACAATTCCTATATAATTGTACATAAAGACAGCAGGGTCAACAGTCTTAAAGATCTTAAAGGGAAGATATTTGCCTTTACAGACCCCCTGTCTCTGTCAGGCAGGCTTTATGTAACCTCGCTCTTAAATGAGGACGGCATACTCACAAAAGACTATTTTAGAAAGACCTTCTATACCGCTGGCCATGAAAAGTCTATTGAGGCAGTGGCTGCAGGGCTTGCAGACGGGGCCTCTGTTGACAGCCTTATCCTTGATGATATGCTTAAGAAGGGCAATCCTTACGCAGAGCGTGTCAGGATAATAAGCGTCTCTCAGCCTTTTGGCATTCCCCCGTTTGTCGTCTCTCCTGAGTTTTCCTTAGAAGACAGAAAGGGCATCTTAATGGTATTGCTTAATATGTCAAAAGAAGTGAAAGGAAAAGAGATACTTCAGAAGATCGGCATTGACGGTTTTGTCCTGCCTGATCATGCTGCCTATCTTTCTGCCCATGAGATAAAGAAGAGGGTCAGGGAATGAAGGCCTTTTTTAAGTGGCTATTAAACAGTATTGCAGTAAGGATTTCTGTTTCAACTGCATTTGTTGTTGCCGCCACCACTGTTGCAGTTGCAACCTTAATCATTCGTGAGGAAAGAAATGTCCTTGAGTCCGAGCTCCAGAAGAAGGGGACATATCTTGCGGAGATTATAGCCCAGCAGATGCTTGAGCCTATTCTTTATGAAGAGCGCTATGCCATGCACAGCCTGCTCAGGTCCTCTATGGTGTCAGAAAATGACATAGTTGTCTTTGGCATTGTCTATGATGCAAAGGGAGAGCCTATTGTAAAGCTTACAAGTAAATGGTTTAAGGCGATGCCGGCAGACAGGAAATATCCCATGTCTGCAGACTCTGTAAGTGTCATGGAGGATGCCGCACTGCAGGTATACGACATTACAGTGCCTGTAATTGCCAAGGGGCTTGGCTCTGTTGGTTATCTCAGGCTCGGCATAACAAAGAAGTTTCTGATTAAGACCATAGAGGATGTTAAAAACAAGCTCTACATCCTCTCTTCAGTGATAATCTTTAGCGGCATCATGACAGGGCTATGGATGGCAAGAAAGATAATCAGGCCTGTATTAATGCTTAATCAGGGCGTTAAAAGGATCGGAGGCGGAGAGCTTGGGGCTGAGGTAGGGATTGTAGGCGACGGCGAGATAAAGGAGCTTTCCATTGCATTCAATGAAATGTCAAGGAGGCTTAAAGAGTCCGTTGACGCCATAAAGACTGCACAGGATAACCTCATACGCACAGAAAAGCTCTATGCCCTTGGAGAATTCTCCGCAGGCCTGGCTCATGAGATAAAAAACCCTCTTACATCCATAAAAATGCTTATGCAGACAGTGAAGGAAAAGGCGCAGACACTCTCCAGCAGGGATATTGAGATAATAGAGGGCGAGATTAACAGGATAGACAAGATAGTAAAGGACTTCCTTGCCTTTGGACGTCCTGCAAGGGCAGAATTCATCACCACAAATATAAATGAGCTTATCAGAGAGATGGTTACCCTCAGTAAGCCTAAAATGGAGCGGTCAAATATCAGGCTGATAGAGGAGCTTGATGATTCCATACCAATTATAATGGCTTATCCGGACGGCATAAGGCAGGTGTTTTTAAATGTCATCCTTAACGCTATTCAGGCAATGGAGGGCGGGGGCACGCTTAAGGTTTCATCTTCTTCTGACAACGGCACAGTTGCGGCGTGCATTCAGGATACCGGCGCAGGCATTCCTGATGAGGTCTCTTCGCGCATCTTTGACCCGTTTTTTACAACAAAAGAAGAGGGAACCGGCATGGGACTTGCAATAGCATATAATATAGTCAGAGAGCACAACGGCGAGATTGTGGTATCCTCTACTGCCAACAGAGGAACGATTGTTTCAGTGGTATTGCCTGAGACTATTGAACAAGATGGTTTGAGGGAGTAAAAATGAACAAGATACTTGTAGTTGATGACGAAAGGGCAGTGAGGTATTCATTTGAGCGCGCATTTGAAGATGAATATCTGATTGTTACTGCTGAAAACGGGCTTGAGGCCATAGATAAGGTTAAACAAGAGCATCCTGACATTGTGCTTATGGATATAAAGATGCCTGAGCTAAATGGCATTGAGGCGCTTACAAGGATAAAAGCGCTCTCTTTTAATACGCCCGTAATTATTATGACCGCATTTGGCGACACTGATACGGCGATTGAGGCAATGAAAGAGGGGGCATATGATTACATAACAAAGCCGTTTGAAAACGAAGAACTGAGGATGATTATAGAGAGGGCGCTTGATTCTGCAAGGTCTTTTAAGGAGGCAAGGTGTTTTTGCGCTGATGAGGCCTCAGAGAGTGTTGACAAGCTTATCGGGAAAAGCCCTGCAATGCTAAATGTATGCAAGCTCATAGGACAAGTTGCCACTGCTGATGTGCCTGTGCTTATTATAGGGGAAAGCGGCGTGGGCAAAGAGCTGATTGCGAGGGCGATTCATCACCACAGCAGGAGAAAAAACAAACTCTTTATGGCAATAAACTGCGCTGCGCTTCCTGAGAACCTTATAGAGAGCGAACTCTTTGGCTATGAATCAGGGGCATTTACAGGAGCAGAGAAGAAGCGCATTGGAAGGTTTGAACAGTGCAGCGGCGGCACAATATTTCTTGATGAGATTGCAGACATGAGCCCGATGACTCAGGCTAAGGTGCTGAGGATACTTCAGGATTCCACATTTGAAAGGCTTGGGGGGAATCAGACAATAAAGGTTGATGCACGGGTCATTGCAGCCACAAACAAGAACCTTACGGCTGAGGTTGAAAATGGGCGTTTCAGGGCTGACCTTTATCACAGGCTTAATGTTGTCTCCATGCAGATACCGCCGCTTAGGGACAGAAAGGAAGACATACCGCTGCTTATAGATTATTTTATTAAAAGGGCAAACAGAGAGACAGGCCATGATATTAAGGGCGTCTCTCCTCAGGCTCTTAGTATGCTTGAGAGCTACCCATGGCTTGGAAATGTCAGGGAGCTTGAAAACACTATCCGCCGCGCTGTCATTCTTGCCAAAGGCGATGTGCTGAGCGAAGGCGATCTTGCATTTCTCGGGCAGGGCGCAAAGAGCGGCTTTAGAGAGATGGTTGAATCTATGATTGAAAAGATGTTTTTAACCGGCGAAGGCAGCCCTTATCATGCACTGATATCAGAAGTAGAGAGGTCTCTCATAGAGAGGGCTCTTAAGATCAGCAGAGGGAATCAGGTTAAAGCGTCCTCGCTTTTGGGGATAACGCGGGTTACTTTGCGGAAGAAGATGGAAGAGTATAATATTAATCCTTCTGTATAGAGGCTATTCACCTCTGCATATCCAATATGCAGTTTTCTCCCTAAAAACTAACAATTCTATTGAAAATTAACTGTGCTGAATCTGTCTAAAAACTACAATCTGTGACGGCTGTCATTCCCCGGCTTGATCGGTGAATCCAGTCTTTTCAAGAGGTTCTGGATTGTCCGGTCAAGCTGGACAATGACAAACCCTAAGTTTTTGGATAAGCGCTAAAGTCCTCGTGCATCCGCAGGCATATAGATTGCTATAGTCTAATGTATAAGGCGCAGGAAAAGATTGCTGTTTTGATAAAAGCATAACTAATACAGGGGGAAGAGGATGAAGAAAAGAGTCCTGATTGTTATTGCCGTAATAGTTATCCTGATGGTCTCAGCAATAGTCGGCTCAGAGTATTACACTGCCAGACCCAAATTCTGCGGCACCACCTGCCATATAATGAAGAAGCCTTATGATTCATGGAAGGGCTCAAAGCATAAAGATACTGCCTGCGTTGATTGCCATTATGCCCCTGGAGAGAAATTCACGCCGCAGGCTAAATTTAAAGGCTTAGGGCAGGTATTTACATATCTTGCATTTGAAGAGAGAGAGGTCAGAAAACCGACATTGGTTTCTGACCAGAGCTGTATGACCTCCAAATGCCATCCTCAGACAGGCACAGGAAAAGAGAGTGAATACTGGACAAAAAAGTTAACTTATGTTGAGTACGAAAGAGCGGATAAGTCAACAGGCTCTGTGCCTTTTATCCATAAGACCCACTCGGAAAAGACCATTGAAGGGCAGAAGCTCCATTGCCAGACATGCCACAGCCACGCCTCAGTAGATAAGCATTTTGAGGTATCAAAGGAGACATGTTTCCTCTGCCATTTCAGAAATACCAAGTTCGCTGAAGGGAGGGCAAAATGTTCCATTTGCCATGAGGTGCCGACAAAGCCGTTTAAGCAAGATGCAAGACCTGAAGAAAAACCGGTCACCCATCAGGTGCTTGAGCAGAGAAAGGTCTCATGCGCAAGCTGCCACCTTGAACTGATAAAAGGCAAGGGCGAGGTAAAACCTGTGAGATGCCTTGACTGCCATGATGACCTTGAGATGTTGAAGGATATAAAAGACAAGAAGAAGATGCACGAGAGCCACATCGCAGCGCAGAATGCAAAGTGCCTTGACTGCCATGACTCGGATATGCAGCACAAGAAGGCGCCGCATTTTGATGCAGCAATACAGGATTGTGCAGGCTGCCACTCTGAGCCCCATCTTTATCAGAAGATGCTTATAGCAGGCGAAGGAGGGAAGGGCATAGACAGGCCTTTCCCTATCAAGCATTATGATATGAAGACAAGCTGCTTTGCGTGTCATGCAAAGGAGGGGCATGATTCAAAGGGCAGAAAGGCAATGAGGGCTGATGTCAAGAGATGCGGAGAATGCCATACAAAGGAAGATGAAAAATCAGCAGAGGCCTGGAAGGCAGCTGTAGAGACAGAGCTTCGGGCGGCAAGGGATGCAGAGAAAAAGGCGATAGCAGCCATTGAAGGCGCAAAAGGCAAAGCCCCTGATAAGGCAGTCAAGAAGGCTATGGGCATGCTAAGAGATGGTCAGGAAAATCTTAAGATAGTTGACGCAGGAGGTGGTGTGCATAACAAGAAATACTCAATGCTTCTGATTGAGACAGCAGTAGAGAGCTTTGAGAATGCAATAACAGAGCTTGGCGTCAAGAAGTAACGCTTGATTATTCAAGCATTTTAAAAAATAGACTGCGCTTGCATTTGCTGAAAAAGACATTGGAAGCGAGGGAAACTGGATACCTTCCACATGTCAGGGGTGCACGCAGTGGTGCCCATGTGAGTTTTTTGTCCAGAGTGGCAGAGCAGTTAAGGTAAGGGGGAATCAGCTGTCTAAGGTAAACTTGGGCTATGTATGTCCGAGAGGCCACTTAATGCTTCAGGAGCTTTACGACCCTGACAGGATAAAGGTCCCGATGAAGAGGACAAACCCTCAAAAGGGCAGAGGCGTTGACCCTAAGTTTGTTCCTATCACATGGGATGAGGCATTGGATACAATTGCCGACAAGATGATGGAGTTAAGAAAAAATAACGAGTCGCATAAGTTTATGCTTGCCAGAGGAAGGTATTCACCCACTACTACTGATATAGCATATGGGACAATGGCAAAGGTGTTTGGTTCGCCAAATAATATGTCGCACAGCTCTATTTGCGCTGAGGCTGAGAAATTCGGGCCTTACTATACAGAGGGATACTGGGGATACAGAGATTATGACCTTGCAAGGACAAAGTACCTTGTTATATGGGGATGCGACCCTCTGAGTTCAAACAGGATGGTGCCTAATACCATCAATAAATTCGGCGATATACTTGACAGGGGAACTATAGCGGTTGTTGACCCGAGGCTTAGCGCTGCCGGAGCAAAGGCACAGGAATGGCTGCCAATAAAGCCGGGGGAAGACGGCGCTTTGGCAACCGCCATTGCCCATGTAATACTCACAGAAGGAATGTGGAGCAAAGAGTTTGTAGGAGACTTCAAAGACGGAAAGAATCTTTTTAAGGCAGGACAGACTGTTGATGAGGCTGCATTTGCTGAAAAACATACAAACGGGCTTGTTAAATGGTGGAACCTTGAGCTTAAAGACAGGACTCCTGAATGGGCAGAAAAGGTTACGCTTATTCCCAAAGACCAGATAATAAGGGTTGCTAAAGGCATGGGCAAGGCTGCGCCTAATGTGGCAGTATGGCTTGGCCCGGGTCCTGTAATGAGTCCAAGGGGTGCGTATCCGTCATTTGCAATCCATGCGTTAAACGGGCTTTTGGGCTCAGTGGATAATGAAGGAGGCACGCTGAGAAATTCTAAGGTTCCAAAAGGCAAGATGCCTTCTTTTGACGCTTATATGGATGCTGTGGCAAAAGAATACAGCAAGAAGCCTAAGATAGACCAGAGAGGAAGGAAGGAGTTTCCAGTTATTGCATCAGGCAAGGCAGGAAGCGGTGTTATCACAAACAACATAGCCAATGCTGTTAACGCTGCAGACCCTTATGACATCAAGGTCTTTATCAGCTACTGGAGCAACTTTAACTTCTCATGCACAGGGGCTGACAGGTGGGATAAGGCAATGGCAAAGATACCGTTTTTTGCTCATATAACAACAAACCCTGCTGAGATGACCCAGTTTGCCGATATCGTTCTTCCTGCTGCGCATCATGCAACGCAGAAGATGTCTATAATAGACAACAAAGGAAATCTCCACGCCCATCTCTCAATACAGCAGCCTGTAGTAGGCAGGCTCTGGCAGGAGAAGGCAGACGAGACTGAGATTATGTTTTTAATTGCCGAGAGACTCAAGGCAAAAGGCTTCCCGAATATTTACGACTACTTCACAAAAGAGATAAAAGACCCTGAGACAGGCAAGAACCCGGCAACTGCAGAAGAGTTCGCCGAAATAGTAAACAAGATATACAGCATGCCTGCGTGGAAACCAAAAGAGCCTCTTAAAGGCGACAAGCTTGACGGATGGGATGACTTCAAGAAGAAGGGCATATACAACTCAGAGCCTTATGAGTTCAGAAAACTCTGGGGCAAGTTTGGCAAGGAAGTAGAAAAAGACGGCAAGAAAGAGATAGAAGGCACTGTTACCAAGAAGTTTGAATTCTACAGCGAAACACTGAAGATGGCGCTTCAGGGACATGCCGACAAGCACAAGACAACGATTGATGATGTGCTTCAGGCGTCAGGATACCTTGCAAAGGGCGATATGGCGTTTGTCCCTCATTATGAGCCTCCAAAGAGATGGGGAGATGAGAAGGAGTATCCTTATACCTTCATTGACTACAAGTCAAGGCTCAACAGGGAAGGCAGAAGCCAGAACTGCACATGGTATCAGGAATTCAAGAAAGTGGATGTTGGAGATGAAAGCTGGGATGATGTAATTAAGATAAACCCTGTGGATGCAAAGAAACTCGGCATTAAGACAGGCGATATGGTTAAGGTTACGTCGCAGACAGGCAGCATTACTGTCAAGGCAAAACTCTGGGAAGGCGTGCGGCCGGGAACGGTTGCAAAATGCTATGGACAGGGACACTGGGCATACGGAAGAATAGCAGCAAAAGATTACTCCAAGTTCCTTCCGAGAGGCGGAAACAATAACGACCTTATGCCTGACGACTACGAGCGGCTTACAGGAAGCACTGCGCGAAACGGCGGCTTTACAGGCGTGAAGATTCAAAAAGTGTAAATGGAAGGGGGCGTATTTCTGCAGCTTGCTGCAGGGTCAAGCGACTGAATATTAA
The DNA here is from genome assembly GCA_016208855.1 of Nitrospirota bacterium. Taxonomy (GTDB): domain Bacteria; phylum Nitrospirota; class Thermodesulfovibrionia; order UBA6902; family DSMQ01; genus JACQXF01. Next base: position 1,998 of record JACQXF010000009.1, on the reverse strand, counting down.
TGATAATAAAATCCTTAGATTCCATGTAGCTTGCTACAGGGAAGATCAATATAGAAAGGAAGGAGGGATAACTCATGGCAAATAAACGATTGGCAATGGTTATAGATTTGCAAAAATGCGTTGGCTGCGGCGCATGCGCCATAGCCTGCAAGACAGAGAATAATACACAGACGAGGGCGAGGGGGCAGACATTTAACTGGGCAGATTATGTCTTTAAGACAGAAGGGACATTCCCGAATGTGAAGTTTGCAGCGATACCTGTACTCTGCAATCACTGTGATGAAGCTGCCTGCGTTCAGGCATGTCCTGAGCCAAAGGCACTGTATAAGACAGAAGAAGGCATTACCATGTATAACAAAAAATACTGTCTTGGTCAGACATGCAGGAAGTGCCTGATTGATGTCAAGAATAAGTGTCCTTACAGTTCAGAGAACGCTGAAAAGGAGGGGGTGCCATACAGCGTTATCAGTTGGAATCAAATTGATGTGAAGACCCAAGAGGTCTGGCAGGACAAAACAGAGTTAATTAAGGGCGCTACAGCCTCTCCTGCCGAGGTTGCGGCAAAAACCGGTACAACACCTGCCAACAAGCACGCCTACGAATATAAAGACGACAGGCCCCCTATAAACTGGCCTAAGGGGAAGAAAGTTTCAGGTAAAGGAGCGGTTGCGGATGTGAGGTCAGATAACGGGGTAGATAAGTGTCTCTTCTGCATCCACAGGATAAGAAACGGAGAAGAGCCGTATTGTGTGGTTTCATGCCCTGCAAAGGCTCGCACTGTCGGAGACAAGAACGACCCCAACAGCGAAGTAAGCAAACTCATTGCAAAATATAAACCCATGAGATTGAAGAACAACAAGGGTGAGTGGCTGAAAGATGAGGAAATAGAAAAAAGCACGAAGCCCAATGTGTATTACATAAGGAGCTTCAAAGCAGAGGCAAAGAGCGGTTAGAGTTTATAGGGCTTTACTATTGACCACATTAGTAATTAGTTCCTGTTTATAAAGTGCCATTTTTTTTGTCATGCCCGAAGTCCTTTGAGCGGGAATCCAGTTTATTTAAATGAAAAGATTTTTTGTCTATATTCTTTGCAGTAAACGAAATGGCGCCTTATACAAAGGGATAAAGATAACAACCCCCTAACCCCCTTTTCTAAGGGGGAATAAACTGAGGGGTATCTTAGAAGTAGTGAGTGAGGTAATTAATAACGTGAAAAGCAAGGAATTTATATTGCATGAAAAGATGCGCGGCGACTGTTACAGGTTTCTTTCGGCCTGCTTCTATTTGCCTGAGAAGGAGACTTTTTTAGATGGGAAGCTCCTGGAGAATCTGTCGGCGTCTCTAAAGGACATATGCCCTCAGGCTTATGAGCCCTCAATGGAGATGCAGAAGGGCATCCTGTCCTATTCTAATAAAGAGCTTGCAGTGGAATATGCAAGGCTCTTTGTCGGCCCTTTTGAGCTTAAGTCCCCTCCCTATGGTTCGGTTTATCTTGACGGCGGCAGGAGGGTTATGGGTGATTCCACGATGGAGGTTATAAAGACGTATGAGGAGGAAGGGCTCTCCAGGGACAGCGAGTTTAAGGAACTTCCTGACCATATAGCTGTAGAGCTTGAATTTATGTATTATCTGGTTTTCAAAGAGATACAAGCGCTTGAGAAGTGCGATATCCGGACGGCTTTTCAGTTTAAAGGGAAACAGGAGAAATTTCAAAACAGGTTTCTTAGGCAATGGGCTCCGTTATTTTGTGAAAAGGTGAAGGAAGGAACTGACAACAAATTTTATATGGCGCTTGCAGATTGCCTCTTTGCATTTATTATGAATTCTCAATTAAGCGATAATGCATATGAAAAATACAAGGAGGTTGCGTTAAGTAGCTAACCTTTTGGGACAAGGGCTGTTTAAACTATGGATGACCATAAACTAAAAGTATTTTGTACAGTTGTAGAAACAAAAAGCTTCTCCAAGGCATCAGAGATAATCCGCCTTACACAGCCC
>JACQXF010000110.1 GCA_016208855.1 Nitrospirota bacterium | reverse complement strand
ACAGGAAAGCCTGAAGAACCGAACAAAAAAGCGGAGGCAAATTGAGGATTGAGGAGGACACTCTTGGAAGGGTTATATTGCCGGAGAATGTATATTTCGGCGCCCAGACAAAGAGGGCAATGGATAATTTCCCCATAAGTGGATTAAGGCTGCCACGACCATTTATAAAGGCTCAGGGTATTATAAAGTTAGCTGCTGCAAAGACAAATGGCAGCCTGGGCTTAATAAATAAAAGGCTTTCAAAAGCAATAGAAAAGGCCGCAGAAGAGGTAATCAAGGGTCTGCATGATAAGGACTTTGTTGTTGATGTATATCAGGCAGGGGCAGGGACATCACAAAACATGAATATAAATGAAGTAATAGCAAACAGGGCAGTTGAACTGTTAGGTAAAAAAAGGGGAGACTATAAAGTTGTCCACCCCAATGACCATGTTAACATGGCCCAATCCACTAATGACACTATCCCTACTGCCATATATATTTCTGCTTCTGAATTAATAAAGGAGCAGCTTGCACCAAGTCTCAAAGCCCTGCACGAAGAGCTGTCAACAAAGTCCCGTGAATTCAGCCGCATAGTAAAATCAGGCAGGACCCATCTGCAGGATGCTGTGCCTATGACGCTCGGGCAGGAATTTAGCGGCTACGCGGAGGCAGTAAAAAATGACACCAAAAGAATCCAGAGAGCATCTAAGTCCCTCCTCTATCTGCCTATTGGCGGCAACGCATTAGGCACAGGGATAAATGCCCATCCAAGATTTCAAGCCATGGTAGTTAAGGAGATAAGAAATATCACAGGCATTAACTTTACGAAGGCAAACAACCTCTTTGAAGGCATACAGAATGTAAATCCGGCGCTTGAGGTCAGCGCATCTTTAAGAGGGCTTGCCATAACACTTATAAAGATAGCCAACGATATACGGCTCTTGAGCTCAGGCCCGCGTACAGGCCTTGCAGAAATAGTTTTGCCGCCGGTTCAGCCCGGTTCTTCAATAATGCCGGGGAAGGTGAATCCTGTTATGGCTGAGATGCTCAATATGGTATGTTTTCAGGTTATAGGAAATGATACAGCAATCGCTTATGCAACTCAGGCATCTCAACTTGAACTCAATGTAATGATGCCGGTGATAGCCTATAACCTGCTCTTCTCAATTGAAATACTGTCAAATGCTGTTAAGGCGTTTAATGAAAGATGCCTACAAGGTATAAAAGCTAATGAGCAGAAGTGCAGAGAGTTTGCAGAAAACACCCTCGCCATTGCAACTGCCCTTAACCCTCTTATAGGCTACTCCTCTGCAGCCAAGGTCTCTAAGGAGGCATATATTAACGGCAAGACCGTAAAAGAGGTAACTGTAGAAAAGGGTATTTTAGGGGAAAAAGAGGCTGATGCTTTCCTCAACCCTTTTAAGCTCATAGGAAAAGTTAAATAGTTTTACAGTTATAATGCCTTAACATCATTTAAACCCTTTTTTTTATTAAATTCCAACAAAACACTTTACACTTTAATTTATTTCTGTAAAGATATATTACATAATATCTTTTACTATTCATTAAGAACTTAATAAAATCAATTAGTTTGGTCTCTGGCGTATATTTTGCATTGGATAATGAGGTGCTATACATTCTAAAAGAAGATCGTTTGAAAAGTATTTTAAGTTATCTTTAAGTTTGTAAGTAATTTTTTATAGATAAAGAGGGGCATTGGATGTCAACTAAAACTGACTTTAACAGGCTCTTATCTTCAGAAGAATGGATAGGGTATATCCATTCCCTTGAGAGGGCCATCGGCCTTCCCATCAGTATCTATGACGAAAAAGCAACTTTACTTATGCCTGCCTTATCCCCAAGTCCTTTATGTAATACGGCAAGTCCATCTTCTTTATGCGGGAAAGAGTGCGCTGAGTTTTATAATAAGCTCATATGGGACTCCGTAACTTCTAAGGAGCCTGTAATTTCCCAATGCCAGTCAAAGATAACAAGCGTTGCAATCCCGATAGATTATAAAGAGGAAAAAGCGGTCATTGTCTGTACCATCGGGTTCTCCTCATATGAGGATTTTACAGAATTTTTAAAGATTGCGCATACCTTAAGAACTTACGACATGCCCATAACAGAGCCGCTAAATTTTATTGAGAGAGAGCGCGTCAGTCTTATTGCAGAGTTTCTATTCCGGGCAGTCAATGGATGGATAAAAAAAGTAGAAGAAAGAAGCAAGATTTCAGAGGATGTCGCAAGGCTGACAAAGGTGTTTGATATAAGCGCCTTAAGCAAGCTCTCAGAAAACCGAGAATTAGTTTACCGTTATATTACAGATACGGCACACTTTCTTATCAGTCCTGCAACCGTATTTTTAATGGTGTTAGACCCCATGACATCAGGCTATAAAACAGCCTACAGCACCGGTACTTACAAGGATGCGGTTATGGACTTTAAGCTTGCCGAGGATAGCCTCGTCATCAGGGAAGTAATAAGCTCCAAAGAGAAGCTCTTAACACTGGAGTTTGAAAAAATCCGCTCTGAGGCAGAAAAATACATACAGCCAGATTACATTCAGGAGATAAAATCCTTTTACCTGCTTCCTATCTTCATCGGAGGCAATTTAGAAGGGATGATATGGGTGCTTGACAAAAAACTTGCAGATAACGGCTCAAAAATAATTAGCGCATTCCGTGACTATATTGAGGTCGCGCTTGAAAATCAGGCCCTCAAGCTCTCTGCAGATAAGAAGATAGATAAGATACTATCCTTCTTCTCAGACCTGTCACGCTCCATAGCTCCGATACTTAATCATGAAAGCCTCATGCAGACAATACTGGAGAAATCCACCCAGCTTCTTAAGGCTGAACAAGGCTCGCTTATGCTTTTGAATGCCGATACATCAGAGCTCCTTATAGAGGCAGAAAAAGGCATAAAGGATATTCTCGCTGAAGAGATAAGGCTAAGGAAGGGGGAAGGGCTTTCTGGAAAAGTGCTGGAAAGCGGAGAGCCTCTCCTTGTAGAGGATATTGAGACAGACCCGCGAATAAAACAAAAGAACAGGCCGCGGTATAAAACCGGGTCGTTTATGATTGTACCGCTTAGGATAGAAGACCGGATAGCAGGAGTTCTTAATATTTCCGATAAGTCAACAGGCGATGTATTCACTGAAAATGATATGAAGCTCCTCAATTCATTTACGGCAAGCGCTGCAATTGCAATAGAAAGAAGCGTCTTTTACAAAGAGAATGAAGAGCTAAGGAGAATATCCGTAACAGACCCTCTGACAAATATATACAACCGGCGATATATGACTCAAAGGCTTACAGAGGAGATTATACGTTTCAACAGGTACAAACAGTCCTTCAGTTTCATTATGATTGACATAGACGGTTTTAAAAAATATAACGATACCTTTGGCCATGTCACAGGAGATAAGGCTCTCAAGCTTGTGGCAAACACATTAAGCCAGGGGCTCAGGTCAATAGATATAGCGGCACGGTTTGGAGGGGATGAATTTGCAATAATACTGCCGCAGACGCCAAAGGTTGACGCCGTCAATATAGCAGAAAGGTTAAGGGAAAACATCGCTATAGCCCCTCTGCTTAAAGAGGCTGGATTGCCTGTCGGAGAAATGACCATCAGCCTTGGACTTGCGTCTTATCCTGACGATGCATCATCTATGTCAGAGCTTATAGAGAAAACAGACCAGGCCCTTTATCTCGCTAAAAAAAGCGGGGGGAACAAGCTCGTACATTTGTAAATGATAATGTCAAATTTAGCATTGCAAAATTAAAAGTGCAAAATGATAAATGTTAATTGATAATTTCAAGATGGAAGGATATTATGCCATTTGACATATTGCCGGAAAAATACTTTCTTGGAAGACGAGAGGAAATTGTTCAATCTTTTTTTTAATCAGCAGGAGGATGTATCTCCATTTTTATACTATCCAAACGCAGCCATCTCATCTGCCGGTGATTTTGCAGACGACTATATAAGCTCCTTTATACGCCAGCGGCTCGCCTTCTATGGAAAAAACACGCTGCTGCTAAATGAGGAAGGGCTGTCCGTGGAAAATCTTCTCAGTGCCGCAGAAAAATCAAACGCAGAGTGGGCCGTTAATATCTTGAATAACTATCTTCAGGTAAAGGCAGCAGGCAATATAATGAATATGTTTTTATCTGCTGTCTCAGCGCCGTACCGCAGCTATCTTGCCACCGGCATGCCGGTAGTGGTAATGATAGATGATTTTCAGGGCCTGTCAGATTTTACTGCCAATGAGAAAAGGCTCTGGGTCCTCTTTGAGCACGCAGTAAAGTTAAGGCACATCCCCCATATCATCACAGGCTCACATGCTGAACTGCAAAAGATGTTCTTTGAAGAAACATCGCTCGGCGAGGCCCTTGACATAGTAAACCTAAGCGGCATAGAGGAGGACGCTGCTATAAGACTCTTCTCTTTGCTATGCGAAACCTATAAAATAACCTTTGATAAAAGAACATGGATAGATACTATTCGCCTGCTTAACGGCAACCCTTCTAATATCAGGTCTTTCATACAGGCAGTGGCGCAAAAAAACAGGGCGCCATCTGCAAATGACCTATTTGGTATATATCTCGGAGAGATAACAAAAGGAAAAATCCATACATACTGGGTCTCTGCACTAAAGAAGCATATACCAAGCCCTGACTTAAGAAAGGCTTCTCTTTACTTCCTGCGCCACCTCCAACAGAAAGGCGCTATGGAGATCTCATCAGGCATTGGAAAAGATTTCTCTGTCACTGCTGAAGGACTTAACAATATAGTAGACACCCTTTACACAACTGGCATTATAGAGACGGGTTTTATAAATATCAGGTTAAAAGAAAATAAAGTATTAGGTGATTTTATAACGCACCTCTATCAAAAGGAGATACTTAAAGAGGAGAGAGTAGATGTCGCAGTTGAAGAAAAGCCAGAACCTTTTATCCCAATAAAAGAAGGCCCTTTATTTGAACTAACAGTACCTGCAATACCTAAAATAGAGCTTCTATCTTTTAATTTGCTGCAACAGATAGCAAAAACGCACAATATCCCTCAGAATGTAACAGGACAGATGCAGGTTGCCTTAGCCGACTTATTTAACAATGTCCTAAGCCAGTATGCCCTGGCAGAAGGAAATTTCCGCCTTAATTTTATACCTGAAAAAGAGGGCATATCAGTCATAGTACATACACCGCCGCCCTTGTCAGAGGGGCCTCGCGGAGTAATAGACTTAGAGCTAATCAGAAAATTTTCAGACACTGTGGAGATTGAAAGCACCAGTGAAGGTATGATTGTTACTATAAAAAAGAGATGTTAGAAATTCTTGTATATCCTGCTGACCCTCTGCCCTATAGACGTTAAAACCTCATAGGAAATAGTACCAATTTTCCTTGCTATATCCTCTGCAGTAATCCTCTCTTTACCCTGTGTTCCTATTAACACAGCCTCGTCACCCTCCTTGACGCCGCGAATGTGAAAATGGGTTCTATAAATACTGCCTGCAACAGACGGCCAACAGAAATAAGCACAAAATAACAAGGTAAATTTGGTATAATTGCTTTAGAGTTATTAGAAGGAGAAAACTCATGAATAAAAAGGAACTGCTTTTAAGTGAAATTGAACAGGTTCAGGAGTCGTTTCTTGACGAAGTGCTGGACTTTGTCCATTTTTTGAAGACAAAGATAACTAAGGAAAGACTTGATACTGCTATTGCAAGCGAATCCTCTCTCAAAAAAGATTGGCTTAAGCCAGAAGAGGATGATGCATGGCAAAGTTTGTGAAAGGTGATGTTGTCGTTGTACCCTTCCCTTTTTCTGATTTAACACAGTCCAAAAGGCGCCCTGCTTTAGTCATTTCAAAATTAGAGGGCGATGATATAATCCTTTGCCAGATAACCAGTCAAGCCATTAAAGACAACTATGCAATTTCAATTGACGATAAAGACTTTGAAGCAGGAGGCTTAAAACAGCCAAGCAATGTGAGACCTAACCGCATATTTACAGCAGATAGCCATATTGTCCTATATAAAATAGGTAATCTTAGGACAGATAAACTCAACGAGGTTATTGGAAAGGTAGTTGAAATAATCCGAAGATAAAAAAGGCATTTTATTTTATATGACCGCAACTATAAAAAAGAAATTCTAAGAACTTTTATAAACCCTTCTGACTCTGCTTCCTATTGATGTTAGGACTTCATATGAAATAGTGCCGATTTTCTTTGCTATATCCTCTGCAGTAATCCTCTCTTTACCCTGTGTTCCTATTAACACAGCCTCGTCACCCTCCTTGACGCCGCGCACTGCTGTAACATCAACTATTACTGTATCCATACAGACCCTTCCGGCAATAGACACTCTCCTGCCCCGTATTAGCACCTCACCGCAATTTGAAAGCTTCCTGTTTACTCCGTCGGCATAACCTATTGGTATAGTTGCAATGGTGCTCTTCCTTTTTGTAATAAATGTCCTTCCATAACTTATTGGAGTACGCGGAGGAACAGTCTTTATCATAACAACCCTGCTTTTAAGGCTTAAGACAGGTTTAAGGCCATACCCCCCTAAGCCGTAACCATAGAGCATTATGCCCGGCCTTACCATATCAAGATGAGCCGCCGGGAGACTTACGATAGCAGCGCTGTTTGAGATGTGAGAAAATCTGAAGTGAATATTCTTCCTTTTTAATGACGCGATAAGTTCCGTAAAACCCTTTAACTGTTTTAAAGCAAATTCCTTGCTCTTTAGGTCTGCCTCTGAGAAATGACTCATAATGCCCTGAAGCTCAAGGTTTTTCATTCGCGCTATCTTGACAATTGACGAAACGGCACTATCAAGTGTAAATCCGAGGCGCCCCATACCTGTATCAATCTTAATGTGTATGGGCAATTTGCGGTTATGCCTGCTGGCCTCTGTAGAGAAAGCCTGGGCAGCCTTAATATCAAAAACCACAGGCGTGAGGTTATGTTTTAGGTATGAACTTATATTGTCTCTTGAGAAGAATACAAGGATCGGAGCCTTAATGCCTGCCTCTCTGAGTTCTTCTGCCTCTGAGGTAAAGGCAACTCCAAGCATTGAAGCGCCTTCCTTAAGCAGGTGTCTTGAGACCTCTACGGCCCCATGCCCGTAGGCCCCTGCCTTTACAACGGCCAATACAGGCTTGTTTCCGGTCTTCTTCTTAACCAGAGAGAGATTGTGAGAAAGGGCGCTAAGGTCAATCTCTGCAACAGCCCTTAAATCCCCCACTTATGCCTTCTTTTCCCTAAGCTCCTCTGCCTCTTCTGCCTTTTTCTTCGGGGTTACATCAATCTACCCTTGCCGATTTCTGGCAGCTTTGAGACGCCAAAAATCACTACCAATGCTACGACTCCAACAATGATCCATTCATTCATTGTCTTCCCTCCTTCTTAGCCGGAGACCACATAATCCTTCTCGTGCCTGAATTAAGCGGCCCTTTGATGCAAGTAAAAAGCTACATCCTCCGGTGTGTTAAGATTTATAAATGACCTCCCTTGGGGGTCAATGCGTTTTATTTCTTTTGCTGTTGTATATTTTACCTTTTTATGCCTTAGAAAATCATGCAATCCCCTATTGTCTCTTAGAAGCGCATCCTCAATAGAATTAATCATGCTTTTTGAATAGAAGGCAAACAGAGGCTCTACCTTCCCATTATATTTCGGCACAACCGCCTCGTAACCATTCCCTTTTGAGGACATATATTGTATGAGCTCTTGATTTATAAACGGCATATTGCATGCAGAGACAAAGACTCGCTTGCTTCTTGAATTTATCAAGGAGGTAAGTATCCCTGTCATAGGCCCCCTGATATTATAGATATCTCCGTACATAGGCATACCAAATGAGAAATATGCCTCAGGCTGATTTGTAATTATAAATACTTCCTTAAATAAAAAGCCCATGATCTTCAGATTCCTCTCTATAATGCTTTCTTTGCCTATCTTTATAAATGCCTTCGGATAAGGCATGCGCCTGTTTTCCCCTCCGGCAAGTATTACCCCTGTGCAATCTGCAATCATATCTGTTTATGTGTTATTTTAGCACAATAAAGGGGTGGTTTTGGGTAAATTATATGTAAAGAGCAACAGAAGATAGAAAATGGAAATGGAAAAGAAAATCTATACCCTTGGCACAGGGCAGCGAAGCGTAGAGGACTTTATTGAAATACTCGACTCTTATAATATTGAGTCTGTTATTGACGTAAGAAGCTTTCCAAAAAGCAAGTTTGAACACTTCAGAAGAGAAAACCTTGAACCTCTGCTTCACAAAGAAGGCTTTGAATACCACTATCTTGGGAAAGAACTTGGAGGATTTAGGAAGGGAGGATACGAGGCATACACGCAGACAAAAGAATTTGAGGCTGGCATAGACGCCTTAGAGTCCATTGCCATATCAAAAGTATCAGTGTTTATATGCGCAGAGCATCTTCCATGGAAATGCCACAGACGCTTTATCTCAAGGGCGCTGCATCAAAGAGGCTGGGAGATTGTGCATATAATTGACAAAGGCAAAGTATGGGTGCCAAAATAAAATGCCATGATAAAAGAAGCTGTTAACCTGTTAGTGCAGGGCAAAAATCTCTCAGAAAACCAGATGTCTGAGGCAATGCGGGACATTATGCAGGGCTCTGCCGCAGACGCCCAAATAGCCTCATTTCTTACTGCCCTAAGAATGAAGGGCGAGACAATTGATGAAATCGCAGGCGCGGCAATAGTAATGAGGGAAAAGGCAGTGAAGATAAGCCCGCCTGAAAAGACTGTTGATACCTGCGGCACAGGCGGAGATATGGCGCATACATTTAATATCTCAACCACCTCTGCAATAATCGCTGCTTCATGCGGGGTGCCGGTGGCAAAGCATGGAAACCGCTCTGTATCAAGCCGCTCGGGAAGCGCGGACGTGCTTGAGGCGCTTGGAGTAAAGATTGACCTTAAGCCTGAGAGTGTTGAAAAGTGCCTTAAAGAAACAGGATTCGGTTTTATGTTTGCACCGCTCTTTCATCCTGCAATGAAATACGCTGCAGGGGCAAGAAAGGAGATGGGGATAAGGACAATATTTAATATCCTTGGGCCGTTGACGAACCCTGCGGGAGCCAAAAGGCAGGTATTAGGCGTCTTCAATGATAAGTTGACAGTGACAATGGCAGAGGTTCTTAGAAACCTTGGCACAATACATGCCTTGGTTGTCCATGGAGAAGACGGCCTTGACGAGATAACAGTTACTGATAAAACAAAGATATCAGAACTTAAAAACAACAGTATTACCACATATCATATAGCGCCTGAAGATTTTGGCCTTCCAAGGGCAAAAAAGGAAGATTTATTAGGCGGAAATGCGGCAGATAATGCAAGAATAACCCTTGATATATTGCAGGGCAAAAAAGGAGCCAAAAGAGACATCGTGCTCCTGAATTCAGCAGCAGCGCTTATGGCAGGAGGCTCGGCAGACAACTTCCCCGAGGGCATAGATAAGGCGTCTAAGGCAATAGATTCAGGGGCAGCATTGAAAAAATTAGAAGAAATAAAAGCAGTTACGAATAGTTTTTAGTCCCTGTTAGTTTGATAGCCTGTCAGCTTGACAGCTTAACAGCTTGACTTCGTTTGACTAACCCCCAAGTTATATTCTAAAATTTCTCATGCACTCCGATTACATTCCGCTTCACCTCCATACCCAGCATAGCCTCCTTGACGGGGCAATAAGGATAGAAGAGCTAATTGCAAAGGCTCAGGAATATAAACTCCCTGCCCTTGCCATAACAGACCATGGAAACATGTTTGGCGCAATAGATTTTTATAAAAAGGTCTCAAAGGCAGGGCTTAAGCCTATAATAGGCTGTGAGGTCTATGTAGCCCCTAAAAATAGGTTTGAAAAGAAAGAGTCCGGCATATCCGGCATCTCAGAGGCGTCATTTCATCTTATCCTCTTGTGCAAAGATATGCATGGCTATAAAAACCTCACAACGCTCCTTAGCAAGGCCTATCTTGAGGGCTTTTACTACAGGCCGCGTATTGACAAAGAGCTGCTCTCGCAATTTAGCGGAGGGCTAATTGCCCTTAGCTCATGCCTCCACGGGGAGGTGCCTTACTATCTCCATAAAGGCATGATTGATAAGGCCAGGGAGTCTGCGCTTGAGTATAAAAGGATACTTGGGGCTGAAAACTTTTTTCTTGAGATTCAGGCAAACGGACTGCCCGAGCAGGAGGCAGTAAATAAGATGCTCATAGAGCTTAGCCGCGATCTGCATATAGGCTTAGTAGCTACCAACGACTGCCATTATCTTAGGAAAGAAGACGCCAAGGCACATGATATCCTGATATGCATCCAGACAGGGAAGACACTGAATGACTCTGACAGAATGAGGTTTACAGGCGACAGCTTTTATTTCAGAAGCCCTGAGGAGATGAAAAAGGCGTTTAAGGATGTGCCTGAGGCCATAGAGAATACAAAAAAGATAGCAGAAAGATGCAATCTTGACTTTAAATTCGGAGTCTTTCACCTTCCAAAATACAAGGTGCCTGAGGGGCATGATTCCAACACATATCTTAAGGAGCTTACAGAAAAGGGCCTTAAGGAAAGATTTAAAGGCGATATCCCTCAAGGCTACCGGGAGAGATTAGAGAGTGAGCTTAAGATGATAGAGAAAATGGGATTTTCATCTTATTTTCTTATTGTCTGGGATTTTATAAATTATGCAAAAACCAAGGGCATTCCGGTCGGCCCCGGCAGGGGCTCTGCTGCAGGGAGCCTGGTTGCATATTGCCTTGGCATAACAGAGATAGACCCCCTTAAATATAACCTGCTTTTTGAAAGGTTTCTTAATCCTGAAAGAATAAGCATGCCTGATATAGACGTTGATTTTTGTATGGACAGAAGGGGCGAGGTAATAGAGTATGTATCAGAGAAATACGGCACAGACCATGTAGCCCAGATTATAACATTCGGAACAATGCAGGCTCGTGCTGCTATAAGGGATGTTGGAAGGGCAATGAATATCCCTTATGCTGACGTAGATAAGGTTGCAAAGCTTATCCCGGCTGTGTTGAATATAACAATAAAAGATGCGCTTGGCATGGAGCCCAAGCTTAAAGAACTGTATGACTCTAACCCTGTAATAAAAGAACTTATTGACATTGCACAGAGGCTTGAGGGGCTCTCACGGCACGCCTCAACCCATGCAGCAGGCGTTGTAATCTCTCCTGAACCGCTTACTGAATTCTCCCCTCTTTATAAGGCTCCAAACGAAACTGCCATAACCACGCAGTTTGATATGGGCGCAATAGAGAAACTCGGGCTTCTGAAGTTTGACTTCCTCGGGCTTAAAACTCTCACAATAATAGACAAGACAGAAAAGATTATTCGTAAAACTACTGACACCGCCTTCTCAATAAAAGATATACCGCTTGACGATAAGGATGCCTTTACGCTTTTATGCTCAGGAAAGACTACGGGAATATTCCAGCTTGAAAGTTCAGGCATGCGCGATATCCTTATACGAATGCAGCCAAGCAGATTTGAAGACCTCATAGCCCTTATTGCCCTTTACCGTCCGGGCCCAATGCAATGGATTGATGACTTCATCAAACAGAAAAAAGGCGAGGTTAAAGTAAGCTACGCCCTGCCCCAGTTAAAGGAGATTCTTGACGAAACATACGGGGTTATTCTCTATCAGGAACAGGTCATGCTTATAGCAAATAAAATAGCAAACTTCTCTATGGCTCAGGCAGACACATTGAGAAAGGCAATGGGCAAAAAACTCGTTGAAGAGATGGAGAAACAAAAGGAGATATTTATAAAAGGCGCTGTTGCCAATAATATACCTGAGAAGAAGGCTAAGAAACTCTTTGAGACCATGGAGCCCTTTGCAAGGTACGGTTTCAATAAATCCCACTCAACAGCTTATGCCCTTATAGCCTATCAGACCGCATACCTGAAGGCGCACTACCCTGCTATATTCATGGCAGCCTCTTTGAGCTCTGATATGGACAGGACAGAAAAGGTAGTTGCTTACATAAATGAATGCAAGGATATGGGGATAGAGATTCTGCCTCCTGACATAAATGAGAGCGAGAGGGAGTTTAAGGTGGCCGGCAGCTCCATACGATTTGGGCTTGAAGCAGTAAAAGGCGTCGGAGGGGCTGCGATAGAGGCAATCATAGAGGCAGGCAAAGAAGGCGCATTTACATCCATTATTGATTTCTGCATGAGGGTAGACCAGAGGCGCGTCAACAGAAAGGTCATTGAAAGCCTTATCAAGGCAGGCGCAATGGCAGGGATGGGGAAAAGAGCACAGTTAATGTTTGCGCTTAATTCAGTGCTTGATACAGCCATGAGGTCTCAGAAAACACTGAATATGGGGCAAAGCAGCATGTTTGGACTTTCCGAGGCGCCGCCTATGCAGCTTCCTGATATAGAGGAATGGAAAGAATCAGAACTCCTTGCAATGGAGAAAGAGGCCCTTGGCTTTTACATAACAGGCCACCCACTTAACCGTTATGTGAATAAACTCACTGAGCTCTCAGTAACTCCAACGCATGAACTTCAGGAGCTTCAGGATAAAGAGGATGTGAATATTGGAGGAATCCTAAGGAATATCAAGCAAATCCAGACAAAGAAAAAGGGAGACCTGATGGCATACCTCACAATAGAGGACCTCTACGGAACTGTTGAGGTAGTTGTCTTCCCTGACCTTTATAAGGAATGCACAGAAGTAGTATCAAATGATACGCCGATAATTATATATGGACAAATAGACAAGACAGAGAAGGGCCTAAAGATAGTCGCAAAAAGAATTGCCGCCATTGATGAGGCAGAACAAATAATAAAATATAAAGCAGGGAAGAAAGAAGGCAGGGATAAACCCCTGAGACAGAGGCCTCAGCAGAAGATGCTTACATTGACGCTTTACAATAACACCGCTTCAGAGAGCCTTACAAAACTCAATGATGTGCTTATGAGACATACAGGTGAATGCCCTGTATATCTAAAAATTATATCGCCTCAAAATTGGGAATCAGTTGTGCTAACAGACCGTCAAGTGTTACCATCTGAGGAAATGCTTTTAGAGATAGAGGGTATTTTAGGGAAAGGGGCAGCAGCTTTAAGTTCTTAGTTTTTAGTTTTTAGTTCTTAGCTGATGAGGAGCGTATATGCCATATTATCTTGATTTTGAAAAACCTGTTGCTGAGCTTGAAGGCAAAATTGAAGAGCTCAGGCGTCTTGCCGACGGCAAGGAGATGGACCTTACATCCGAGATAAAAAAACTTGAAAAAAAGGCGCGTGAATTAAGGGCAGATATCTTCTCTAAACTGACGCCGTGGCAGAAGACCCTGATAGCACGGCACGCTGAAAGGCCGCAGGCGCTTGACTATATAGAGCTCCTTACGGAAGACTTCTTAGAGCTTCATGGCGACAGAAGGTTTGGCGATGACCCTGCCATAGTCGGCGGGTTTGCCAGATTTAACGGGGTCCCAATTGCTGTCATAGGCCATCAGAAAGGAAAGGGGACAAAAGAGAAGATATGGAGAAATTTTGGGCAGCCAAACCCTGAGGGCTACAGAAAGGCAATCAGGATAATGAAGCTTGCCGAAAGATTCAGAAGGCCTGTGCTAACACTTGTTGATACATCTGGAGCCTATCCCGGAATTGGCGCTGAAGAAAGGGGCCAGGCAGAAGCAATTGCAGGGAACCTCTTTGAGATGTCCACCTTATAAGGTTCTTATGCTTGAACACTCTGTTTATTCTGTAATATCGCCTGAGGGATGCGCTGCCATTCTTATGAAAAAGGATGGAAAAGAGATAACCCAGGAAGACTATGAAAAGGCGTCTGAGGTGCTGAAGCTTACAGCCCAGGACTTATTTGAGCTCGGGATAATAGATGAGATAATCCCTGAGCCTGCAGGCGGCGCACACCGGGACCAGAAAGAGACTGCATCGGCAGTTGGAAAGGTTCTAAAAAGGCACCTCTCTGAGCTTATGGAAAAACAGACAGAAGCGCTTCTTAAAGACAGGTACAGGAAATTCAGGATGGTCGGATCGGTAAAAGAAGAAAAGTAACTGCCCGCCCTTTCGATAAACCTTCCTTAAGGACATTCTGAGATTCTCCGGGAACCAACTTACTTGCGTAACCATGCTAATTTAAAATATTTATACCCCTCATAAAAAACGTTAAAAACATTGACATCGCCGCCTATGCAATGTAAGGTTTACTTAAGGCGTTATCTTTATTTTGTGGAAATATACTCTTTTAATTTAGGGGGAGAAATGAAATCAGCCATTTGGAAAAATTTAATACTTGAGCATGTTGCACGAACATTTTTCAAATAAGCAACTTCCCAAAGTTTGAGGGATATTTTCCTCTGACAAAACTCATAGATATCCCCTTATCTCCTTCACATGATCGTTGAGCATGGGAAT
>JACQXF010000008.1 GCA_016208855.1 Nitrospirota bacterium | reverse complement strand
TTATTTTATATTCTCTCTGTAAAACTTCAAGTAACGCAGGTCTTCGGACAACTTCTGCATAAAGCCCTTCTATTGGCAAAAACATAATCCCAAAATCTGTTGTATTGGGAGGATCAATATATTTATCTCTTATATCTTTGGCAAATTTTTTAATGTTATCTTCAAAAAGTTTTCCTGTTTTTTCAATTGCGTCTGTATTGCTGTGTTCATAGGCATTAATAAGCGCTTCGTAGTTTTCCCGTGGGAATTTTGAATCTAACGGCAGATAAACAAATTCTCCTGAATCATCTTTTCCAGGGAGCCTGATCGCAAATTCTACATTATCTCTGCTGCCTTTTTTAGTAGCCACATTTTTAGCATACTGCTCTGGAGTTAAAATCTGTTCCAAAATGCTGCCTAACATAATCTCACCAATTATTCCGCGGGTCTTCACGTTTGATAAAACTTTCTTCAGATCTCCGACGCCGACAGCCAGATTTTGCATCTCCCCCAATCCTTTGTGAACAAGTTCTAGCCTCTCACTTACAATTCTAAAGGATTGACTAAGTCTTTCTTCGAGTGTCTTATGGAGTTTTTCATCAACTGTAGCCCTCATCTTCTCAAGCTTCTCATTAGTGTCATCCTGTATCATCTTAAGTTTTGCTTCAACGGTATCTCTCATTTTTTCCAGTTTAGACTCAGTAGTCTGAATCAGTTCGGTCTGTTTATTCACAAGATTATCAAATTTCTGTTTTTGAAGTTCGTTAAATTCTCTGACACTCGCAGTAAATTTATCTTCAAATGACTTTAACGATTTTCCCAATTCGTCCCTGTTATCTTTTGCATTGGTGTTAATCTGCTCCTGCGAAAGCCTTAACTTTTCTTCAACCGTTTGAGTCATTTTACCGAGTTTATCTTCCTGCATGTTGGCGATATTTGTCATGCCGTTAATTATTTCTTCGCGTAGCTGTTTTGAGTTAGTAGTAGTTTCTTCCCTATTCTGTGCGATTTCTTCCTTTAACGCTCTTTCTGTCCTTTCCTGACTTTTTTCAAAAGATGTTAATTGATTTTCTATTTGCAATAACTTAGTGCTTGAACTGCGTGTCAGCAATGCAATTAGCAGAGCAATAATTCCCACAGCTAAAATGGTAAGCACTATCAATAAAATCTCAAACATAAAACCCCCAATTAAGTTTATCTATAAGCGTTGTCACCTGGACACCTCAAGCATATTATAAAATTTCTTTAAATCCTTCCTGTTTAAAATGTTCATCCAGCGCAAGACTTTTTGTTATCCTCAGTCTCTTCATTACAATAAAGCTTGTGCAGTCAGTAAAGCTGTAGGATTTATCATTTCTTGAGACAAAAAGCTCCCATGCTTGTTTTTCATCAATGGGGGAAATCCATACCTTTTCTATTTGTGGAGATTTCTGAAGTATATTTCCGACATAAACAGCCTTTTCATGGCCAACCCTTGCGCTGACAAGGGTTACAATCTCATCAAAGATATAATTTGTAATAAATATCTTTCCTTTAAAGCTGCTTAGAAAACTTTTAACCCTCTTATGATCAGGGTCTTTTGCATTAATAAAGGCATAAAGGGCGCTTGTATCAGCAAATATATCTTCTTTCATTTCTTTTTGTAGAGCCACTTATCATGGTCTCTGCCGTAAGCTTCAGAATCCTCTGCTATCCCTGAAATAGAGCAAAGAGAATAAACATCAGACTTCTTTGAGTAGCTCTCTATGATTTCCCTTAACACCTGTGAAATGCTCTTTTCTTCCTTCTCGGATTTTTTCTTTAAAAAAGCATAATGTTTTTCATCTATCAACAACTGGGTTCTGTGCATATTACATCGCCTCCTAATACATCATAGGACATTACATCATAAAATTCAAGGGTTATTTAGCCATGCCGGTATTATCATTCACTGCGCTGACTAATGTCTATCCTTAAATTTTCTCATACACCCAGACCCTTCCTCCGTCTCTTATCTCATCTATCCTCCTGATAAGCCTCTTTTTATGAAGATTCAGAAGCCTTGTTCCGCTTGTGTTAGCCTCAAGCTTCATGATGTCAGATAAATCTTTGGCGGTAATCCTTTTCTTCTTCTCAATAAGCATTAAGGTTTCTTTGAGATAATTATTTAAGCTGCCAAGAAGCGCCCTTCTCTCGTCCCTCATCTCAGCCGTAACAGCAATACCTTTTCTCTCAAGGGCAACCTCAATATTTTCTTTCTGATTTCCATTAAGCCCTCTTAAAACAATATATCTATCGCCGTATTCTCCGCTTACAAGTCTTGAAATGAGCTTTGCCACAATCTCGTCAGCGCATGAATAATCAATAATCCCTATCTTAGAGAAATCAAGCGCAATAACCTCGCCGTCTTTTTCTTTGGCAATGTCTCTTTCAATGCGTTCCCGCATCGCCTGCCCGGACTGCCTTGTTGCAAGGTCAGGAGGGACGTTTTTAAGTTCTTCTTTTAAAATTTTGTAAAGGTCGTATTTAGGCATTTTTTAATTTTCCGGTTCAGAAAAATCAATTTTTTGGTCAGTGAAGTAATACGGTTTTAACATATTGATGAAATCGCAAAATCTATCCTGACTAACCTTGTGGAGAAGCGCATTTTCCCGGATTAACTCCCATTTGGCTTTACCCAAGAAAAAAGGCTTTTTTAGCTTTAAAAGTTTATCAGGGGAATATACAGCCTTTGATTCCAGCAGCCATACCGCGCACTTTATGACAAATAACAAAGCCAATAATGATAGATAGCCTATAGCCATGCCAAAGAGTATCCGCTCATCCTTGACATACTCTTTTTGATAAATAAAAAAAGCAACAATTATACCTGCTATGCCCGCAGGATTTTTCAGTCAAAGCGATTTTGGGGACGGCCTCGAAAACCTTAGGTTAGCTCAATAATTGCGCACTTCAGATATTCTGTCTCAGGAACTGACAGCAAGACAGGGTGGTCTTTGGCTTGCAAGCGGAGCTCCAGAATTCTGGCGTTTTTTCCTGAATCTCTCGCTGCACTGCGGAGCATATCAGCAAAAGCGTCCTTTTCAATATGATAAGAGCATGACGACGAAGCCAACAGCCCGCCTTTTTTAATAACCTTCATAGACAAGGAGTTTATCTCCCTGTATCCTCTTAACGCCTCTTTAACCTTAGCCCTGCTTTTTACAAACGCAGGCGGGTCAAGCACAATAAAGTCATACGAATTGCCTGTCTCTGCCTCTTTTTTTAGAAAATTAAAGACGTCAGCCTTTACAAACTCAATATGTCCTTCAAGATTATTCAGTTCTGCATTTTTTTCTGCCTGAGATATTGCTGCATGGGAATCATCAACGCCTGTTACAAATGCTCCATTTTTTGCAAGATGAAGCCCCCACGCGCCTGAATAGCAGAAGAGGTCCAAACCCCGTCCGCTGTTAATATACCTGCTGAATGCTATCCTGTTTTCTCTCTGGTCAAGAAACAACCCGGTCTTCTGTCCTGACATAGTATTAATCTCATATCGTATGCCGTCTTCAGTAATTATTAACGGCAAATCTGAAAAAGCCCCCTTTAGCATCCTGTTTTCAAGAATAAGGCCTTCAAGCGTCCTGCTCGGGCTGTCATTTTTTAGTATCATTATTGACGGCGAGAGGATTTCATCTAAAAGGTTTAATATCATGTCAGACATCTTCTGCATTCCAAGGGTTAGGAGTTGTATTGCGAGGCATTCTGCGTACTTGTCAACTATAAGCCCCGGCAGAAAATCACCTTCGCTGAAGATGACCCTGTAAGAATCTGTATTGGGCAGAAATCTTTTTCTGTAATTTATTGCGTCCGTTATGCGTTTTCTAAAAAAAACCGGCGTTATTTTTTCTTTCTGCCTCGTAAGAAGCCTTATGGATATCAGGGACTGCGGATTTATATAGCCAATGCCGATAAAATTGTTTTTATTGTCACAGACCTCAACAATAGAGCCTGGCTCGAATTTTTTTGGACTTACTGCTAATTCATTAGAGAATATCCAGAGGTGTCCCGCAAGTATCCTGCCCGGCCGCCTGAGAACTACTTTTTCCATAGCGCTTCATTATAGCATTAAAGCCGCCTCAAAAATCTTTTGCAATATCCATGATTTATGTTATATTTCTATATGGAAAAAAAGCTGATTGACGAATCCAGAAAATATTTGATGAATACCTATAACAGGCTCCCGGTAGTCATAAGAAAAGGAAGCGGGATGAAGGTCTGGAGCGCCGACGGCAGGGAATATCTGGATTTTGTAGGCGGCATCGCCGTAAATTGTCTTGGGCATTGCCATCCAAAGGTTGTAATAGCAGTACAGAAACAGGCGCAGAGGCTTCTGCATGTATCAAACCTCTACTACATAGAGCCCCAGATAAAGCTTGCAAAACTGTTAATTGACCACTCCTTTGCAGACAGGGTCTTTTTCTGCAACTCAGGCGCTGAGGCAATTGAGGCGGCAATAAAGCTTGCCAGAAAATATGCAAAAGACCAGCTAAGTCATGATAAGTATGAGATCATAACTGCCTTTGGCTCATTTCACGGCAGAACCCTGGCTGCGCTCAGCGCAACAGGACAGGAGAAGTTGCAGAAAGGCTTTGAACCTCTGGTGCAGGGATTTAAGCATGTCCCATTCAATGACATAAACGCGCTCAAAAAAGCAATAACAAGGCATACATGCGCTGTAATGCTTGAGCCTATCCAGGGAGAGGGCGGGGTAAAGATGCCTGAGGAAGGTTATCTAAAGGAAGTTCGCGACCTCTGTCATGACCATAACCTCCTGCTCATCCTTGATGAGGTTCAGACAGGAATCGGCAGGACAGGCAAGCTCTTTGCCTATGAACATTTTCACATTCAGCCTGATATCATAACACTTGCAAAAGGGCTTGGCGGAGGGGTAGCCATCGGCGCAATGCTTGCAAGAGAGCATATTGCACAATCCTTTCAGCCCGGAAGCCACGCATCAACCTTTGGCGGGAACCCCCTTGCCTGCGCAGCTTCAATAGCCACGATAGAGACGATACTTGAAGACGGCTTTATACTTGATAGCTGCAGCCGTATGGGGCAGTACCTTATGAATGGCCTTGAGGGGCTGAAAAAGGACTTCCCATCCATAATAGCCAATGTCAAAGGGCTTGGGCTTATGGTTGGTATGGAGCTTACCAGACCCTGTGCAAACATTGTTGATTTATGCCTTGAGAAGGGCATACTCGTCAACTGCACGGCAGGGAATGTTCTTCGTTTCACGCCGCCGCTTATAGTTACAGAGAAAGAGATTGACCATCTTATTGATATCCTTGAAGATATATTCGGAGGTCTTGTCTAAAATGAAAAGAGATTTTCTTACATTAAGAGAGCTGAAATTAGAAGAGCTGAATAATCTCCTTAACAGGGCGGTTGAACTTAAAGGGGGGAAGGATGCCAGTCTCTGTCCGCTCATAGGTAAGAGCATAGGCCTACTTTTTGAAAAGGCTTCTACGAGAACAAGGATATCCTTTCAGATAGGCGTATATCAACTCGGCGCACAGGCAATCTACCTTAATCCTCAGGAGATACAGTTTGGAAGAGGAGAAACAATAGAAGACACTGCAAGGGTCTTCTCACGCTATATGGATGGAGTTGTAATAAGGACATTCGGTCATGAGAAGATAGAGAAGTTTGCTAAAAATGCTGCTATCCCGGTAATTAACGGCCTGACAGACCTGCATCATCCGTGTCAGGCGCTTGCAGACCTTATGACTATTAAAGAGAAGAAAGGAAAACTTCAGGGCGTGGTGCTTGCTTACATAGGTGACGGCAATAATGTTGTAAACTCCCTCATAGAGGCTGCATCTATGACAGGGATTAGCCTTAGGATTGCCTGTCCTGTGAGATACGAACCTGACGAAGGTATTTATAAAAAAGCGCTCTCTGAAGGCTCAGATGTGAAGATACTCCGGTCTCCTGAAGAGGCTGCCAAAGGTGCGGATGTGCTTTATACAGATGTATGGGTAAGCATGGGGCAGGAAGAAGAAGCAGCAAAAAGAAAAAAAATATTTAAGGATTATCAGTTAAACAAACATATCCTCTCTTTTGCAAAGCCCGACGCCGTTGTCATGCACTGCCTGCCTGCTCACAGGGGAGAAGAGATTACGGATGAGGCCATGGACTCCCCCCGGAGTGTTGTATTTGACCAGGCTGAAAACAGGCTGCACACACAAAAAGCCTTGCTTGAATTATTAGTTAAATAAAATTTTTAATTAACTTTTCAAAATTGACTTTTCAGCAAAATTCAGGCTATAGTAACATTCCCAACTAAGAAGATTTTTGTAATAAATTCGGGAGGAAAACCATGGAGAAGATGTTAGAGATTCGTTGGCATGGAAGAGGCGGACAGGGGACTGTCACTGCAGCAAAGGTCTTTGCTGATGCATGCCTTAGCGGCGGCAATTACGTGCAGGCATTCCCTGAATATGGACCGGAACGCTCTGGAGCGCCTTTAAGGGCTTATAACAGGGTAAGCTCAAAAGAACTAAGGATGCACTGTCCTGTCTTAAAGCCTGGCATTGTTGTAATCGCTGACGCAACACTCCTTGATGGAGTAAATGTAACAGACGGCGCAGTGGATAACGCTGCATTTATAGTTAACTCATCAAAAGACCCAAAAGAAATACGGGAGAAACTAAAGGCAAAACCAACGCAGAAGGTATTTACAGTTGATGCAACAAAGATAGCCATTGAATGTTTTGGAAGGCCTATGCCTAACTCTCCGCTTGTAGGCTCTTTATCAAAAATATCATCCGTTGTAAGCCTTCAGCAGGCTCTTGATGATGTGCAAAAGAGCTTTGGGAAAAAATTTTCACAAAAGATAATAGACGGCAATCTTGAGGCAGTCCGGCGCGGCTATGAGGAGGTAAAAGAGGGATGAAATTAAAAGGATGGAAGGAAGTCACCCCAGGCGCTGTGGTCACCAAGGCAGGAAGTGCAGAGGAATTTAAAACAGGTTCATGGAGATCATTCAGGCCGGTATGGTTAGAGGAAAATTGCATTCAATGCATGTTCTGCTGGATTTTCTGCCCTGATATGGCTATTGAAGCCAAGAATGGTAAAAGGGGAGTCTTTAAATATGACTATTGCAAAGGCTGCGGCATATGCGCCCTTGAATGCCCGGGTAAAAAAGGGAAAAAGGCGATAGTAATGGAAGAGGAGGGCAAATAATGGGAAAGGTTGTTGCTGTTACAGGAAACGAGGCAGTTGCAGAGGCACTGAGGCAGGTTAACCCTGATGTCTGCGCTGCTTACCCCATAACACCCCAGACTGATATGATGCAGAGGTTTGGCTCTTTTGTAAACAACGGAAAGGTCAAAACAGAAATAATACTAACTGAAAGCGAGCATAGCTCTATGAGCGCCTGTGTAGGCGCATCAGCAGCAGGAGGCAGGGTAATTACAGCCACCTCGTCACAAGGGCTTGCGCTCATGTTTGAGATACTATTTATTGCGTCAGGCACGAGGCTTCCAATAATAATGCCTGTTGTAAACAGGGCGTTATCAGCGCCTTTAAATATACACGGAGATCATTCCGACGCTATGGGCGCAAGAGATGCAGGCTGGATACAGTTGTGGTCAGAGAATACACAGGAGGCATATGACAATACAATACAGGCGTTCCGCATTGCAGAGCATCCTGACATCAGGCTTCCTGCAATGGTATGCCTTGATGGTTTTATAATAAGCCACTCTATCGAGAGGATAGAATATCTTGATGATAATGAAGTAAGTAATTTTGTAGGGGAATATAAACCGGTTAATCCCATGCTTGACATAGAGCATCCTGTCAGCTACGGCCCCCTGATACTGCCTGATTACTATATGGAGTTCAGAAAGGCCCATGATGCAGTTATGTCAAAGGTCTCAAAAGTAGTTTTGGATGTGGCAAAGGATTTTGAAAAAATTTCAGGAAGAAAATACGGGCTTTTTGAGACATACAGGCTTGAGGATGCTGATATTGGCATAGTTATCCTCAACTCAGCCGCAGGCACAACCAAGGATGTAATTGATGAATTCAGAGAAAAAGGCATTAAGGCAGGCTTATTAAAGCCAAGACTATACAGGCCGTTTCCTTATAAAGAGATAGGAGAGGCGCTAAAGCACCTTAAGGCAGTATGTGTGCTTGACAGGGCTGATGCATTCGGAGCCTCACACGGGCCTCTATACATAGATATTGCATCAAGCCTTTATCCATATGAGAAAAGGCCTATACTCATAAATAAGATATACGGGCTTGGCGGAAGGGATTATATGCCAGGACATGCAGAGCTTGTTTTGAATGAGCTTGTTGAAATTGCGAAGACAGGTAAAATCAATGTTGTTAAAGAATATATTGGAGTAAGGGAATAAGGCAGGGATTAGGGGTCAGGGTTTAGGGATTGGTAAATACCACGCCCCAACAACTAACCCCAGCCCCTAATATAAGGAGATAAGGTATGGCAACTACACCACTTACTTTAAGGGAGCTTTCAAAAAAAGAGGTACTTTTAACAGCAGGACACAGAATGTGCTCTGGCTGCGGTGCGCCTCCTGTTGTAAAAATGGTCCTCCTTGCTTCTGAGTATCCTGTTGTTGCCGCTAACGCAACAGGGTGTCTTGAGGTCTGCACATGCATATCAGAATACACTGCATGGAAGATTCCATGGATTCACAGCGCCTTTGAGAATGCTGCAGCCACAATAGCAGGCGTTGAGACCATGTACAGGTCGCTAAAAAAGCAGGGAAAGATTGATAAGGAAATTAAATTCATCGCCTTTGGCGGTGATGGAGGCACTTACGACATAGGATTTCAGAGCCTTTCAGGCGCAATGGAGCGAGGGCATGACATGCTTTATATATGCTATGACAATGGCGCATATATGAATACAGGCATTCAGAGGTCAAGCGCAACGCCATTTGGAGCTGATACAACAACCTGCCCTGCAGGAAGCGTTGTGCCTGGAAAACTACAGAAGAGAAAAGACATTACAAAAATCATGGCTGCCCACGGCATACCGTATGCAGCGCAGGCCTCTCCAAGCCATTGGCAGGACCTGATGAAAAAGGTAAAAAAGGCTCTTGAGATAAAAGGTCCTAAGTTTATGAATATAATTGCGCCGTGCAACCGTGGATGGCGTTCGGCCACAGACGATGCAATACTTCTAAGCAGGCTTGCTGTTGAAACATGTTATTTCCCGCTCTATGAAGTGGAAAACGGCGCTACAAAGATTACTGTTACCCCCAGGGAGAAAAAGCCTCTCGTGGATTTTCTTAAACCGCAGGGCAGATTTAAGCATATGTTTGCGCCTGAGAATGAATGGATGCTAAAGCAGGCGCAGGAAGATGTAGATAAGGAGTGGGAAAAGCTTCAGAGAGAAGCAAAGGCTTCAGAAGTAAGTTAAATACTTCCTCAACTTCTAACTTTAACCTTTTAATTTTTAACTAAAAAAGGTATTCCCGGGTAGCTCAGTCGGCAGAGCAGGTGGCTGTTAACCACCCTGTCGGGGGTTCGAATCCCTCCCCGGGAGCCATTCTTATTAATGGATTTTGATACAAAAAGGCTGGAAAAATTAGCCGCATTAATCCGTTACTACATCCTTACCTCAACTACAGAGGCCGGCTCAGGGCATCCCACATCCTCACTCTCAGCAACTGATTTGATGGCCGGGCTTTTGTTTAGCGGAATCTTTAAATCTGATGTTGACAACATAAACCACCCCAATAATGACCGTCTTATATTCTCAAAAGGCCATGCGTCACCGCTGCTTTATGCGTTATGGGCCGCTGCAGGAAAATTAACAGAAAGAGAATTAATGAACCTGCGGAAATTTGGCAGCCCTTTAGAAGGGCATCCTACCGTTGCCTTCCCTTATTGTGAGGCAGCAACAGGCTCTCTTGGTCAGGGGCTTTCCATCGGCCTCGGGATGGCTTGATCTCACTGCCTATGAAAAGAGAATCGCATCCTTTGGATGGGAGACAATTCATATTGACGGCCATTCCTTTCCGAAAATCCTTAGTGCGTACGAAAAGGCTCTTGCCTCAGTTGATAGGCCGGTTATGATTATCGCAAAGACCATCAAAGGCAAGGGCGTCTCATTTCTTGAAGATAAAAACGGCTGGCATGGCAAGGCCTTAAGAAAGGAAGAACTCAGCGCAGCATTAAACGAACAAGGAAATTATTAAAAAATAGTCAATATAACCCTTGTCCCTTTGCCGAGTTCGCTCTCTATATTCATGCCCCATCCGTGTATCTGAATTAGATGCTTTACAATAGCAAGCCCTAAGCCTGTACCCCCAAGCGCCCTTGAGCGCGCCATATCAACCCTGTAGAACCTCTCCCCAAGCCTCGGGGTATCCTTAGAGCTTATACCAACCCCTGTGTCTTCAACAATTATCTTAAGCTTATCTTTAACCTCTCCGCAAACCACAACGCTTCCTGATTCTGTAAACTTTATAGCGTTGTCTACCAAATTCAAAAGAATCTGGACAAGCCTGTTTCTGTCAGCCCTGATAAAGGGGAAATCTATGGGTAAATTATTTACAAGCACAATAGATTTCAGCGACGCCTTGCCTTTTAGTGTAAGAAAGACCATATCAATAATGGCTCTGACATCAACAGGTTCAAGATTTAAGGCAACCTCTCCCCTGTCAAGGCTTGACAATATCAGCAGGTCTTCCACAAGGTTATTAAGCCGCTCACTGTGATTTTTTATTATCTCAAGATATTTGCCGGCATTTTCTTCGTCATCAATTGCGCCCTCAAGCAGGGTTTCTGCAAAGCCTTTTATGGCTGTTATAGGAGTCTTTAACTCGTGAGATACATTGGCAACAAAGTCCTTTCTTACAGTCTCAAGATGTTTTAACCTTGTTATGTCACGAATAACTATCACAAACCCGGGACCCAGTGTCTTATACTTAAGCGGCTTAACACTTATATAGAGATGTTTATTCGTTGGATGAAATAGCTCTATCTCCCTGAAGGCTATAGCGCCGGACCCCTTAGCCTCTGTGACTGCATCCTGAACCGAGGTCTCCTTTAATACTTCAAAAAAAGGACGGCCGGCGATACCCCCTGAAGTCTCAAGTATTTTGCCAATAGAAGGACTCGCAAGTGTTATATTGCCCTTAGCATCAACAACCATAATGCCGTCCTGAAGGGAATTAAACACAGCCTCAAGGATTCCCTGGTCAGTTGTCAGGGCCTCAAGTCTTGTCTTTAACTGTTCAGCCATAGCATTAAGGTTTTCGCCAAGCTCTCCTATTTCGTCATCTTTTAACCCGAGCAGTTTTCTCTGAAGGCTTCCGCTTAAAATTTCCCTTGAGAACTCAGTAACCTCTTTTATCCTTCGCGTTATGGCAATTGAAAGAAAAACACCTGCAAGCAGGGAAACACCTATGGAGACAAAAAGCGCAAAGGCAAGTTTAGTTTCTTTAAAAAGGGACAGATAAAAGGCAAGAAATATAAAGGTTAAAAGTGTAAGAATGATATGAGAAAATATAATCTTCTTTTGAATCTTCAATTAATCTCCTGAGAAATAATAACCTACGCCTCGCATGGTTTTAATATATCTTGGATTTTTTGGGTCATCTTCAATCTGGCTTCTAAGCCGCCTTATATGTACATCCACGGTCCTCGGCTCAACAAACGCCTCGCCCTTCCACACAGAATCAAGAAGCTGGTCGCGGCTGAATATCTTGCCCTTCCGTTCAAGGAGAAACTTTAGCATCCTGAATTCCGTGGCGCTTAATTTTACCTGCTTATCTTTGACAGATACGGCATAGGTTTCAAAATTTACTAAAAGGTCTCCTATCTTCACCTCTGCCTTATGCCTCTCTGGCTCTTCAAACCTCCTAAGCACTGCTTTTATGCGCGCCACAAGTTCACGCGGGCTGAACGGCTTTGTTATGTAATCGTCTGCGCCCATCTCAAGACCAACGACTTTGTCAGTCTCGCCTGATTTTGCCGTAAGCATTATAATGGGTATCCTGCTGAGGTTTTTATCAGCCCTGAGCGCCCTGCATAATTCAAGGCCTGAGATTACAGGCAGCATTAAATCAAGGACTATAAGGGCATAGTTATTATTTCTTATTTTTTTTAGTGCAATATCTCCACTTTCTGCTGTGTCAACGGAAAAACCCTCTCTCTGAAGGTTATATCTTACAAGTTCTACTATATCAGGCTCATCGTCAACTACTAAGATATTCATAGCTCATTGGTTATTAAATCGTCACATGCCTTACAATCTTGCCCTCAACCATGTATATAACCATCTCTGCAATATTTGTGGCATGGTCTGCGATACGCTCAAGATATTTTGATATATATGTTATCCTCGTAGCCCTTGATACATTTGTAGGGTCCTGTATCATGAAGAACAAAAGTTCGTTAAAGACCTGAAGGTTCAGCCTATCTACCTCATCATCGCGTTTTATGACGTCTGTTGCAAGCTTTGAATTCCCCTTTATCAGGGCATCAAGCACGTCCCTGAGCATACCCTGTGCAATGTCTGCCATTCTTGGGATATCAATGTAGGGTTTGAGCGGCGGCTCCTCATTTAGCTCTATAGCCCTCTCGGATATATCTTCTGCCAGATCTCCCATCCTCTCAAGGTCAGTGGTTATCTTCATAGCTGTAGTTATAAACCTTAAGTCTCCTGCCTTTGGCTGCCTCAAGGCAATAAGTCTTATGCACTCCTCGTCTATCTCCACATCAAGCGCATTGATGTCATGATCCCTCTTAATCACCTCTTTGGCGAGTTCGCTGTCCCGCTCAACAAGCGACTTTATGGAATCTCTTATGGCAGATTCAACAAGAAGCCCCATCCTTAATATCTTCTCTTTGAGCCCCTTTAGTTCCTCGTCAAATATAGACATTAGCCAAACCTCCCTGTTATATACTCCTCTGTCAGCCCGTTTGAGGGATTTGTGAATATCTTGTCTGTCCTGTCAAACTCCACAAGCTCGCCAAGATACATAAATGCAGTATCATCCGACACCCTTGCTGCCTGCTGCATATTGTGCGTGACTATAAGTATTGTCACCTCGTTTTTCAGCTCTACGATGAGTTCCTCTATCTTGGAGGTTGCCGTGGGGTCAAGCGCTGATGTCGGCTCATCAAAAAGTAGTATCCGCGGCTCTGTGGCAAGAGACCTTGCAATACAAAGCCTCTGCTGCTGTCCGCCTGAAAGGTCAAATGCGAGATTATGGAGCCTGTCTTTCACCTCATCCCACAATGCCGCGCCTCTTAGGGATTTCTCTACCCTTTCATCAATAATCTGCTTCTTCTTAATCCCCCGTACCCTAGGACCGTAGGCAACATTTTCGTATATTGATTTTGGGAAGGGGTTAGGCTTTTGAAATACCATGCTTATCCACATCCTTATCTCAATAGGGTCTACATCGCGAGAGATAATATTTACATTATCAGGATAGAGGGTAATCTCGCCTTCGTATCTATTATGAGGATAAAGGTCATGCATGCGGTTAAAACACCTTAAAAATGTAGTTTTCCCGCAGCCAGAAGGCCCTATAAGCGCAGTGACTTTTCTCCTCTTTATTGGGATATTGATGTTTTTAAGGGCGTGAACGTCGCCGTAGTAAAAATTCAAGTTTTTTGCCTCTGCCTTTAATGTCTGCTCTACCATTTTATCTTCTTTCTGAAGTTGTATCTAATATATATTGCAATGCCGATCATAAGCAAGGTCATGGCTAAAAGCTCAATGCCTGCTGCTGCGGCATTAATATGAAATTCCTTCTGTGGTCTTGACACCCAGTTAAACATCTGAATCGGCATGACCGTAAATGGGTCAAAAAGCCATTTGAATGATACGAATGGAAATTCTGCTGACACAGGAGATGTCGGAAGAAATGCTATGAATGTTAATGCCCCTACGGTAATTATCGGCGCTGTCTCTCCGATTGCCCTTGAAAGCCCTATGATTATGCCTGTAAGAATGCCCCCTGTTGAATAAGGGATTATATGGTCTTTTATTGTCTGCCACTTCGTAGCCCCAAGCGCAAATGATGCCTCTCGGATTGAGTTAGGGATTGCCCTAATTGCCTCCCTCGTTGCCATTATCACCATTGGAAGAATCAGCAGGGCAAGGGCAAGTCCGCCTGTAAGGATGCTCTCTCCAAACTCAAAGAAATAGACGAATAAACCAAGCGCAAGCAGTCCATAAATTATTGAAGGCACTCCCGCAAGATTTGTGATGTTAATCTCTATAATGTTTGTAATCCAGTTTTTGCGTGCATACTCTTCAAGATATATTCCTGCTGCAATACCGAGAGGTATTGCAGCCATAGCAGTAACAAGCATAACAAGCGTTGTGCCAATCCATGCTGAGAGTATCCCTGCCTCTTCCGGAAATCTTGAAGGAAAGGATGTAAAGAACTTGTAGCTTATCCTCGGCGCACCGTCTAAGAAAAGGTCGGTAAATAGCGCAAACAAAAGCACAAGCCCTGCAAAGGTGGACAGAAGCCCTGCCACCCAAAATGAATTATTCCAAAATTTGCTGATTGCTATCCGTTTTTTAATGTCTGTCATTAATACGCTTCCCTTATCCTCTTTCTAAACCAGAAACCTATAATATTAAATATCAATGTCATAAGGAAAAGCACCATGCCTGCTGCAAAGATTGTTCTGTATTCAATCGTCCCGTGAGGCACATCTCCAAGGCTTACCTGCACTATATAAGATGTAAGCGTCTGCACAGGCTCAGAAGGGTTTACAGTAAAATTAGGCATCATGCCTGCCGCTATGGCAACGACCATTGTCTCTCCTACTGCCCTTGAAATGCCCATGATAAATGCTGCTGCTATGCCTGAAAACGCAGCAGGGATTACGACCTTAAATGACGTCTGAAGCTTTGTAGCGCCCATAGCATAAGAGCCCTCCCGTATATACATTGGAACCGCCCTCATTGCGTCTTCGCTTACAGAACTCACATAAGGTATTATCATTATGCCCATTATTATTCCCGGGCTAAGCGCATTAAACCCTGAAAGGTCAGGCATGAATTTCTGAAGCAATGGGGTTAAAAACAAAAGCGCAAAATATCCATAAACCACAGTAGGCACTGCTGCAAGGAGTTCAAGCACAGGTTTTATTGCCTCTCTAAGTTTATGAGGCGCATATTCACTTAAATATATAGCCGCAATCAGCCCTAATGGAAGCGCCACTGATAGAGCTACTGCAGTTGTCAGAAGAGTGCCTGCCACAAGCGGGAGGATTCCGAACTTAGGCTCTGCAAAAAGAGGCATCCACTCAGTGCCTGTTAGAAATTCTATTATCGAGACTTCCTTGAAGAATCCAAAAGACTCATAGGAGAGTATTACAACGATGCTTATTGTAATCAATACTGAAGAAAGCGCGCTCAGAAACAGAATAGTCTCTATAATGCCTTCTTTAATTGTCCTTGCAAATTTCTTCTTCATAACAGTGCGAATATTACTAATGAGTTCATAAGTAAGGTTCTTCAGGCTTTCCTGTGAAAAGCACACTTAAGACGTCATTCCCGCATCCTTAAGCCTGCCCTCGAAGTTAGTAATCGGGGGCGGGAATCCAGTATCCTCACATATACTACAATATAAATTATTCCACTCAGTATTTCATTTCTCAATAAGTTTCAACTTCCAACTCCTCTGCCATTTCTTTATGTTCTTCTCTCGTTTGATGGCAGATTCCGCTGTTTCATGCGCTTCATACCATACCAGATTGTGGACTTTATATCTTTTTGTAAAACCATCTGCCAAATCATTCTTATACTCATAAACACGTTTAATCAAG
>JACQXF010000114.1 GCA_016208855.1 Nitrospirota bacterium | reverse complement strand
GGAATCCTGAGTGGAATGATTTATATTGTAGTATATGTGAGGATACTGGATTCCCGCCCCCGATTACTAACTTCGAGGGCAGGCTTAAGGATGCGGGAATGACGTCTTAAGTGTGCTTTTCACAGGAAAGCCTGAAGAACCTGAATTTTGAGTTACCCATTACTCGTTTAATGAGATAGGAGGTTATCACATGAACAATAATATTAAGCGCCTTACTCGTCACTCGTTACTTGTCACTGCCAAAGGTTTTACACTCATTGAATTGATGGTCGTTATTGTCATACTCGGACTTTTGGCTGCAATTGTCATCCCAAGATTTATTGGCAGGGTTGGCCCGGCAAAACAAAAGGCAACCCATGCCCAGATAGAGCTCCTTGGAACCGCCCTTGACTCCTTCAGACTGGATGTCGGGAGGTATCCTGCAACAGAAGAGGGGCTTCAGGCATTAATCACAAAGCCCTCAGGCGCAGAAGAATGGAGCGGCCCTTATCTTAAGAAACAGGAGATCCCCCTTGACCCATGGGGCAACCCATATCACTATGAGTCTCCAGGCAAGCAGGGGGATTATGACCTCTATTCCTACGGAGCAGACAACGCAGAAGGCGGCGAAGGAGAGAATCAGGATATTGTAAGCTGGAAGGGGTTGAAATAAGAAATGAGAAATGGTTTTTACTCGTCACTCGTTACTCGTCACTCGTTACTGTCTTTCGTTACTCGTCACTCGTTACTCGTCACTAATAAAGGTTTCACCCTTATTGAACTGCTGATCGTTATATTTATTATTGCCCTCACATTAACATTTGCAGGGGTTATGATTCAGAGAAGTTCAGAGGGCCTAAGACTGAATACCCTTGCAAAGGAAATTTCAGCAACCCTCAGGTATGCAAGAAGCCATGCAATCGCAGAGAAGAAGCTTTATTCTTTCATTGTCAATGAAGAGAAGAAGTACTTTGCCCTGTATTCGGAAAAATCAGAAGTTATATGCAAAACATTCCCTGAAGAATTACAGTTTGACCTTAAGGGCAAGGGCTTCAAAGATATAAAGATTGATTTTTATCCACAAGGAAATTCTACAGGCGGGACAATAGAGCTTAAGAGTCCAAAAAACAGTAAGGCATGGGCTGTGTCAGTAAACAGGGTAACCGGGAAGGTGGAAGTAAAACGAGTGACGAGTGACAAGTAACAAATATGAGGATTAAAAATTAATCTTCCCTGTAGCATGCTACAGGGAATCTAATGTATGGAATATATTTTTATTACATTCGCTCGCTTGACCCTGCAGCATGTTGCAGGGTATATGCTCGCTATCCATTTAAAGACAATACAAAGATTCTCACTCGTCACTCGTTACTCGTCACTCGTTACTAATAAGGGGTTTACACTCGTTGAGGTTATAGTTGCAATCGCGGTCCTCTCAATTACCCTTGTTGCAGTTATGCAGTTATTTTCAGGCGGCCTAAGGGCAAGCAGGACATCCTGCGATTACACGAGGGCGGTTGTCCATGCTAAAGATAAAATGGAAGAGCTTTCCCTTGGGGAAGAATCAATCACTGAAAGCAAAACAGCTCAAGGAAGCTTTGAAGACGGTTTCAAGTGGGAGGCAGAAGTAGAGCCTTACGACGAGGGCGAAGCAGCGAAACAGCAAAGCAGCGCCACTGCCAACCTTTTAAAGGTAAAAGTAAAGGTCTTCTGGAATAAAACCCCGACACAGCAGAGCTCTGTTGAATTAGTAAGCCTAAAGACAGTCACAAGTAACGAGTAAAAAGATATGAAGACTAAAAATTTAAAAGCAATAAAAAGATTTTCACTCGTCACTCGTTACTCGTTACTCGTTACTAATAAAGGATTTACATTGGTAGAGCTGCTGTTGGCGCTTCTCATCTTAACGCTTGTTATGGCAATCATTGGAACCGGATACAGGCTTGGAGCCAAGGCATGGGAAAAGGGAGAGTCAGAAACGAAAGACTCCCAGAGATTAAGGATTACATCCGGCCTTATATCGCAGCAGTTGAAATCCTTCTATCCTTATGCGGTAAAGAAAGAAGAAGGCGAGATGATATTGTTTGAAGGCACGGATAGTTCTGTTTTATTTGCAACAACATCTTCAGACGGCATTGGCATTAAATGGGTCAGATATTCTTTCAGGGAAGGGACTATCTTCTTTCAGGAAGGCATACTCCCTGATAAAGATCTTTTTGAGAAGATTGAGGGCGCAGGGAAGAACGAGGAAGTCATTGAGGAAGATATCAGCGATTTGAAGCTGCAATACCTCTCAGAAAAAGAGGGATGGATTGAGTCATGGGAGCCGGGCAAAGATATTCCTAAGGCAGTAAAAGTTAAGCTCGGGTATTTTCAGCCATTTCTAATTACAATACCAATGGGGGCAAAGACTCAAAAAGATACAAGCTAAAATTAGCATTGCAAATCTTAAAATGTAAAATGATAAATGCTAATTGATAAATTGAAGTTGAGTCTTCTAAGAAATGAACACAATAAAAAACATTAAGCGAGAAGACGGCATTGCCCTGATACTTGTGCTATGGGTAATGGTTATGCTTACGGCAATAGTTGGCGAGTTTGCCTTCTCTATGAGGACAGAGGTCAATATAGCAAGAAACTTTAAAGAAGAGGAAACAGCCTATCAGCTTGCAATCGCCGGAGTTGAAAAGGCAAAGGCTGAAATACTCGCTGCCAACGAAGCTGCCTATCCATTTTTCAATAGAAACGGGGTTCTTGTATTTAGTACCACACAGCTTGAAGAAAACCCGGAAAGAAAGGCCATGTTAAAAAACGGGATATTTTCATATACAGTTATTGATGAAGACGGCAAGATAAATATTAATGCGGCATCCCCTGAACAGTTAAGGCATATAATCTCAGCCACGGAGATAGACAGCGCGGATGTTGATACAATAGTTGACTCTATCCTTGACTGGCAGGACACGGATAATCTGCACAGGCTTAACGGCGCTGAAGAAGAATACTATCAGTCTTTGCCAATACCCTATAGCTGTAAAGATAATAAGTTTTCAGTTATTGAATAACTACTCCTTGTAAAAGGACTCGGCCAAAATATCTTTTATGGCTCAACAGACGAAGCAGAGCAGGCGGAATACAACGGGATTAACAAGTATCTTGCAGTCAGGGACTCAAGTAGTGTTAATATTAATACTGCGCCTAAGCTTGTGCTTGAAGCCCTCTTAGGGGCAAATGCAGCAGAAAATATTATGAACCAACGGGCGGCAGGCCCGCTGACTGCTTCTGTTAGCGGCAGTATGATAAAATCTGCGCTTTTTACGATTATATCTACAGGGACAAGCGCTGACGGCAAAATTAAGAGGGCAGTAAAGGCCATTATTAAAAGAAACGGCAATAAACTTGAAACAGTTTACTGGAACGATAACTGGACAGAAAGGCAGGGTGTATAAGGAGTTTTTAGTTTTTAGTTTTGAGTTGTTAACTCAAAACTAAAAACTAAATCTGGATTTGGGAGAAATAAGACTATGGGCATGCTGCTAAAAACATACTGCGCAATAGAGTTCAAAGACGACTCTGCTATTGTTGTCTGCCTTCATAACAGGCTAAGCGGGGCTGTTATATTAGCCTATGCATCCTTTGCCTTGAATGATGAAGGCATAGCAGAAATTAAAAGATTTATAGACAAATACAATGCAGACAGAAACAATGTATTTGTAAGCATTCCCTATAGATGGGCTGTAACGAAATTCATGGACATCCCCCTTCCTCCGGGGAAAAGCTCTGTGGGACAGCTCATGCAGTTTGAAGTGCAAAGGCATATCCCCTTTCAGATTGATGATGTATCCTATGATTTCTCTGTGCTTGACAAAAAAGATGCGTCCTGCAGGGTCGTATTTGCAGCCGTACAAAAACAAAGAATTGAAAATATAAAAAATATCCTTGAAGGCCTTTCTCTCAAACCTAAAAATATAAATATCTCCGCATTTTCTCTCTTCAACTCACTCGTCTTAAGCGGAACAAAGGCCGGGGGCTGGCAGGACATAACCGGGATTAAGAAAAGACCTGATATATTTAGCCGTAAAGGCGAAACAACCGTTTCACTCTTTTTTGAAGAAAATGAGGCGATACTGTCTGTTGTAAGAGATACATCATGCCTGCTTCTCAAAAACTTCACATATGAAAGACTCAAAGACGCAGAAGGCATCTCATCCGTTATAAAGGATACGCTCTCCGAGCTCTCTATTCAAAAGGCAGAAAGAATTATCATATCGGGAAGGCTCTCCGTGTTTCCTGACCTTCCCAATTCACTCAAGGATAAAACCGGAATAGAGACAGTTG
This sequence comes from Nitrospirota bacterium, assembly GCA_016208855.1. Lineage (GTDB taxonomy): Bacteria > Nitrospirota > Thermodesulfovibrionia > UBA6902 > DSMQ01 > JACQXF01. The sequence goes on along the minus strand of JACQXF010000114.1, from coordinate 13,530 downwards.
TCTTATCCCCATTATCACAGTTTTTCCCAAAAGAGAAGGCAGAGGAATCGCAATGGCTTATGCCTGCTATCGGAGCCTGTTTCTCACAAGAGGGCCTGAATATAAACCTGCTCTCTGCCAAGCCAATAAAGGAAGGCAAAAGCATAGGCTTGCTTGTAACAAAGCTTTCTTTGTTCCTTATCCTGTTTCTTGCAGTTGGCATAGTGGGGGGACAGATTAGAAACGAGAAAAAACGGCTCTCGCTAATTGAGGATACACTCAAAAAAAATGAGACAGATGTAGCCTATGTAGAGAAGCTTTCTAAAGAGATAAAGGCATCTGAAAAGCAAAAAGGCTTTCTGCTTGGCCTAAAAGACAGCGACATAACGCTTGATGTCCTGTTAGAGCTTTCAAACATACTGCCTGCTGACTCATGGGTTACAAACCTCAGTTATAATAAATCAAAGAATACAGATGATAAGACATTCAGCGGAGAAATACTGCTTGGAGGCTATGCCCAGTCAGCCTCAACGCTTATTTCAATGCTGGAGAATTCACCTTTATTTGAGAAGGTTGAATTTGTCGGCCCTGTTACAAAGGCAAAAGAGAAAGAAGGATTTAGAATAAAAGCCCGTGTTGTTATGGTAAAACCCAGCCAGAAAGAGACCCAAAAGGCAGAGGATAAGAAAATATGAAACTATTATCAAAATTAACTACAAGAGAGAAGCGGGTGCTGCTAATCGGCGGGCTTGTTGCTATTGCACTTGTATCTTACCAGATATATTTGTGGTACGGCAGCATAAGGTCTTCAGTAAAAGAGTACGCAGAGGCAAAGCAGGTTAATCTTGAGAAACAGTTAAGCAGGCTGTCAGAAAAAGAGCCTCTAAAGAAAAAACTTGACGCCTTAAACTCAGAACTCAAAGGACTTGAACAGAGGCTCCTTCCGGGTGACAAGCCGCCTGTGGCACAGGCAGAGCTTCAGAGGATTCTTAAAGAGACGGCCCTATCATCAGGGATAGAGATAAAACTTGAAAGGCCGCTTAGCCCTGTGGAGATGGAGCTCTACACCGCAGTGCCTGTAGAGATAGGGTTTACAGCCACAACAGCAAAGCTTAAGGGCATGTTATATAAAATAAAAACGTCTCCGTTTTTGCTTACTGTCACTGAGATGAAGAGTAATGTTACGAATATAAATAACCCTGTGGATACATATACGACACTTGTGGTAAATGGATTTATTAAAAAACCTGCCAACTCAAAACCCAAATCAGTTTCTAAGAAAAGAACAGGCAGTGCTTCGTAGGTACGCTTGGCTTAACTTATTCAATCCCTTTTAGTTTTATCGTTTAATTCTATCATTACATTCTCCTGTTCGTATCTCTACATTATCAATATCGATACAACAGCGCCTGCCAGCACCACATAAAGGACATCTACCTTTTTCATTAATGCAGTCATTGCTGCCAGTCCAAATAAAACCCTTATAAGGTCCCATGATATATTTAGCCCGAACTTTAAAGTAACAGACAAAAGAAGACCCACGAATGATGCAAGTATCCCCCTTGTTGCCTTTGAAAAATATTCAGATGCTTTTAATTTGTCGAAAAAGGGCGCAGCCATTACGAGTATCAAAAAGGAAGGCGTGAATATTGCAATGGTTGCCACTATCGCACCCGCAAATCCGTATATCAAATAACCGACAAACGTAGCAGTAATTACGATCGGGCCTGGAGTAACCTGACCGAGGGCTATACCATCCATGAAGGTCCTCTGGTCCATCCATCCCTTCAGATTCACTACTTCATGGAGCATCAAAGGGAGCGATGCAAAGCCGCCTCCAAAGGCAAAGACGTCTATCCTGAGCATCATGGTTGCCAGTTTGAAGAGGACGGTATCTGCAAAATAAAGAACTAAAAGTCCTATCAGTAAAATTAACGCCAGCAATGTAATTTGCTTAAGCTTCTGCTTATCTCTTACCCCGCGGGTGTGTGAAGGTACCATGAATCCGGTGTCTTTGAGAAAAGCGATACCTGTCAGGGCGGAACCTATTATCACGATAAAGGGGCTTATGCCTCTCCAGAAAAGTATTGCTGATAACATAGTTATAAAAATATCCCTGTAATTCTTTAATGTGCCTTTGCCAAAGGTATAGGCGGCATTAGCAACCATAGCAACCACAATGACCTGAAGACCATTGAATAGTGAGATTATTTGTGCAATGTTTCTTGACTTTTCATATAGCGCGGAGAGTATCAACATCAAGACAAAGGCAGGCAATCCAAATCCAATATAAGACAGTAATGCGCCGCCCACACCCCTTGATTTTAAACCCGCATATGCCGCCATCTGCATGGCTGTTGCACCCGGTATTGACTGGGTAATGGCTACACCGTCCTTGAATGTCTCATCATCCAACCATTTATTTCTTTTTACAGAAAGCTCCCTTATATAGGAGACCATTGCAGGCCCGCCAAATGCGCTGAGCCCGAGTCTCAAAAAAGAGAGAAACAACCTTGAAGCTGATGGTGAAGTTTTTGTCATCAGAATATATTTACTAAATTATGAAATGCTTCTTGCCTTCTGTTTCAGTTTATGTTCCTTTATCAACCTTTGAACATATCCTTAATGCAGGAAAGTCTAAAAATAATACCTCGCCCGCAATTCTGCCCTGTAATCGTTTTGCTTCTCACCGTATTCGCTTTGTCTTTCTCCTGAGAGAAAGGATGCCTTGAGTCTAAGTTCGAGATTTGTAATCCCAGTGTACAGCAATTCCGGCGAAATGGAGAAGCTTTTATCGTTCACGTTCGCTATCGCTGTTATTGAAGGCGTGAAATAGAGGATGTCAAAGTCAAGTATATACGTTGCCTCCTCTTCTGTGAGATACCTGATGCCGATGAGATAGCTCTTTGCGTCATAGACATTTTCAAGACTATTACCGTTGCTGTCTATAAATCTTTTCTTGTAGTCGGCTATGAATGCTAATTCCCCGTGTATCTCGAAATTGGTTGTGAGGTTTCTTGAAAAGTCTGCGCCGTATCTCGTTGTTTTGCTTCCGCCTGTTAGAATTATGAAGTCAATGTCCATGTCGTAAAAAAGAAAGTAAAGCTTTCCTGCAAAATTGAGATTATTAACATCACCAAAGTTATTATTTACATGTTCATAGACGGGTATCAGGACAGGCGTAAATGAAAGAGTCTTTAAGGGTCCCTGAAAAGTTTTTATATAGTCGGCTGATGCAACAATGAAACCTTCAAGGCTCAGCTCAGGGTCGTCAGGGTCTTTCGGCCTGTCTATAAAAGCAACCGGGCTCCACGCATAGCCCTTTCCCCATCTCAGGGTCTTTTTGCCGATATCTATTGTCAAAGATGAAGAGGGCTTTATCGAAAGAAATCCTTCATAAACCGTTGTCTTCTGGTCTTCGCCGAGATAAGATTTTTTGTAGTCGGTGTTTGTCTTGATAAAAAGTTTTGCGACGCCTTTTTCAAGACTGCCTTCCAATTGTAATTTGGCATTGTATTCTTCTATAACGCTCCCTTCATCACGGTTGTAGAACTTGAGCTTGTGGAGAGAGGCATCCTTATCCAGCCCGGAAAGAACAGGCCTGAATTCCGCATAGCCTCCGATTTGATACGGCTTCTTCTCGGTCTCAGAGATGTCAAAGGTGTATTCCCCGGCATGGGCAGGGGACAAGAGGAAGGAGCCGATAACCAGAAAACAGAATACTGCCAGGAAAATGATGATTTTTCTGACTCCTGACCCCTGACTTCTAACTCCTGACTGCTTTATCATCTCAACGATTCCAGGCTCGGTATGAAGGTAAGGGTAAAAACCTCGTCCTTGAATTTCCTCTCCTTGATTCCGGCGAATATCATCACCGACTTATAACCCTTATACAACGGGCTGTCTGTCTCGATGACCGAAGGTCTTACTATTCCGCTGCTGAAATCTTTGACCTCCTTAAAGTAAAGGGTCTTTATGAGCATGTTCGCCTCTGTGAGGCATTCAATCTTTGTCGGCAGCTTTTTCCCTTTGTCCGCCCATAGCTTCAGCCTGTCATACGCCACGGTCTTTGTCTTTGCCTTTAGATAAAGGAGATATTCGCCTCCAGTTTCTTCAACCTTTTCAACATCATATTCCGCTGCATAATCAAGCTGAAGAATGTCCGCATTGTTGAATACACCTCCGACAACGGACTGGAGACTCGTTATCCTGATGGGCTTGCCGACATTCGGAATATAAAGCCACATATTATCGCCGAGCCTTAATGTGCTCCTGCCTTTCTCACTTGCCGGCGCAAGAAACAACGATGCAATCTTATCAGCCCCTTTCTTGACAGTAAAAAGGGTGTATTCTTTTTTTCTGCCGTCGGGTTCAATGTTTATGAGTTTTCGGTAAGATTCATATGATTCCGGGTTCAGGTTCCTGTCCACTTCTTTTAAAAGCGAAGTGCCGTCTATCGCATAAGCGGGCAGAGCTATCATTAATGCAAGGATAAAGCCGAATATTTTAAGCATCGAATCCTCCTGACTTTTATTTATAGTCTCAAAATAGTATTTACAAACTGTCGGCCCTTTGTCCGTCATGCCCGAGAGCCCTAATCGGGCATCCAGAGATTAAAAACTACTGGATTCCCGCTCAACAGATTACGGGAATGACTCTCTAAGAGTGTACAGACTATTATGAGGCACTTAATAATTCCTGACTTCTGCCTCTAAACTCTAAAATCTAAAATCATACATGTCTCAATGCCTTGATCGGCTCCATCCGCGATGCCTTAAACGCGGGCTGAAGACTGGCGATTACAGAGACGATTATTACGGTTACCGATATGGTGACAATATCGGCAGGGTTTACATTTGCATGAAGGATTAATCCTTGCTGCTGCCCGAAATTGAAGGATATTTTCAGCATGTTGAGTATAAGGATTAAGACAATCCCGACAATGTTACCGATGACTGCGCCTGCAATACCAAGACAGAACCCCTCGATCACGAACATGTTTAATATTTTTCCCGGCAGAGTTCCAATTGCGGCTATCGTCCCTATCTCCCTTATCCTTTCATACACCGCCATGATCATCACATTCATGATGCTGATGAGGACAATGGCTATTAGCATAAGCTTGATGAAGAATGTCATCACGTCGATCATTTTGGCGATGTTAAAGAAAGGCGAAAGCTTTTCCCATGTATGCACCTCAAAGATCGGCTTGCCCTCTTTGTTTAGCTCCTTTGAAAGCAAGTCGTCCAATTTTTTACTGAAGGTATTGAGCTTCCCGAAATCCTTCAACCGAATGGCAACCTCGCTTATTTCCATCCCTTCCATCCTGAGGACTTCCATGGCATCTTCAATGTGGATATAGCCGTCCCTGCCTCCCGGTCCCGTCGCGCTTTCAAGCACGCCCGCCACAATGAACTGCTTGCCATTGACAGAGCCGTCTTTATTGGTCGCAACGACCACTATCGTATCGCCGATCTTTACTTTCATGCCCTTAGCAAGAAGTTCGGGAATCCAGATTCCTCCCTTATCGAGGATTTTTTTGCCCTCTAACACTCTTGAAGCAAGGAGCGGGACACTCTTTAATTCCAAATCAGGATAGATGCCGTTTAGCCTTATATTAGTCGTCTCCACAAAATTGCTGAACATGCCCCCGAATTTCAGTCTCGGAGAATATGCCGTGATTTCCGGTTGTTTATTGAGGATATTTTCAAGTCGCATTATGGCTTCCGGTTTCAGATTCAAGTTCAGGGGAAGATTTTCTATGGAAGCCACATAGCCCTTCCTGTGCACCTGCATGTGTCCGAGCATGGAGTCTGTTATTGATCCTACCATCATGTTTTTGAAAGAGCCTGAAACAGAGATGAATACAAGGACAAAGACCACGCCTACTGTTATCAAAGAGGCTGTAAGCAGAGTTCTTCTTTTATATCTCAAAAGATTCCGTATTGCTATTTTGAAGAGATTACCCATTGCCTTTACCTCCTCTGACCTGCCTGCCCGTCAATTCACCGTCTTCAAGTGTGTAAAGTATTTCAGCCTCTCCCACTATCTTCTGATCGTGCGTAGAGAAGATAAAGGTTGTCCTGAACTCATCCCGCATCTTTTTCATAAGTTCGATTACCATGTAGGCTGTCTTATGGTCTAAGTTGGCTGTAGGCTCATCCGCAAGGACAAGTTTCGGATTTGTCACCAACGCCCTCGCAATCGCAACCCTCTGTTTCTGTCCTCCTGAAATCTGGTCGGGATATTTGTCCTTCTGTTCAATCATGCCCACGGCCTCCAAAAGGGCGGTGACTCTCTTTTCCCTCTCGGATGCCGGCACACTCTGTACCATGAGAAGAGGGTATTCTATGTTTTCGTAAACAGTGAGGACAGGTAGCAGATTGAAGTCCTGAAAGATAAAGCCGATGTTGCTGCCCCTGAAAGATGCGCTCTGCTTTCTGTCAAGATGCAGGACATCCGTATCTGCTACTTTCAGTTTTCCATCCGTCGGCTTGTCAAGACAACCGATGAGATTAAGCAGGGTTGTCTTTCCGCTGCCGGACGGGCCAACGAAAGAGACGAAAGAAGCAGGCTCTATTTCAAAGCTCAACGCCTTTAAGGCCCTGACAGTTACTTCGCCTGTTTTGTAATCTTTTTGTATGTTTTCTGCAACTATTAACGACATAAGGCATCTCCTTTCATAAAAGCAACTCCTTAATTAGAGTCTATCATAACCTCTCGTCATTCCCGCAGTCTGTTGAGCGGGAATCCAGCCCTTCGACAGGCTCAGGGTGACAAGCTTTTCATGGTGATCCTACCGAATCATGGAATCCGGCCCCCCTGATTTAAAACACAGGCGTCGGGACCATCCCTCAGCCTGTTTCAGCGGGAAGCTCCTTTAAATCAAACAGCCGCAGGTCGTGTATGTCGATATCAATCATAAATTGAGGGATACGCCTGGCATTTATGGAAAACATGTCTCCCGATGACCCGCTCTCCGCATTCCCGATCTTAAGGAATATCAGCCGCTGTGTCATGCCGTCGTTGACTGAATGCGCTTCATGCTGCATATCGGCTTGCATACCATGATGCGCTTCGCTGAGATGGCTGAAGGGATGGAATATCCAGTCGGTGATCATGAAATTACGGAGTAGTTTGGATTAAGTCAATAGTTCATTCCTCTTTGGAGAGTTTGAACATAAAAACGGAAGCCGTCAGAACAATTGGAAACTATTTGCGAAGTATTCTCTCCAAGGTTCCCTCCTTGTTTGTTCCGATAATTCAAGCGGCGGGCATACATGCTATTTCTTTCTGCCCAGACTCGATCCTTGTTTCACGTATTCGTCTTCCGTAATGATGCCGTCCTTATCGGCGTCCCAGAAGGTGCAATTCTTTTCTGCCGTGCTCTTGTCCTTGTATATGATCTTGCATTCGGCTACGGAAAGCTTTCCGTCCTTGTTTGCATCCAACTGCGACAGAAGCAGTTTATAAGCTTCCCTGATGTTTTTCTCCGGCGGCCCGGCCGTGCGGCCCGGGGAAACTATGACCACAGTGATGAGCAATGCTACTGATACGATAATACACTTCATTTTCGCTCCTCCTTCCATCTCGTGAATTGGCTTGCCTCCCTGTAAAGTTATCCTATGCCCAACGATATCTATACTATGCAGGGAGGATGAAGAAAGATCAGCCATCCATGATAGGAAAATTATAAGCTTCCCTTGTAGCGTTTGTCACGAAAAAATTCCAAAGAGGAAAGCGAACATGAAAAAGAAAGGGTATCAAAGGTATCTGGAGAGGAAGCAGGCGATTTTTGGGAAGAGAAACGATGGGAAAGTTCAGGTTCCCGTGACCTCACGAGAGAATCTTCAGATTGAATATATACAATAGATTAATCAAGAAAGCAATGCTTTTTATTGATGGGGTTATATATAGACTTTATCTAAGACAAAACTTGAAGCTGCTGAAAGCGATGTCAGAGAAGGGCGTGTCAAGAATTCCCCTCTAAAAAGAGGGGTGCAGGGGTGTGTATAGTATTAAGAGGGCATTAGAAGACAGTAAAGGAAGTGTTAAAAAGCTTGAAAATAAACACACCCCTTAATCCCCTCTTGATAGAGGGGAAAAAAGACATTCGGTCAATATCGGAGAAGTTACCCACTTGAAATGAGAAAGAACCTATAGAGTCATCTACAGATATGAAAGAGAGATAGCCATTATAAAGGCAGCCGCTCATTGACGCCGTTTACTCAAAGAACCCTTATTAGAAAACCGGTAATTCCTAAACCGCTGCCTTTTCTCTCTCCTTAAGCCATAGAAGCCTTGAAGAGTAAATCACTGAGCGGTTTATTGATTCCGTAAACTCTAACGGGTTAATATCAAGCCCTTGCTTCTTTTCAAATGGGCTAAACTTTGGTTTTGCCTTTGCCTCAGCAGCCTTAACTTTAGACTCTTTTATAGGGCTTCCCATCTCTTTTGATATAGCTGTAAAGATATCCTTATGCTGTCTTGACTCGCCAAAAGGCTCTACTGTCTTTGCTGCCTGTTTGACCTTGCCGAGGTAGTTTATAATCGTTCCCTCTGACTCAAGCGGCATTGCTGATGGAAGCACAAGGTCTGCCTGTCTTGCAAGCTCTGTCATGTGAGAGTTTTGAACTATAAGAAAATCCACCCCCTTAGGCCTTGCACTGAGAGGTATCTCTCCAACAGTATAGAGCGCCTTTACGCCGCCATTAACCATTTCCTTGTAGGTCTTGCCCTCTGTGATTAAACCCATTGCTACTACTCCCCTTGCGTTTGCCTCAAACGGCACCGCAACAACCTTTGTATTTATAAGCAGGGAGATATTCTTTGAGGCATTAAAAAGCGAAGGCGCTGTGAAGATTACAGGGCTCTTTGCTTCTGTAAGCATAGCTGCCGCCTTCTCAGCATCTTCTGAGGCATTTACTGCCTGAAGAGCGCCTTCCATCTCTTTGGGCGCCTTGGCGCCCTTTGCAATTAACGCCTTTGCAATCTGCCCGAGAGCTGCTGCTTCATCGCCTTTGATACTTACATTTGCGGCGCTTGCAAGCCTTGTGTCATCTGCATTTATTGTAATGAGTTTTGCGCCTCTTTGGATTCTCTTTCTAATAACAGCATCAAGAGCAGGAGTTACCCTCTCCCACTGTGACGGATTAAGCCCTGCAACGACAAATACATCTGCCTCATCCATATCAGCAGAGTCCGAATATTTCATGGAGTCTTCATCTGCATAGAGGCTTACGGTGGCATCAACATTCTTTGTCTTTACTGCCTCGGAGGCGAGCTTACCAAAGATAAAGGCATCCTGGTTCAATATGTTTGCCGTGCTTATGAATCCTGTATCTTTGCCGGCAGATTTCAGCTTCTCAGCAGCTATCTTTAACGCCTCATCCCATGAGACCTCTTTAAGTGCATTACCGACTCTCTTTAATGGATATGTAATCCTTGCATCTGAGATGACAGAGTCAAATCCATATCTTCCTATTGCACATATATACCTTTCAGCAGAGCCCTTTTCTGCGCCTGCGTTTATCTTCACCACTTCACCGTCTTTTGTGCTTACATCTATATCACATCCGTTGCCGCAGTTCAGGCATACTGATTTTATTTTTGTATAATCCCACTCCCTGCCTCTTCTCCATCTCTCTCCCTCAAGGATTGCATTTACAGGGCATGCATCTATGCAGCTTCCGCAGAATGTACAGCCTGACTCCTCAAGAGGTTTATCGTTTGCCGTAGCAACCTTTGAGCCGACACCCCTTCCAAGGAACTCAAGGACATTTGTCCCCTGTTCTTTGCAGACCCTTACGCATCTGGCGCAAAGGACACAGTAATCAGGATCGCGCTTAACAAACGGATTCCCTTCATCAATGGCAAAGCCGAACTTCTTCCTCGTAAATGTTGAGTCTTTTATCTCAAAATCATAGGCATAGTTTTGGAGATTACATACCCCTGCCTTTGTGCAGGTCATACAATCCAATGGATGCATGCTCAGTATAAGGTCTATAACAAACTTTCTGTTCTCCCGGACCCTTTCACTTTGTGTATTTACATTCATCCCCTCTTTCACCTTTGTTGTACAAGCTATCATCGGGGTCTTTGAGCCTTCTATATCAACCATGCACAATCTGCATGCGCCTATGCCCTTCATACCTTTTATATAACATAGATTTGGTATATGAATTCCGCCAAGCTCGGCGGCATCAATGAGGGTCATGCCTTCCTGGGCATTTATCTCTTTGCCGTCTATTTTAAGTTTAACCATATTAGCCATAATTTCTCCTTTTTATCATTTAGGAAATAACATCTGCTGCTTTGTTTTGTTCCAAAGTAATCAAGAATTTGAACATTCTCAAAGCAAATTCTTTTGTTCTCTTCTTCAAATCTTCTTTATTCACTTTAAATCCTAATTCCCAAATCCTAACTCCTAAATTAAATTATCTCGATTAACTCTCTTTCTTTTGAGCTAACAACTATAATTGCCTTAGTAGGGCAGACCTTTATGCACTCTCCGCATTTGGTGCATCTTTGCTGCCGTATCTCAAAAGGCGCATACCCGCTAAGGTAAGGCTTCTTCTTCTCTCCCATTATTGCGTTGTCTTTACATACTACCTGACACTCGCCGCACATAGTGCATTTATCTGGAATAATCCTGTACTCAATATAAGCGGTACATTCCATGTCAGGACATCTTCCCGCGGCATGTTCCTTGTAAACATCGGTTGCCATCCATTCATTAATGAACTTTGCCGTGTCCTTGCCCTTTTTACACATAGAGGACTCAAGCATGTCATCGGCAATCCTCTTTATGGCAATAAGGTCTGCCTCTTTTCCTATGCCCTGAACAAGATTCTGAAGCCTTATCTTTGCCTCATAGCTTCCCATCATACAGGGGAAGCACCTGCCGCACATAGGGCCTGCAAGAAACTCCGTAATATAATAAAGGGCCTTATTGACAGGGCATTTTTTCTCTTCTGCCTCTTTCCTTATATCTTCAAGCTTTTTCTCTTTTTCTTCCGTCATTTAACCTCCAAGCTTGGGATTGGGGGTTAGGGTTTGGGGTTTAGTTTCTTAACCAATCCCTAACCCCTAACACCTATCCACTTCTTTTGTTGTTTCTCTACCTTCACAGCCCCAATCGGACATGCAGTATAGCAGGCCTTGCACTTTGTGCAGTAATCCTGATCTATAGAAAAACTATCCCTCGTTACCTTTACTGCATCAAATGCGCATGCCTCTTTGCATAATCCGCAGAGGAAACACTCGCTATGCTCTATCCTGAACACACCAAGGCCGCTGCATACCTTTGCCCTGCAGTATTTGTCATATATATGCTCTTCAAACTCTTTACGGAAATATTTTATCCCTGAAAGCACAGGATTTGGTGCGCTCTGCCCAAGACCGCAGAGAGAGCCTTCCCTAATGCGCCTGCCCATCTCTTCAAGCTGCTCTATGTCTCCGTGCTCTCCCTTGCCTGATGTAATCTTTTCAAGTATCTGAAGCATCTGGTATGTGCCAACCCTGCAGGGCGTGCACTTCCCGCATGACTCAGACTGGGTAAATGAGAGGAAATACTTTGCCAAATCAACCATGCAGGTATCCTCATCCACTACAACCATGCCGCCTGAACCCATCATTGAACCAACCTTTGCAAGCGAGTCAAAATCAACCGGCAGGTCAAGATGCTCTGCAGGGATACAGCCTCCTGAAGGGCCTCCTGTCTGAACCGCCTTAAATTTCTTGTCTCCTATAATGCCTCCACCTATATCAAATATAATTTCCCTGAGTGTTGTCCCCATAGGGACTTCAACGAGGCCTGTATTTTTCACCTTGCCAGTCAGGGCAAAGACCTTTGTTCCCGGGGAATTCTCTGTCCCAATGCTTTTAAACCAGTCTGCCCCTTTCTCTATTATCGGAGCAACACATGCATAGGTCTCTATATTATTTAAATTGCTTGGATACCCCCATGCGCCGCCTCCTGTCTCAGAAAGCCTCGGCGGTCTGGGCCTCGGGAAGCCTCTTTCACCTTCAATGGATGCAACAAGCGCAGTGGACTCGCCGCAGACAAACGCCCCTGCGCCTTCCCTTACATCAAGATGGAAGCTGAAATCAGTGCCGAGTATGTTTTTACCAAGAAGGCCGATTTCTTCTGCCTGTTTTATTGCGTGTTTTAGATTTTTAACTGCAAGCGGATACTCATGCCTCACATAGACAAGACCGTATCTTGCGCCTATAGCATAGGCACAAAGAAGCATCCCCTCAAAAAGGCTGTGCGGGTCGCCCTCCATAATAGACCTGTCCATGAATGCGCCCGGGTCTCCTTCATCTCCGTTAGCGATTACAAACTTGATAGGGTTCTTGTCACTTTTTGTATGCTTCCATTTCTTGCCTGCTGGAAATCCGGCGCCTCCCCTGCCGCGGAGGTTTGCCTTATCAACCTCGCTTAATACCTCATCAGGCGTCATGGAGGAAAGAGCCTTCTCAAGCGCCTTGTACCCTCCTACAGCAATATAATGAAGTATGTTTTTTGGATCAATCTTATCGTTATTTCTTAAGGCAATTCTAAGCTGCTTCTTATAAAATGGCAGGTCAACCATTTCAGGCACAGGCTCGCTTACAATGTTTTCTCTGAAAAGCGCCTGTCTTAAAGGCGTCCCGCCAAGAAATGTATAGCCAATAAGAGGCGATGCCTGGGCTGGTTTTACTTTTTGATAAAAGATATTTGCCGGCTCCACCTTCATAACAGGGCCGTTCTGACACATGCCCTGACAGCCTGTCTTCACAATCTCAAGCTCAAGCCCTCTCTTGCCTGCATCCTCTTCCATAGCGCTTATAACCTTATGCGCGCCTGTAGCTGTGCATGCAGTTCCGCAGCATGCCCTTACTCTCATCTTGTCCGGCTGAAACATCTCCAAAGAGAGTTTCTCTCTCAGCCTTTTTAAATCATCTATGCTGTTTAACTTCTCCATGCTTAACCCCGCCTACTTTTTAACCATGTTTATAAGTTCGTTAATTTTTTTAAGCCCTACATCTCCAACAACCTCTTCATTTACAGTAACGACAGGAGCCAAGCCGCAGCAGCCTACACAGCCGACCGTCTCAAGCGTCATGGACATATCCTCTGTTGTTTCCCCCTCTTTAACGCCAAATTCATCTTCAAGCTTATGGAGGACCTTGCCTGCCCCTCTGACATGGCATGCAGTGCCCATGCATACGCATACAACATTTTTGCCTCTCGGCTTAAAGTAGAAGTGTTTATAAAATGATGCAGCGCTATAAACCTCAGAGAGAGGAATACTTAGCTTTTCTGAGAGCTTCTGAAGTGTGTCTTCAGGAAGATAGTTATATTCCTTCTGTATCTGCTGAAAGGCATATATGAGCATACCCCTTCTTTTTTGCTCTCCTGTAAGAGCCTCGCCTATTTCTTTATAATGCCCTTCAACGTTGAGCTCTTCTACTTTCATTTAACCCCCTCTAAGCGCTACAGTTCTGCAGAGCGACAGAGCGACAGACTAATTAACTGTCGCTCTGTCTAACTGTCGCACACTTAAT
>JACQXF010000111.1 GCA_016208855.1 Nitrospirota bacterium | reverse complement strand
CCCTAACTCCATTATGGCAATCATTCTTATGACCACATTATGATATCTAAGATATTTATTGTCAATTGTTCGGTCTTGTTTTTCTTAAGACCTAAATTGAGCGATTCATATGGGGCAAAAGCATTCAAAAAGCCGTGTAACGCCACAGTATTTATTGGGAGGCAATTATTTTTTGGTTCTTTCTCATTTTAAGTGGGTAGTTACTTCCCCTCCCTTGAGGGGAGGGGATTGAGGGGAGGGTGTCCGATGAAGCCTCTCCCTTATTACTTCAAGAACTCCGCTTGTATTCGTCAAAACCTCATTATCCCAAAAACGCACAACAGTATAGCCCTCTTTTCCAAGCGTTAATCAAGGACTCTTCAATAAAAATAATTGCCTGTTTAAATGTGTTGCCACACGGCTTTTTGAATGCCTTTGCCCCATATCTTGACAATAAAATGCATAGCTCCAAAGGAGCTAATATAATTAATAATAAAAATCCTTACATTTGTATGCTTCTTAAATAAGCATACAAAACCGCTCAACTTACTTTTCAAAAAAACGGCTTTTTATCCTGCCGGCTGTATATCTTGCTATTGTCTGCCATGAGACATCGCTGGTCGCAAATGCCAGCTTGCGTGCAAATGCAGAGAGACTATCATGAGAAAAAACTGCAACCCTTCGCACCCTTAAAATGTCAGGGTCGCTGCCAAACCACCCTGTGCGTGTTGTACAGGCAATCTGAAATCCGGCTTCTCTTACTGCCTCAACGCTTTCTTCGTTAAACAGACCGTATGGATAGGCAAAACTCTTTATAGATAAATTAAGCGCATCCTCTAACTCTTTTTTGGAGCCGATAACCTCTTCTTCAATCTCCGCCCTGCTTAATTCAGGCAGTCTGGCATGAGTCCGGGTATGTGCGCCAATCTCCATTCCAGCCATTGCCATCTCATGCAATTGTCCGGCGCTTAACATAGACCTGACAGGAACATCTGCGTCCGTCCAACCAGATACGCCTCCCACATCTCTGCTGACCACAAACCATGTAGCCGTCATCCCTCTGTCACGAAGATGACAAAAGGCATGTTCAAAATTATCGGCAAAACCGTCATCAAAGGTAATAGCCACTGTCCTGGGTGGCAAGGAATCGGAGCGAAGCAGATCACTAACACAAATAGTTGTCCAACTCTTGGATTTCAAAAGATCGAGCTGGGCCATAAAATTTCTTTCCGAGACCGACCATTTCGGCACTGGTCTTCCTTTACCCGGGGTAATAGAGTGATACATAAGCACCACCGGGCCTCGGCCCTGCGTAGCCGGAATCAAACCGGCATTTTTCAGTAATCTTTTAGAAAGGGGATCAATCCACATAGGAGGCTATTTTTTACCCATTTAGTCTGGACTGAAGACGGCGCCAGCAATATTTCCATAAAGGCAATGGCTCTCCAAGCACACGCTTAAAGTCAGATAGTGTATCCTCATTACGTATACCTATTCTATAGAGAGCGAAAAGGTCGCATCCCTGGCGGTTGTGCCCCCACATAGTTGTGCATGCCGTATGAAAGCCTGTCTCCATAGCGATGCGGTGAACAGCCTCGTTAGAATCACCGTAGGGATATGCAAGGTGATGGCATGGCCTGCCTGTATGCCCTTCTAATTCCTTTTTGCTCCTGTTTAATTCATCCCTTACCTGACTTTCGGTAATCTGTGTGAGCTTCGGATGAGTGCAGGAGTGAGCACAAAAAGAAATTAGCGGATCATTGGCTAACAATCTTACTTCTTCCCATGTCAGCAATTGCCTTTGTGTAATTCCTTCAGGGGCATTCCACCTGTTGCTAAACCCTACATGGCCGGTCGGCAGAAAAATTGTGAAACACATGCCATATTCTTTTAAAATAGGATAAGCATTCTCTATATTGTCCCTGAAGCCGTCATCAAAGGTTATTACTACGGGTTTTGGCGGCAGTGACGCCCCGCCAATGAAATAATTATAAACTGCGTCCAGACTCACAGCCCTGTAGCCGGCCTTTTTAAGATAGGCAATCTGCTCTCTGAATCTATGCGGACGCACACATGCCCTGTCAGGGCTGTCATCCACAGAATGATACATCAATATAGGGATGCGCATTATAGAAAAAATTGGTTCTTTCTTATTTCAAGTGGGTAAATACTTCCCCTCCCTTGAGGGGAGGGGATTGAGGGGAGGGTGTCCTATGAAGCCTCTCCCTTAATGCTTCAAGAACTCCTCTTGTATTCGTCAAAACCTCATTATCCCAAAAACGCACAACAGTATAGCCCTCTTTTTCAAGCCAAGCATCTCTTTGTTTGTCTTTCAGAATTTCATCCGGCAAAGCATGCTGACCGCCATCTAATTCAATAATTAGCTTTCTTTCACCCTCTCCCTTGCCCTCCCCCTTACAGGGGGAGGGTTGGGTGGGGGCATATTGTCCAATAGGGTGCTGACGTCTAAACTTCATACCTTCAAAGCGGCCTGCCCTTAAACGACTCCATAATAGCTGCTCCACATTTGTTGATCTTTTTCTGAGGCCTTTTGCAAGGTGCATTAACCCTTTTGCCATTGATTTAATCACCCTCTCCCTACCCTCTCCCCTCAAAGGGAGAGGGACTTTACCCACTCAGCTTGAGAAAGAACCAAAAAATTCTTTTGCAAGCTCTCCATTACGCAGGGAGCCGCTTTGTATTTTTCTCAGCCGCTCTGCTATCTGCAGGGAAACCTCATCTTTCATGGAGAGAAGCGACTGCGCCGCTGAGGTCAGACCATCTACTGTGAGCGCTTTCACATCTAAGACACATTGCCTGCTACTTAATGCATCCTCCATAATGCCATATGCCTTAGTGCTGTATGCCAGGGCAATAGTGGGTATTTGATGGGATACAGAGGCAATGGTTGCATGCGTACGGGCTCCAATAAAGAGGGCACAAAGCCCAATGATGCCCTTTGATTCTTCACAGGTGTAGTCTCCTTCTATCAAGCCTACCTTATCCTTACATGAAACCTTCTGATAGATTTCACGCCCAATTATCCTGTCGTCATTGTCAGGGTCATTACGGTATGTCACATGAGGGACAAAGATAAACCTGCCTTCAGGATATTTTCCTGCTAATTGCTCTATAGTTTCTGCCATGACCTTAATAAATTTTTCATGGCTTCCCTCGCCCCAGCGTGTAGCAGTCTTGCTTACAGAAAAACCAATAAGCGGAGTCCCCTCTGCTGAAATACCCTCTTTCTTTAAGATCTCCAAGGCCTTCTCACTTGTGCATGCCTTCAGGGTAAATGCAGGGTCAGCAGTCTGATAAAAAGGGGCCTTTACCCCTATTTCTTTAAGATACTCATAAGATAGGCGTTCCCGTACAGTTATAAGCGCTGCCTTATCAAGATAGCCCTTGCAAAATCTTTGCAACCCTAAATCACTATAACGCGAAATAGACTGCGCAAAGATATAAACAGGCTTTCCAATGGCAATCGCAACTGCTATAGGGAAGAAATAGTGCTTCACTGCTGCTTCACCGTAATCTGCCAAAATGTCGCCGCCGCTGACAACAACAAGGTCCGCCCATTTTAAAGCATCGTAGAAATACTGAGGTGCGTAGAGTATCTTCTCTGTACGAATTTTCAGTACGCTGTTTAAGAACATCCAAACGCGGTTGCGCAAAGAAAACTCATTTGTATTAAACCTGTGCCGAATAAACTTACATTGAATGTCAGACTGAATAAACCTCTGGGCGTCATACTCAGGATCCCAGGAGAAGACCTTAAAATAAGCATTCTTGAATACGTTGTTAAGCATCCGGGTAGTTGTATAAATCAATGCCTGACATCCCTTATTTTCAAATGTGTCATGCCCTACTATCAGGATATTCATTTCGTTTTACTCCCTGTCCTCCAGCAGCTTATTTCTTTCTTCGTAATTTGCAATATAATTTTCTGCGTATTCAAGCATTAAGGCTTCCATCTTGTCTCTTGAAATAAATTTTTCAGCATAACCGTTAATTGGCTGTTCCTTCGGCCAGTCAGTTCGGTAGACACGAATGATACGGGGGGCGTCAGAGTTGTCATCAGCTATATAAAGGTCGCCGTTTGGCGCTATTGAAGGGCTGCTGCTGCCATGATTAAATTTAGGCGGTTTAACCCATCCCGGCCGCGGCGGTTTTCCATCCTCATCCCCATTGACAATGCTGGTGACAAAGCCGTCATGATAGCGCCTTATCCCTGAGTTATCCCATCCTCCATTAATAATCGCTCCTGTACGAGGGCACTGCACCTGCCAAAGCGTAGAGGTAAAGTCAAGTGATAAAGCATCCGCAGGTCCGTCTATTACAGTGCCCCTTCTTTTGCCCCATTGCTGCCCCTCAGCCAAGCTGTTATAAAGCATTGTTACATTTCCAGTATCAGGGTCTATGGAAAACATACGGCCGGGGCCGCCTCCTGAGCCGCCGTGCTGGCTTGTATATATCTTTCCGTCATAACCCATACAATTGCCGCCGTGCGTCCCGGGGCCGTCAGTTCCGCTTCTGAAATTGTGAGGCACTGCTTCTGAGAGCTGAAGTTTGCTTAGCATCTTTCCTGTCTCTATATCAAACAGTGCGGTCTTGTCGTATAGCGTTAATGTATCCCACTCCCTTCCTGACGCCCCTGATTGAGCTAAGTAAACAGCCTTGCCGTCCGGAGTAATAAGGGGGCGCTTCCCGCGCGAGGCGCCGGGAAGATTAAGGCCTTTCACCGCCTGATTAGTCCTGACAACAAAAATTGCTTCACCGTGTTTACCATTTTTTATATCTGGCCTCAGTCCACCTCCAAAAGGGCTCTTTACTTTTTGATAGAGATTATTCCATACAAGCAGGGCGGGCAAATAACAGGTTTTCCCTGTCTTTGTACATACAAATGGAAGCAATTTCTCCACATATCGCCATGAACTGCCCTGTATAAAATAAAGCCGCCCAGTAACAGGCTCTATAGCAACTGCGTTGCCAGGAATTAATCTGGCCTGCCCTCTTACACCATCTCTTCGGCCCCCCTCCTCAAGATTGCCAACAAGCCCGTGGAGCTTATTGATGGAATCATAATGATAAAGGCCGTTATCCGCAAGCGCATAGATATCTGTCACCTGTCCGCCGCCGGGAGCCCAGACAAAAACCATTCCCCAGAATCTGTCGCCCCATAGCCTCGGTATGCCGCTATGCAGTCTCTTTGATTTTATTTTTGCTGCCAACTCCGGCGGAACAGTTACTGCCTCTTCCCATTTCCAGTTTCCAGCATTATGAATGCGACGGCCGTTTCTCTGTCCATACCAGTTTTCACCCCACTTCTGCCGGTACACGGCCTCCCGCTCTTTTAAATCCTTTGGATACGGCCTGCTGCCATCCCAGTCCTGTAATATCCATTCTGTCCCTGATGATGCCCTCTCTGCCCTGACCTTAGGCAGGTTATCTGCAGCAACAAGGAATTTCAATACAAACAATACAATTAGTATTGATAGGAATAAAAGATTCAGTCTCCTGCTTATAATCATTTAGCCGCCATAAAGTTCTATTCTGGACAGATAAGAGTTTAACTGGTTCTTTCTCATTTTAAGTAACTACCCACACCCTCTCCCCTCAAGGGAGAGGGACTTTACCCACTCAGCTTGAGAAAGAACCTTTTAGCTACTTGTTTAAGAAATTTTTCAGGCCTTTTATGCCGCGGTAAATAAAATTATTTTTAAACAACGCCTCAAAATTTCTTAGATCTCTTATCTCATGTTCTAAGCGCCTTATCCTTGTTCCAAAATCGCCTATATTTGAAACCATATCAAGCGCTGCCTCTTCCCAAGGGTCAGTATTCCTCTGTGGCATACTATTGTAAATATCTGTATAGATGCCTTCAAAATTCCTTGCATAGACTTCAGCGCTGAATCTCTGTTCTGCAAGCATTCTGGATTTCTGCCTCATACTCTCCATGAGCTGCCTATTATCAAGAAGGGCAATAACACACTCAGCAATCTGCTCAGGGCTGCCTACATCAACATGAAAACCTGTCTCTTTATGAATAACCATTTCCTCTGGACCGCCGCAGCGAGTCGTAACTACTGGTTTGGCAGCAGACATGGCTTCTAAGATACTGTATGGAAAGCCTTCTGCTTTTGAAGAGCAGACAACAATATCTGCCTCTTTAAGTATCGCAGGTATATCAGTACGTTCACCAGTGAAGATTATACCTTTAGAAAAATTCGCCGAGTTAATGCGCTTTTTTATCTTCTCTGATAAGTCCTTGTCCTCTTCACGACCTACAACGAGGAAGGCAACATCATTTTTTTCAGATAAGACCTTTATTGCTGCCTCCACATAGTCATTTATTCCTTTAACATCCGTAACCCTTCCGACTAAAACAACCAGTCTTTTATCATGCAGATGGAATTCATTTCTGAAAGTGGTTGATAAAGGAACAAAGGCATCAAATTCATTGATGTCTATTCCGTTATAAACTACCTTCACTGACTCTCCGGGGATATACCCCTGAAGGAACCTGCTAACATCATTAGAAACAGCTACGATACACGCAGAGAGATCTGCAACTAACGAATAGATTGTCTCCACTGGAAGATAAGAGCCGTATGCATTTGTTGTTCCAACCGACTTGCCGTGGATGTGCCAGATATGGGGTTTACCGGCAAGCCGGGCTGCAAAAGCCCCGTCTGCCACTGAGAGCGTAGAGCTGTGAACTATATCAATGTCATTTTTCCTGATAATATCCTTAAGGCCTCTGACTCTGTCTTTCATGCCTGTGAGAAATTGATAGTAGTGCCTTTCTCCAAAAATAAATGGAATCGGCGTCCATGCATCAATTTGAGTCACAAATGTTGTAATCCCCAGATCATCAAGATAACTCTTCATAGGGCCTTCTGAGGGCAGAGCAACAGTTAGCTGGAACTTCTCCCTGTCAATATACTTACAAAGTGTTTGCAGGGATTTTTCCACACCGCCAAGTCCTGAGCCGTGCATTACTATTAATATTTTAATTGCCATTACTTACCGCTTACCAGTTCTCAATATTCGCTATGAGCCCTTTACAACATGAACAAATTCATTTCCATTCTGGTTCTTCAAAGAAACTACAAGAGATATCCTCTGTCTGGAGTGAATATCTTCCTCTCTTGCCGGTTCTATAAGGATAGCCATGTCAACCAACCTTGCCTGCAGATATAAAGCTAAAAATCCGGCGCGCCTTTTTCGCCCCACGATATATAAAATTATCCTTCAGCATAGCCATAAAACCCTCAAGCTGGCGGAGCCGCTGTTCGCATTCATCGTGTCTTACGGCAAGCTCGCCAATATTGCTCAGGAGGTTAAGAGCTATTTCTAACTTCAATCTCTTCCCGTCATCTTTTCTTTTTTTACTCATCAACATGCTGTAGAGCGTCTGAAAGTTATGCGCTACGGAGCTGCAACTGAATTTTTCTTCAACATCTTTACGGCCCCGCGCACCCATCTGTCGCGCCATTTCAGGGTTATCAATAAGTTTGATTATCCCCTCTGCGATATCTTCCGGCTTTCTTGGCTCTACAATGATTGCTGTCTCCCCATTAGTCAACACCTCAGAGGCGCTCCCCCACTCTGCTGCAACCACAGGCTTTCCGGAAACCATAGCTTCAAGGCAAACCATCGGGTGTCCTTCCCATCTGGAGGCACATACAAAGATATCTATCTCTTTAAGCATAAGCCGGACATCCTGCCGCGGTCCAAGAAAATGAAAGTTTTTGTTTATGCCATATTTCGTTACATCCATTTTTAATCTTTTTCCAAGGGCCTCGTCCTCTTCAGGCCCGACCAAGATAAAATGCGCAGCCGGCCTGTTCTTTAAAACTATATCAGCAGCAGCAACGTACTCTTCAAACCCCTTTCTTTCTATTATGCGGCCTACGCTGCATATAAGCGGAATGTCACAGGGAATGCCCAGTTCATCGCGTACAGTTTTTGTTGTGTATAAGCCTGCATCGGAATGCTCTTCTGTGTCTATCCCGTTGTAAACCACATCTATGACATCTTCGCGTATAAAACTGGAAAGGGCAGCCTTCATTTCTTTTGAGACAGTCACGACCATCTCTGATGTCATGGAGATAATACTACCAAGGCCCTCGGGGCTCAGTGGAAAATATTCAGAGAATGGAAGCTTAGTTGTCAAAGGCATATGAACATGCATAATTGAAGGGCGGCTGCGCAATAAGGCAGTAAAAATCCCTTCCAGTGCGAATATGCTGTTGCAATGAATAAGGTCAATATTATTGTCTTTCACCACATCGCCAATCATGGCTATCCTGTTGTTGATTCCCTTTAAATGAGTATAAAATGCCTTAGCAGACGGAAACCAAAGGTGCTGCCAATTACCGGTAAAGGTTTTTACCCCAAGCCTCTTAAGTTCGGCATTCAGAGGCCCGTCATGAGGCAGGCATACAAAAGGGATGTAATTGTCTCTGTCAAGTCCTTTCACGATATTCACAAGGGCGGCAGAAGAGCCGTTTTTGATATCGCTGTTGTCATTTACATACAGTATGTTCATACCTGCTATCTGCCAGCCCCCTTCAATCTCCAAAGGACATTTCGCTGCAAAAAAAGATTGATGCTGTATCTAAGCCTTTCTATTGAATCAAAAAGCTGATGCGTATAGACAGAGGGGTATTTATTAACATTACTAAAAACCTCTTTAACCCTAACCCTTACAGCCTCATCGCTGTAGTTGTCTCGCATAAATTGCAGTCCCTTAGAAACAATATCAGCATAAAGGCTGTCGTTTCTGATAAGGGAAGATATGCATGCTGCAAAATCATCAGGCGTATCTGCAATAAGAACATCTATGCCATGTGTCAGTCCCATCCCTTCTGCTCCTGTTGTCGTCGTCACCACAGGCAGCCCGGCTGCCATTGCTTCCCCTATCTTTCCCTTCATCCCTGCGCCAAACCGCAGCGGGGCTATGGAAATGGAACTCGCCTGCAGGTACGGCAGTGTATTCTCAACGTATCCTGTGACTTCGATTGAGTCAGAGGCAAGAGCCTGTATTTCTGTGGTCGGGGAAGTCCCAACAATCTTCAGCCTCGCCTGAGGGATAGCCCTTTTCACGATAGTCCAGATGTCGTTTACAAAATAGAGCATTGCGTCCACATTTGGTTCATGGTGGAAAGTGCCGATGAAAATCAGATCAGCGCCCTTCCTCCGCAATACGGCTTTATCTTCTGCTATCGTATGTATATTGGGAATGACCTCGATACAAAAATCCTGATTCTCCTTTTGCAGCGCCTTTTTATCATCTTCTGTGACAGCTATCAGTACATCCGCCTTTTTATAAATCGCCAACTCGCGACTCTTCATGAGCATGGCGTCTGTGTAGTCGCCTTCCTTTTGCGTCAAGTTAGCCTTGCTGAAGAGGCGGCGGTAGTGCACGTCTACCGTATCTATAAAAAACCTGGCAGATGGCTGAAGCTTCCGTGCCATATCGAGGTAATGCTCGGCTGTGAAGTAATATTCAAAGAAGATAGCGTCATACTTCTCACTAAGCAGTGACTGCGCTATGGAGGCTTTGCTTATGCTTACCCCTATGTCCTCTGTCTTTCTCCTATAATCTTCTGTTTTGGCATCTTCCGATAAATCCCTATCATAGTAGTCAAGTGCACAGAAATTAATTTTGCAGGTCTCTGCCATTAACTTTATAATATTGTAAAAGCGAAAACCAGCAGAAGAGCGGTCAGGGCGGGGAAGATCGGCTATTATTAATATCTTCACAGTATCAAATCTTATCTCTTAGTTGCCTAAGCAGCGGGGGACAATCGCCAAAACGACTCAAGAAATAATCTCTTACTCCCATGAGCCTTGCCCTTGCCAATGGGTTCTCATACCGCTTTTTTATTTGTCTCTTGTATTGCAATAAAGACCAGTAGATTTTTTTAAAAAAGGCGTAACTCCCAGATGTATTCACTTCAAACTTGGGGACTAACTCTTTACAGACCATTCTATAGAGAGCTAATCGTCTACGGAATGGCAAATTCCTCTTTGCCCATAACAAATGGTTTCTTGTATTGAAGTAGGTTCTTACTGGTGAGTCCATTTCACCAAGCGAAGCACCGATCTTATGCCATATTTTTGCATTGGGGATGAAGAAGCATTCGAAGCCAGCTTTTTTCGCACGCACACACAAATCTATCTCTTCCCAACATAAGAAGAATTCTGGTGCCAATAAACCAATTTTAGCGAATACTTCTGACCTAATAAACATAGAACAACCAACTACGTAATCAGTACGCATAATATCATTGTAACCATCGCTATCTAATGTATTATCACCCAACAAAACAAAATCAAGTGCCGTCTCATTCCAGTGAGCACCAGCATTCCATATAACATCCGGCGTATGATAGTAATATACCTTTCCCCCCATAATTCCTGCTTCAGGATATAAGCGCATAGCTTCAAGAAATGAATTCAGTATCTGCGAGTCAACAATAGTATCGTTGTTAAGCAGGAATACAAAATCTGCTCTCCGATCAACGGCATACCTGATCCCAACATTATTCCCTTCAGCGTAGCCAAGATTTTTACCTGTCTCCAGAACGGTTATTTCAGGATGCTGTCTTCTTATCTCTGTTGGAGAGCCGTCCGTTGAACCGTTGTCAACGACAATCACCTCAAAGCTTGGATAATCGATCTCCTTGACAGATTCCAAACACTCCAAGGTATCAGAGAGGCCGTTCCAGTTGAGGATGACGATGGCGATCCCGGGGAAAGAAATATCCTTTGCCAAAAAGGAATTATCTGGCGAAGTAGTTACCATAATGAAATAATAGGCTGCCCCAAAAAACAGATATTAGGTACTGAACACTCAGGTTGTGGATAATACATCTTGTTCAAATCCCACAACCTCTTCTATCAATGAAGAAAGCTTTAAAGCGAGCGGCTCACGCGAATATTGCGCAATGGTTTCCCAATCAGGATTGCATAAAGCTTCTCCACGCCGCCACAGATCAAAAAGCCGCTTCAATGCATCGGCCGCCTCTTGATGTTGGCCCGGAGAAATGGCAATGCCGGCCATAGTCTTACTGATAAGCTCGGCGGCTGCGCCGTCAAGCCGTGTGAAGGCCAGGATAGGTACGCCAGCACGCAGCATCTCGAAAATTTTTCCAGAGTAGAGATGCGCCTTTAAGCGCCGGGGCAGGGAAAAAAGCTGAAGGTCAGAGTTGATGCGTAACTTTATGGACTCACGATGGGAGACATACCCGAGATCGCAAAGGGAGAACGGTAGCGGCCCTGCCTCGCGGAAGTATTCTGAGCCAGAACCAGCATAGACGAACTCCACCTTCTCCATGTCATCCGGGTAAGATTTCTGCCATAAGCGGAAAGGCTGTAAGATATTATCAAATGTCTCCTGGTCATAAAGGCTGCCAATGTAAGAAACGGTGAACTTGACGCGGTGCGTATCAGATAGATTCATGCCAGCAAAGTCTTCTTCGTCGTAGCCATTGGTGATGCTTACGGTTTTTTTTCTGACCCCTTCGCTGGAATCGGCAAGGTAATCGTCGATATACTTGAGGTCATCCGTAATGATCACGCGTGTACTGAAATGCAGCAAAGCTTTCTCCATGCAGGCGTTCAATTGCCGCAAGCCCGGACGGCTAATCACCCACGCCAAGCCTATCTTGCTCCATGGATCCCTGAAGTCCGGCACAAATGGCAGGCCGCACCGGGCTGCACAGATTGCGCCGGCAATGAGGTTGGAATATGGAGGCGCGGTAGCAAGGATGACGGATATGCCACGGTCACGAACCAGTGCGTGTGCTTGTTGCGCCGCCGGTCGTACCCATCGGATATAATCGTCCGGTACAAATAAGCCTTGCCGGGATAGCGTTGATTGGAGCGGGGCGGCAGAAAGTCGGACAACATGGACTCCTTCAGGAATCCCCTCACTACGTGGTTCCTGCTCTTCAGAGTGACTAGGGGTGGAAGTGAGCAGCGTTACCTCCCACCCCATACGGAGCAAGAATTTCATAAACTTCGTGATCCGCTGCGTACCGTACACGCTGCGATAAGGTTGGGAATAGTAGCTGATGACCAAAATGCTACGTTTTGTGCTGGTCTTCCGAGCTGATGCCCCGCCACCGAGAGCGACGTACCAAGCGAACTGTGTCAGCACGCGAAGCTGTTCATGGATGTCTAATGTTCTCGCGATGACACGCCGGCGAGTTTGTCGCGCTCTTTCCAGTGCCTTCCAATAGATTTGCTTGAGAGACGTTTTCATTTTTTCCAGTGATAAGATCAACTAGTCAACACGGCGATGCCGTGCCCTTCCTGGCGCAGGTCAGGGTAACATCCTGAAATTCTTTCACTCATCGCCGCACAATTAATGATTATTGCTTGACTTCAGCGCCTAAGCCATTGGAGGCTGTTACAGATAGCCGAAATGCCGCAACAGGTCTTCAGCCTGCTTGTCTGCCAAAAGTGCAGCAATTCTCGACTGATATGCATCACCTCGCCAGCGGCCTATAGAATCTTCATATACCGCCATTGCTGGCTGTGTCCACGCGATGTTTTGTGTTACCGAAGAGCAGTCGGGGTATGACAGGAAACGATCAGTGAACTCCTCCTCAATAAATTCGCATACCTGCCGGAGTGTTGTTTCGTAATTTCTGATGAGGTCTTCATACCTTATGGTTAACACTTGTGGATGTTTTTCGTACCTCAGCCCAGCACTAACCTCTTCAATCCACCGCGCTGGAGCAACCCAGAACTCGCCTGGCTTGCTTGGATGCTTCGAAGTGATTACGTCTCTGCCGTCTCTAACAATGTGGATTATCCGTGCACTCTTGCCGAAATACTCCAATATCGTCTCAAAAAATAAGACGTTGCGGGGTGTTTTCTCGCACCAACGAGTGCAGGTTGCGGATACCTTCGCTTCATTTTTCCACAGATACCTGTAAATCCTCTCCATCTTAGGTAAGACCGAAACATCGGGCTTATTGTTACTGAGGCGTCGTCCGGCATTATCATCATCGTATGCGCCAGGGCACAAAGCACGTGTCTCTATATCGATCCCAAAAATATGCGGATGGCAGGATAGAACGGAAAGCAATAAGGTAGTCCCTGAACGACCACACCCACCAATGACAATTGGTTTTCGGCTCAGCTGTTGAATTTTGCGGGCAGTAGGCGACGGTATGTGCCTTTTCAGCCAAAAGGAATCAGTAATATTGGCGATCTTTACTTGGACTGCTTTAGTTAGAGCCATCAAAATCTCCTCTTTGAAAGCAATCGGTAGTTCCATTCAATTCAGCTAAAGACACACC
>JACQXF010000112.1 GCA_016208855.1 Nitrospirota bacterium | reverse complement strand
TTATTTTATCGCTTGCTTCAGCAAGCTGTTGCTATCGATCCCGTGCCGTATAAAGCAATGGTCAAGCAAGTGAGGCGATAATTTCATTGAATACTACACCATATATTGTATCTACTGGAGTCAAGGGGATACCCCATTTTGTGATATTATGGACAAAAAGCGAAATTTGTATAGAATTTAATCATGCATCCACTTGTAAAGCTTGCAAAAGAGACCATTGAGACATATGTTAGGGAAAAGCGAATTATAAGCCCTCCGCCTGAGCTGTCCCCTGAGATGAAAGAGAGGGCAGGCGTGTTTGTCTCAATAAAGAAGCGAGGATGTTTAAGGGGCTGTATCGGGACATTTGCCCCGGCTACTGCGTGTGTTGCAAAGGAGATTATACAGAATGCCATAAGCGCTGCCACCGAAGACCCGAGATTCCCGCCTGTCAGCCCGCAGGAACTTGCAGAGATTGAATGCTCTGTTGACGTCCTTTCGCAGCCCGAGAAGGTCAGCGGCAAAAAAGAGCTTAATCCAAAAAAATACGGGGTAATAATAAAAAGAGGAGGCTGCTGCGGGCTCCTTCTTCCTGACCTTGAGGGGGTGGAGACTGTGGAAGAACAGATAAGAATAGCCAAACTTAAGGCCGGGATCTTTCCTGACGAGGAAGCAGAGATTTATCGGTTTGAGGTAAAAAGGTATAGATAGGCAGGAAGCCCGGTGAAAAAAAAGATACCCCTTGAGGGAACCCTCGTAGATTATCCCCCTTCTGAACTCCTTTCCTTTATCCTAAGAGAGAAAAAAACAGGCGCTCTCACATTACAGAACAAGTCTGTAAGCAAGTGCATATATTTTAAAGACGGCGATGTAATGTTTGCGGCATCAACCAACGGAGACTACAGGCTTGGCCGCCTGCTTTTAAAGAAAGGAAAGATTACCAAAGAACAATACAACAAATCTTTGGGGCTTCTTGCCAGAAACAAAAAGCGTTTGGGAGATATACTTTTAGAGTCAGGGCATATAACGCCTCCTGATCTTTTTCAGAGCCTGAGATACCAAAGCAGAAAGATTGTATCAGATGTCCTTGCTTGGGAAGAAGGGCGGTTCTCTTTTCAAGAGGGCTTCCTGCCGGAGGGCGTTACAAAGTTAAATATAAAGACTGATGAGGTCATAAGGGAAAACGCAGAAAGAATGAGCGCAGAGGCAAATACAGCCTTCATAGATAAGGTCAATATGCTGTATGAAAAACTTGATACGCTGAGCTATCATGAAATCCTCGGTGTAGATACAAATGCCCGGGCATCTGACATCAGAAGAAAATATTTAGAAAAGGTAAAAGAATTTCACCCTGACAGATATTTTCACCTTACAGACAGCTCCATAACGGCAAAGCTTGCGGCCATTATCGCTGTAATAAACATGGCTAATGACACCTTAAGCGACGATAAAAGCCGTATGGAGTATAAATCGCTTCTTGTTAAGGGCATACAAAAGAATAAGTCAATCAATAACGTACTTATTGCAGAGGAACAGTTTAAAAAGGGGCTTTGTGAATTCAGAAGCAGCAGTTTTGCGAAAGCTATCGGCCTCTTTCAATGGGCTGCGCGATTACACCCTGAAAATGCTTCTTACTGGTCTTATCTCTCTTCAGCGCTAAGCAGTACAGGACAATACAAAGAGGCAGAGGAAGCCGTACAAAAGGCCATAGGGCTTGAGCCATATAACGCCGAGTATTATGTGCACCTTGGCTTAATTTATATTCAGGATGGGATGATTAAAAAGGCAAGGCAGCAGTTTGAGACAGCCTTAGAGTGGGATCCGGCTAATAAAAAAGCCAATGAGGAGCTTGAGAAATTAAGACAAAAGAGATGAGCCATAACCTTTATCATCTGAAATAACGCGGGCAATAAGTTCAATCCCGGCAAAGCTATAAATATCCAGCCAATTGTCTTTTTGTCGTATCTGAATTTCAGGATTCAGGACATAATAACCTGTTCTTATTCGTTTAAATAGTTTTCTGTTGTAAGGATTCGCGCTGTCCGTCTCATTTTTAGAAAGGAGCCCTGATATATACTGCCGTTTCTTTCTGTATTCCGCAACTACGCTGTCAGGCAGCAATATTTCCATTTTAGACAGTTGGACAGCAGTAAGGGCAGCTGCCCCCGGCAGCAGGTAATCGAAGCTATGCGCCAGAAGCACAAAAAAGATATGAAAGAGCATAAATTCCCCTTGACTGCTGTCAAGTTTAATCAGTCTGTCATCTATTCTTAAGCTTACACTTGAATGTGAAAGCATCTCATTTATTTCTAAAAACGCTGTGGATGCAAATTTCTTATCAAGGATAGCCCTTTGAAGTGCAATTTGCCATGCAGTTAAGCCGTAGTTGTCGGTCAATTCAGGGTTTGCTCCGGCAGACAGCAATTCTGTAATTAGCGGTATATTGCCGGCTCTTGCTGCAAGCATCAAAGGGGTCGCATTGAATTCCGTGCGATGGTCGATTCCGTAAAGCTCGCAATGCCTGATAACCTCTTTATAAAAGCCGCCTGCATATTTTTGAAGATAGTTTGCTGTAAGACTCGTCTTTTGCTGTTCATACAACGATGAGTTAAAGAACGCCCCCCCCTCACGCATTAAATGAATCTGCCTTGCCTTGTTAAAGTTGTGCGCGCTCAGAAATTTAATAACCATGGGCGAATTATAAAACAAGGCATACTCAAAAAGCGCCTTTCTCGGTCTTTGCGGATTGTCTTTAGCAGTGCGTATCTGAGACGCCAACGCCATAACCCTTTGAGGGGTGAGAACATCCCACGGCACAGGCTGTGTCTTCAATATAGAGCGTCTTATCTCCTCTGCCTGCTCCTGCTTGCCCTGAAGCTCAAGCCTGCGGGCCTCTGCCTGCCACTCTTCATTAGTTGACTGTTCTGTTTTTAGAGATACCTGCTCAAGCGCATTGCGCAGACCCAACATTTGAAGGAGTTGATGCCTTGCATCGGTCTCTATTATGTAAAGCCTTTGCACTGCACGGGTAACAGCCACATACAGAGAATTGATAAAAAATTTATATACATCAAGAGATTTATCCGTCTTGTCCGATGCCCGCATGTAGAGGATTTCTCCTTCAAGGTCTTCTTCACCCACTCCTCTTACAATTTCCTGAAAACTCTGGCGCTCGTCTGAAACAAAATTCATGAGTATCGCATTTTCATACTCAAGCCCTTTAGCCTCATGTATGCTGAAGAGAAGAGGCGTATCAAAAAATTTGCGCGCCAGTGCCTTGTCTTCGTCACGCATGACTATCACGGCAAATTTTGCAGAGCGTCTGATATTCTTGTTTAGATCCTGTTTAACCCTGTCAATATCTTTCAGGAATACAACCTCGCCTGCCTTTTCAGAGAGGCTGCTCATGAGATATGTGCTTTCTCTGTCAATAGAGCCGAATCTCTTTTGTTTAATCTTTATAAGCCTGTTTGAGAGTTCTGTTATTGACTTTGCATTGCGGAAATTTGACTGTAGAATCCGCATCACCTTCTTCGTCTCAAGCGATGCGCTCCCATAAAGCATGGATTTCAGCCCGCTCCATGAAAAGAAGTTCGGATGCACTATCTGATTGGAATCGCCGCAGAGTATAAAACTATCGGGACTTTTGAGGCTTTTAAGAATGACCTGAAGCTGGATATTGGTAATGTCCTGCACTTCGTCAATAACCACGAAATCATAAATCTGCCTGACTTCTTTCAGATAACTATGAGCAAGGATATTCGGGTCGTAAAAGCCGTTTTCCTTGAGAAAGACAAGATACTTTTCAAAAAGGGTATAGACTAACTCACGCTCATTAGCAAGATAAATGGACTGCCTGACGCCGAGGTTAAGGTACTCCTCACGACTGAGGTATGGCTTGTCAACTACAGAGCCTGTTATCACACCACGGAATTCTTCATACAAACGATGGGCGTCCGCAACACGATGCTGTCGCGGAAATCTAAGCAGCCAATGGGCAAAGGCGCTATATCTGATCTCTCTGCCTTCAGGGACCCGCATCGTTTCAAGATACTCCCTGAAAGACAGAAACGAGATATCCTGACCGTCATTTTCATAATGGCTGCTGTAATAAATATTGCGGGCATTATCGGAAAGGTAAGGCGAAAGGGTTACGTAAATGCCATGCCCGTAAAACCGCTTCATCTTTTCAAGCGTAAGCGCGGTCTTGCCGCTGCCTGCCGGTCCGATAATAATAAGCGGGGGATTGGCTTTATAGACCTCTTGTTGGTCAGGGTCAAAGGAGATAATCTTGTCAAGGAAATGAAAGCATTTATCGGTTGGATTAATATAGACAAGAGAAGGCAGGGTCGAGTCCTTTATCTGTGCATTATCATCAACATTAGGGATTTTGCTCTCATCAATCTTTGCACCTCTTAAAAATTTTGCTTTATCATAGGCATGATTAAGCACCACCTCAAGCATAAGGGCGTAACTGACTCCCTGATATTTTGCAATCTTAAATATCAGACGATTGGCGTCGTCAAGCTTTGCCCTATACAGGCCGTGTTCCCCAAGTTTTTTAACTTCTGCAGAATGGAAATTATCATTCTCAAGGAAACTGACAACCTTTTCGTATTGGCGTTTTACCTTTGATGTGTCAAGGTCGTTATATTTAAGAATCTTCATAAAAAATCAGCCTCTCTAAAATAATGTTTTTGACACCTTCTGCTGCGTTAGCTTCCCGAAGTCCATAATCTCCTTCACAGACGCCCCCTTGTCCCGCAGACTGTAAAAGGTTGTTTCACCCAATAACACATAACTCCATTCACATCCCATTCTGTCATCAGTATTAAGTGCATTAATTTTATTGAGCCAATCCAAAGCAGCAAGTTCTTTTTGCCTCACGTTGGCATCGTCAATATCTTTCGTTGCTTTTGTCTCAACAAGATAAACATATGAATACGTCTTAACGATAAAGTCGGGATAGTAAGCCGACAGCATCCCGTCATTACGGATATAATTTAAGTGGGCAAAATCGTGATAATTCTCATTGATCTTCAAGAAGCTGTTAACCAGAGAATCGCTGTCACAATAGAGCATGAAATTCCTCTCTAATTCTCCTTTGTTAGATGGGTAAGGAAGTTTCTCATATATAGTCTTTGTAATATCGAGAGAATAATTTTCACGCATCTTCAATTCATTCACTTCAGAAAAGTATTTTTTGATTACAACCGCCTCTTCAACATTTATATTGTTCTGCATGTCATAAACAATCCTGCTGAGTTCCTTAACAAGGTGCTGTGTAATGCCGGTCTGTGAAAGCAGCAATATACGCCAGTTGTTATCTTCAAATGGATCGAAGGAAGCTTTGAACAGGCCGTTGCGAATGAAATTGTCAACAACCCCGATCAATGAAGCATTGTTGATTTGCATTACAGGATAATCCTTCATCGTTCTCTGGCTGACTTTTACAAAAGTGCTGGTTATAGTTTTAACCAGTTTTGCCAGAAACTCGTTATAGCTCTTAGCTGTGAGCAGGTCGCCGGTCACCCTATAGTCTCCGAACCGGGTTTTGACAGTTATCTCTTCCGAGACAAAAACCTCATCTTTTGGAACCATGTCTTTCAGCTTGTCTAATGAATACCACTCAAAACCGGAGAAATAATAAGCGGAAGGCTCCATGACCTGAAGGATTTCTTCTTTGTCCTGAACAACAACAGGCCAATAAAGATCATAGTCTTTATAGTTGCTTTTCAAGCCGACTTTTATAATATCCCCGAGGATGCTTTCCCGATCTTCAGGCAATTCATGCGTTTCAGCGATAGAACCTTCTTTGACAAGTTCATCATAAAATTCGATAAATGCAGGATGTTCGACAATGCTTAATATATCGAGGTAATTTGACGGCGCTTCTTTTTTCTGTAAGAGTTTAATCCTGTTCTCAGTCTTTAGTTCCTGATAATCCGGTTCACGCCACATTAGACGCAGGCCTCTTCCGATGATCTGTTCAAGCAGAATCGGGGCCTGAGTTGACCGCAACGGAACGATAACGCAAATATTGTTTACATCAAAGCCTTCCCTGAGCATGAGGACAGAGACAATAACCTTCGGACTGGAATGTTTATCTATATTGAAAAGACGCTGCTTAACAGTCGTCCACTCCTTAGCAGGGATTGAGCCTTTCTTGTCCGAATCTATCTGTACAACATCTTCTTCGCCAAGTCCTTCATTGTCAGCAAGAAACTGCGTCACAAATGGTGAAACCTTTGTATCCTCGCATATCACCAGCATCTTTGGATGCTTGTCAGATATTCCCGATTTGTCGCGGGTCAAATTCACAAACTGTTCTTCCAGTATCTTTAGTTTCTGTAAGCCTGCCCTGAGCATGAGCTTCTGTCCGGGTGAAAGGCCGATCACTGTATTCCCCTCACGCACAGCTTTAAAATCAAGCTCCATTGTGGCAATCTCTTTGCGCTTATCAAGGGTAATTGTTTTCACAAGTCCTTGATGAATAGCTGTCTTAAGATCAAAGTCCACGATAATATGAGGAAAGAAATGCTTCGTCCTCTTCTGCCCGCTTCCTGTCACGTCATAGGGAGTTGCTGAAAAATCAATCTGGATGAAGCTTCTGCCTTTGCCTTCAGCAATTTTATTCAGCGATTTCTGCCATTCAACCTCAGAGACAATTCCGGCTTTCTTTGTTTCGTGAATGTGATGCGCCTCGTCATTAAAGACAACCATATTTTCAAGCCCGGCAAGATATTCAATTTCACCGCCGCTCAAATACTGATTATCGAGAGTTTCGAGTGAATGTCCTGCTGACGTGCCGGGTGTAATAGGGAATATTTCCTTTACCGCCTGTGAAGGGTCTTCCAGAGGAGCTGTTTCTGAGTATTCCTCTTCTTCGACTCCTGACAGAAGATGCCAGTTTGTAATCGCAATCATTCCGTCGCCGGTAATCTTCTTTCCTATTTCTTCTTTTCTCACGACATTCGACTGAATAAATCCAAAGAGGGTTTCTTTATATGCGGAAGGGATGAACAAGTCCTCGAACTTTTTAAAGTCCGATGTGGCAAAGTTCCTTGTGCCGTCCTGTTCTTCCTTGCCAAGATAAGCGTCCAGAAGCCGTTCATATACGATTAAACCCGGTGATACAATTAAAAACCTTTTGGAAAATGTAGGGTTATTTCCGTCATTCCGGGCTTGACCCGGAATCCAGTCTTTTTCTGGATTCCCGCCTTCGCGGGAATGACATATGTCGGAATGCCTTGCATTGAGATATTGCCATATCAAGAGAGCATTCAGTACCCATGTCTTGCCTGTGCCTGTAGCCATCTTGATGCAGTATTTTGGATGGCTGAATTTGTCTTTTTTGAGATAGGACAAATCCATTTCGGCAGTAATGTCACTGCTGACTGAGGAATACATATCGAACACAGACTCTGCCTTTAAAATCTCATGAGTATAGATTGTATTCAGGATTGCCTGCCGCTGTCCTTCGTGGAAGTTGACTGTCCTTGCGTCACAGAAAGGACCGGAAAACCAGAACCGAAGCAAGTCTTGAGTAACCGGCGTAGTTTTGCTAATGAAGCTGCCGTTCTCCCATTCGCTTAATACCAGCGCAGACAGCTCTCTTGCAAACTTTAGCGGAACATCCCTTGTGCCTGTGTTTAAGGATATGGACATTATCTACATATCATCGCCACATGTTCCTG
Source organism: Nitrospirota bacterium (assembly GCA_016208855.1). GTDB lineage: Bacteria > Nitrospirota > Thermodesulfovibrionia > UBA6902 > DSMQ01 > JACQXF01. The sequence goes on along the minus strand of JACQXF010000112.1, from coordinate 15,275 downwards.
CCTACCGAATAGAGATGCAGTAACATCTGGCTTGTTAGCTTTTGAATCATTTGTCATAGTACCTTCTTTAATGTGGTATTCCTTGTTGTTTGTTTTGCAGAACTCAATAACCTGACGGCTCAACTTATTGTAAAAGCCTTTATGATCCTGATATTGCGAAACCATCGCATTATAGTTGAGCCTGCCGAATATAATCTTATCCGCAAAGGCGACAGCCTCAAGAATCTTTTCAAACTTCTGATCAACTATATTGGGCGTAGGATAAGGCTCTATGCTTACCCATGTCGTTACTCCTTTTTTATGCAAGCGGTAGAGGCTCTTAATTCTCTCTTTATAAGGTGCGGAGAAAGGCTCATACTGACTTCTGTAATCTTCATTAAGTGAAATCAGCGTAATCCCGAATTCATTTGAAGTGCTCAGTTCTGCCAGTTCATTAGGCAGAATCCCTTTTGTCAGAGCGGTGCATTTTATGCCTGCGCCGTTCAGCATCCTGATGAGTTTAACGCTCAACTCTGCTATTTCTTGATAGCCGTACATGAACGGGTCGGTGCTGAAGCAGAGATGCACAAATTTAATTTTGTCCCTGTACCTTGGTATTTCTTTCTTCAGTAATTCAGCGGCATTTGAAACAATTTTAGGCTTTATCCAGTCATCATAGCTCTTAACTCTGCCGAACCTCTTAGCCATAAGCATTGCGTAGCATGGATACATGCACCCGTGCGAGCATCCTTCAACATGGTTGATGGTGTAATCACCATATTCAACAGCGGTTTTGTAAAGAAGTGATTTTCTCTTTATATGCTCCATGACTAATCTCCTTTAAAAGAAATCTCATCATCAAGCTTGATGCTTTTTCTTTTTCTGCCTTTCGGCGTTAACTCCGGATGCCTTCTTATTTTTACTTCATTGTTCTCCATTTCTTGCAATGTCCTATAAATATCACTTTCAAGAAAGGGTTCTTCATCAATATTCTCCGTCAATACCGCCTCATAACTTTTACTTTGTCCTTTGTATTTCTTAAGAAAAAACTTCTTTATTTCATTCGCTTTGAAATCTTTATGGTCAAAAAAGCCTAAATGTCCATGTTTAGGCCCGGAGAACTCGACTTTGCCGTAATTGAATTTAGCAAAGGCCGACTTCATGATTGAACAGCCTTTAAGGTTATTTGTGAGGTGAAAAAGATAATAGTAGGTTCTGTCTCTGTCGGAAAAGCTCAGGCGATATGGAAAAACAAACTTTGAAAATTCTTTTAATTTTGTCCGATATAAATTAACGATTCCCTGCTCTCTCTCTGTACCGCTCAATGTTTTTAAATCTTTCCAATCCTTGCATCCAAACAAATCATTAAGCGTGTCTTCAAGTTCGTCAATCAAAAAACGATTTACTTGTGTAAACATGAAGTTGAGCAATATCTCTGATTTGGGAATTGCCATAATCCGCTGAAGGGTTTGAAACTTTATTTTAAAGCCGAAGGGATCAATAAAAAAGAAAGTTGGTTTTAAGTTGCCCTTAGTTCCATCCAGAAGTTTATTTATTTCAGCATCAAAGCTTCCTTCAATAATTATAGGCTCTGTTTTAAGTCCCCTGTGCTTAAATAGCTTACTGATGTTTTCGATATTGTTTTTGTCTTGTTCAATAAGGACAATAGTAACTTTCCTGTCCAAGTTTTCTTTGTTTTTTTCGATAACTTCTGCTGCAAGTAAAGGAGAGCCATAATAAATAGCGTCATTTTCGATATATGCGCCGCTTCCGGCAAAGCAGTCAAAATAGTTCAAATCATTCCATTTGCCGACAATTGTTACCCATTTATCGAAATATTCCTTGAATACAAAATGCTTTATTTTCGTTTGTGGCTCATAGGGCCAGAAAAAGAAGTCGTAGCCGTTTTTGTATATCTTCTCCATTATCCCACTTCCTCCACGACCACGCTCTCAAAGCCGAACACATCAACCGCCTTCACGCAGATTCTGCGTTTGCCTTTGACCTTTGGTGACAGGATGGCGACTTCTTTTACAACTCTGAACGGGTCAGCGTCATTATCAACATTGCTTCTGTAATCCTGCCATTTGCTGCGGAAGGTCTCGCCGTCGTAATCAGGGTCCACGCTCCAGTATTCGATAAGCGCAAGCGGGTCATGCGCGATGATGTCCTGCAATTTTCCCTTGTTTGCGTCATCAAGGGGCAGGGCGTCAGGAGAGAGAAGAATGTAATTGTCCAGCTCGATAGTTATTTCATCGATGTCGGATGAATAGTTTTTTACCTCCGGTTTTTTAATGGAGAGATACTGGAGCGATGAGAAGCGTATCTTGCCGCTTTTCAAGAGGCTTTCATAGCTGGACTTTGTCTTGAGCTTGTCGAGAAGATCAGGAGGGATAACCAGAACTTCCAGTTTATCATCGTTGAAATTCTTGATGAGCGTTGCAATGTCAAAGACAAAGTTCCAGCCGAGAACCACAACCCTGTCCCAGCCGCCAAGAAAAGACTCCCTCAGTTCCTGCGCCTTCTTCAATGTGGCATAGCCGGTCAGTTTTGAAGGGGAATCAACCATAACAAGGGTGCGTGAGTTCTTGATATATCCCAGATTGCGGTTTGGATTCTGCTCATCAGGGAAGGGCAATGCGCCGTAGAGGTTGATGACGACCTGTGACAAATCTCCAATGCGCCTGAACAGGCGGCTTGAGGTAAAGGCTTCCTTTTGATAATCGCCGATGGACTGATAGAGGAACGGCTTTGCCTCCTGATCTATAAGCCGCTGTCTCGTAATCATGATCGCAGGCTTGCCGATATCGGACATTATCCACCTTCGGCCATGTTTTTCAGCAACCGCGCCGGTAGTGCCGGAGCCGGAGAAGAAATCGGCGATGATGGAGTTTTTGTTGGATGACATTAAAATGAATGCTTCAAGTAGAGATTCTTTTTTCTCTGTAGTATATCCAGTAGTAAAGGCGGATGCCGTTATATCATCCCATAAGGTATCTCTCAAAATATATTCAGAAGCCTCAATTTTATATTCGGGTTTCCCTGTATTAGGATTAGCCCTTAAAACACCTTCTTTGATTGCTTGTTCTGCTTTTTCTTTTGTCCATCTCCAATGATTACCTGCGTTTGGTTTAAAACCAAATAGTTCGTAATCCATGCCATTCCTATGACCCGCTGCTTCAAACGAGTGCCATCTCTCAGGCTTGGGGTCATATTTTTTAGGTGGCGATATAAGATGCTGATCCGTCTTGGCATAGAAAAAAACAGAATCAAGAGCTTCGTTCAAACGGGGAACTCTTTCTCTCTCCTGAACATTCTTTCTTATTCGCTTAACATAAATCTCATTCCTGAAATTCTCTTTCCCGAAAATCTCATCCATCAACACCTTCACATAATGCCCCACATGCCAATCGAGATGGACATAAATTGATCCCTGCTCGCTCAACAATTCTCTCATCAAGACAAGTCTCGGATACATCATTCGGAGATAACTGACTGTCCCGTCTTTCCATGTGTCGGAATAGGCGAATTGCTCAAGCACCGTCGGCTTCTGTTCGATAACCACGCTTTTGTCATTCCCGTGAAAACGGGAATCCAGTTTTTCTGAATCTTTCTGGATACCCGCCTTCGCGGGTATGACAACAGATTTAGGAGACGACAACATGATCTTTGTCCTGTAATCAGCCTTGCTGTCAAAGGGCGGGTCATTATAGATCAGATCAACCTTGCCGCGCATGGAAGGCAATCCGGTTGCCGGATCACCGGCAAGTAGCGCCTGCATTACAAGTAGGTTGTCGCCATAGATAAGCCTGTTGTGCCATTCCTGCTCAGAGATGTCTTTCATCTGCCCGCGATAAAGCCCGGACTTGTCCTTGGATGGCAGCACATACTCATTAGTCTGCAAGGTAAGCTTGTTAGAACCGGACAACCTTTCCAGTATCCGCTCCACTTCCTTCTTGCCCTCGGCAACAATCTTTGATAGTTGATCAATTAAAGATTCAGGCATCTGAAAAAGTTTATCAAAGAAGTCAGAAAAAGTCATTGGGAAACATCTTGAGGAGTTTAAACAGGGCAGTTCACTGATAGAGCTAATGTGCTGTGAACTGGCGAAATGATAAATGTTAATTTTGAAATGAAATTATTGCGAATTTAGGATTTTGGATTTAGGATTTGTCTTTTGTATTCCCCGCTCTTTCCTCCACGTTTTTCCATCAGCATAATATCTGATATAACCATTGCCTTATCAACGGCCTTGCACATATCATAGATTGTAAGGGCTGCTGCTGCCGTAGCAGTAAGCGCCTCCATCTCTACCCCTGTCTGGCCTGAACATTTAACCCTCGCCTCTATATCAACCTTGTTTTTCTTTTTATCTGCATTGAAGTCCACACTTACAGAGGTAATACTAAGAGGATGGCAGAGCGGTATAAGCTCAGGCGTTCTCTTTGCAGCCATTATGCCGGCAAGCCTTGCTGTCTCAAATACATCGCCCTTTGAGATTTTTTTATCAGTAATAAGCCTTAATGTCTCTTTCTTCATATAGACAGAGCCGGTTGCCACTGCCTCACGCTGCGTGGGCGTTTTCCCAGTAACATCAACCATCCTTGCCTTGCCTTTTTTATCAAAATGGGTAAGTTTTGACATGAATTATTGTATCGCCTCCAAGCTAAGCTGCGTGCAGCTTTTTAGCACGCCCGCTTGAGCGCCTTGTTAGGCGTACGGTCTTTTGTGCAAGCTTGATTAATGATAAGAGGGCGGTATTTACAGCTTCTTCGTTTGGGAAAACCTCAGAAACCTCCGGGTCCAGCACAACAACGTTAGACGACTCGCTTATACGTTTCGCATACTTCCCACGCACCAAAGGCTCCGGGAAGTCTGAACGCTTATATTCAGCACGCAATTCGTCTTTTTCTATTTGTTTAACCTTCTTCATAAATCTTTTTCTCCCTTCTGCTCGCAAGGCGAGCACTTACTAATGAGTTCATAAATAAAGACACATAAATTAAACGTCATGCCCGAGGTTCTTAATCGGGCATCCAGTTCTTTAGCTGTCTGGATTCCCGCTCAACGGACTGCGGGAATGACAAGCTATGTGGCTTTACTTATGACCGTCTTAGTATGATTCTAATAGTCTCACTTTGTTCAGTATGAGCAACCACTAATAACCTGCCACGCTCTGAAATACCAAAGGTGACATATCTAAACTCACCGATTGAATGGTCTGGGTCTGCGCCTGTAATAGCTATAGGGTCACTTAGAGCAGTTGATGCTTCTTCAAAGGAAACCTTATGTTTTCGAAGATTTGAGCTTGCTTTCTTTGGATCCCATTTAAATTTCATTTCTATTGACCTTATCCATTTGTGGATATTATATCAGAAAACTATTGATTGATTGCATCGGAATGGAATCGCCCTTTTAAGGACATATCAATTTTTTCTAAAAAATGAAAATACCGGGTGATATACTTAGATTATGAAGAATCAGGAGATTGCAAAGATCTTTAATGAAATTGCGGACATCCTTGAGATAAAAGGAGATAACCCTTTCCGCATCAGGGCATACAGAAAGGCAGCTCAAAACATAGACAGCTTCACAATGGATGTTTCAGAGGCATCTGAAGAGGAGCTGATGGGCATCCCGGGGATTGGCCATGACCTGGCAGGCAAGGTTATTGAATATGTAAAGACAGGGCATATTAAGACTTATGAGGAGTTAAGCAAAGAGGTATCTCCGGGATTTATAGAGCTTCTGTCAGTGCCCGGGCTTGGGCCTAAGACCGCAAGACTGCTTCACGATAAGCTCAAAATAAAGAACCTTGATGAACTTGAGCGTCTGGCAAAGGCGGGAAAATTAAAAGGGCTTCCTGGGATACAGGCAAAGACAGAACAGAATATCCTTAAAGGTATTGATATGCGCAAAAGGTACTCTGAGCGCCAGCCTATTGCCAGAGTTCTTCCGCTTGCAGAAGAGATAATAAAAAGGCTGAGGGAGAAAACACCGCTCAAAAAGCTTAGTCTCGCAGGAAGTCTCAGGAGATGGAAAGAGACCATAAAGGATATTGATATACTTGCAACATCAACTGACCCTGCCAAGGGCATGAGCGGCTTTATCCATCTTCCGGAGGTAAGGGATATTCTGTCTCACGGGCCGACAAAATCAAGCATTGTTACCCATGAGGGCATTCAGGTTGATTTAAGGGTTGTTGATGACAGCTCTTTTGGCTCTGCCTTAGCCTATTTCACAGGAAGCAAGGAACATAACATAAGGCTCAGAGAGATGGCTGTTAAAAAAGGGCTTAAGATAAATGAATACGGCATCTTTAAGGCAGCAACAGGGGAGAAGATCGGGGGTGAAGACGAGGCGGATGTATATAAGGCGCTCGGCATTCCCTTTATCCCTCCTGAAATGAGGGAAGATAACGGAGAGATTGATCTGGCTATAACAGGGAAGCTCCCCTCCCTTATAGAGCTTAGAGATATCCGCGGAGACCTTCATGTGCATTCCAGATGGAGTGACGGAAGCCATGACTTCTCTGAGTTAATTAATGAGGCAAAGAAAAGGGGATATGAGTATATAGCTGTCACTGACCATTCAAAAGGGCTTGGCATTGCAAGAGGTATGAGTGTGGAGCGTATCTTAGAGCAGGTCAAAGAAATAAGGGCTATAAACAAAAAACTAACGGGATTTAAATTACTTGCCGGCACTGAAGTGGATATACGAAGCAATGGGGCGCTTGATTATCCTGATGAGATACTCAGGGAGTTAGATATTGTGCTTGCCTCTATTCATTCAGGGTTCAGACAGAGCAGCGAACAGCTGACAGGGCGGCTTATATCTGCCATGAAAAACCCCTATGTATCAGTTATTGCACACCCGACAGGCAGATTAATCGGGGAAAGGGATGCATATGAGGTTGACATGGATGAATTTCTCAGGGCAGCCAATGAAACAGAAACAGCCATAGAGATAAATGCCTACCCTTTGAGGCTTGACCTGAATGATGTCTCTGCAAGGAAGGCTATGGAGATGGGGATATCTCTTGTTATAAGCACAGATGCGCATATATTGCCGCAGTTTGATTACATGGCCTTTGGCATTGGCATTGCAAGAAGGGGATGGCTTAAAAAAAGCGATGTGTTAAATACATACGGAGCTGAAGCCCTGCTAAAGAGATTAAAAAGAAAACAGGCGAAGGCTTGAATCTTTCCCGTGTTTTTGATAAGGTTAACTGGCAAATGAGAGAACACAGAGCACAGAGCACAGAACACAAAGCACAGACAACAGAACATAGAATGCTGAGTACTAATTTCTTTCCTTCTTTAGTCTGTATTCTATGCTCTGTGCTCTGTTGTCTGAATTTATCATGCGTTACAACCTCTCATATTGAGGATGCAAAACAGGCAGATGTTCATTATAAGATAGGCATTTCTTATCTGACAGAGCAAAGGCTTCATGATGCCTCTATAGAGTTTCAAAAGGCCCTTAGCTTAAATCCTCAGGATAAATACTCCCTAAATGCGCTTGGCCTTATCAGCCAGGGGTTTGGAAAATATGGCGAAGCAATCTCTTATTTTAAACAGGCGCTATCCATAGATCCAAGCTATTCAGATGCCGTGAATAACCTCGGCGTAACTCACATGGAGATGGGCAGCATGGATGAGGCAATAGGTTATTTCCAAGCAGCAGTAAGGAACCCTCTTTATGCAACCCCGGAGAAGGCGTTTTCAAATATGGGTTACGCACTTTACAGAAAAGGGGATTATCCGGAGGCAGCAGATGCGCTGAAAAAGGCGGTTATCAGAAACCCATACAGCCCGCAGGCGCTTTATGTGCTTGGCCTTGTACAGGTAAAATTAGGCGAAGACAACCAAGCCATAGAGTCATTTAAAAGGGCAGTTACAATCACCCCTGAGTATATTGATGCACACTGGGAGCTTGGCAATGCCTATATTAGAACAGGAGATAAAGAGCAGGCTATGGAACATTTTAAGACAGTGCTTGATAGAAGCAGTGATCCTCTTAAGCGCAGAGACGCATTACAGCTTATGGAAGAACTGAGGTAGGTTGATTATCCTTTTAGCACAAAGTTTGCTTGATGTAAATTTTTTGTTTATTTCAATAAAGGTATTGACAAATCTAAGCCTCTGCTGTATCTTTTTTGTAGCCTAAGTGTTTCTTTAATATAAAATTGTAAGAACGAAAGGAGAAAAATTATGACAAAGGCTGAAATGATTGATGCAGTAGCATCAGGCGCGGAGATCTCAAAAGCAGCTGCTGCAAAGGCTGTTGATTCTGTTTTCAACGGAATCACAAAAACCCTGAAAAAGGGTGGTACTGTTACACTTGTTGGCTTTGGTACTTTTAAGACCTCCAAGAGAAAGGCAAGAAAGGGACGCAATCCAAAGACCGGTGCAGAGATTAAGATTCCTGCTGCAAGAGTTCCTAAGTTTTCTGCTGGTAAGGCCCTTAAGACTGCAGTAAAATAGTTTTTCCCTTGTCAGGGGAGGCTTTATGCCTTCCCTGATTTATCTAATCTAAATCAAATCTAAGAAAAAGTAAGCTGTAATCTTTTAATTTCCTTAGCACGGCCTGTCTTTGAATCTATCTCAATTAAGACTGCGGAAAACATGGTTGCTCCGCCTGCTGTCTCAAAGCGGACAGGAACCTGCGTTAGAAATTTTCCTATAATCTGCTCTTTTTTTACGCCTATGATTGAATCAACAGGGCCTGTCATGCCTGCATCTGTTATGAAGGCCGTGCCGCCTGGCAGTATCTTCTCATCAGCAGTCTGCACATGCGTATGAGTTCCTACTACTGCGCTAACCTCACCGTCAAGAAACCATCCAATTGCTGACTTTTCAGATGTAGCCTCAGCATGCATATCAACAATGATTATATTGGTCTCTGATTTAAGCTGAGCCACTTCCTTCTTTGCAATCTGAAAAGGGCAGTCCAAAGGACTCATAAATATCCTTCCGGAAAGGTTCAGGGTTGCTACCTTGGCTCCTTCACGGCTGCTCATAACAATACTGCCGTAGCCTATAGCGCCATGAGGATAGTTTGCAGGCCTCAGCAGCCTGTTTTCACGCATGATATAAGGGGCTGCCTCTTTCTTATCCCAGATATGATTGCCGGAGGTGATAACATCAACACCTGCTGAAAACATCTCTTCAGCAACTTCCTTTGTAATGCCAAAGCCGCCTGCTGCATTTTCGCCGTTAGCTATTACAAAGTCTATCTTTATCTTTTCTGCTATACTGCGGATTCCCTCTTTCAGCGCCCGTCTGCCGGGCTTCCCTACAATATCGCCGATGAATAAGACTTTCATAGTTAAAAATGAGAAATAAAAACTGAGAAATGAGAAATATTTTTATATGTTATTTCCCCTCTCCTATTTTCCATTTCCCACTTATATTTATTTTGCATAATCCACATATCTGGATTCCCTTATTACGGTAACCTTTATCTGCCCGGGATATGTAAGCTGAGCCTCTACCTTCTTTGCAAGCTCCCGCGCAATTTGTGCAGAAACCTCGTCAGTTACTTCCTCTGGCTTCACAATAAGCCGCACTTCCCTTCCTGCCTGAATAGCGTAGCACTTCTCTACGCCGCTAAAGGAGTTGGCAAGCTCCTCCAGCTTTTCAAGGCGCTTAAGATAACTCTCAAGGGTCTCTTTCCTTGCCCCTGGCCTGCCTGCTGACAGGGCATCTGCTGCTGCCACGAGGGCTGACTCCACTGTCAAAAAGTCGCATTCGCCATGATGAGCCTCAATTGCATTAACTGCCTTTGTGTGCTCTCCATATTTTTTTGCAAGTCCTGCGCCAATAGACTGATGTGAACCCTCCATTTCATGGTCAACTCCCTTGCCGATGTCATGGAGAATCCCCCCTCTCTTTGCGAGCTTTACATCAACACCGAGTTCTCCTGCCATAATCCCTGCCAGATAGGCCACTTCTTTTGAATGCTCCAATACATTCTGGGCATACGATGTCCTGTACTTAAGCCGGCCTATAAGTTTTATTAACTCTGGATGAAGCCCGTGAAGGCCGAGGTCAAACACCGCCTTCTCCCCTTCTTCCTTTACTGCTGTCTCTACTTCTTTCCTTACTTTTTCTACAATCTCTTCAATCCTGCCCGGATGTATTCTGCCGTCTGTTATAAGGCGTGAAAGGGAGAGCTTTGCTATCTCCCTGCGAATAGGGTCAAAGCTTGAGATCATAACCATTTCAGGGGTATCATCTACTATGAACTCAACCCCTGTGGCTGCTTCAAGCGCCCTGATATTTCTTCCCTCCCTGCCGATTATCCTGCCCTTCATCTCATCGCTTGGAAGGCTCACCCCTGATACCGTTATATCACCCACATACTCACTTGCGTATCGCTGGATAGCGAGGCTTAGGATTTCTTTTGCCTTTCTGTCAGAGGACTCCATTACCTCTTCTTCAACCTTCTTAGCCACTTTAAGCGCCTCAAATCTAGACTCTTCCGCTACCTTTGAAAGGAGTTCCTTCTTTGCTTCTTCAGAGCTTAAGCCTGAAAAACGTTCAAGCATTGCAATCTGTTCTTTGATCAGCCCGTCGTATTTCTGATCCTTATCGCTTAAGGTTCTTTCTTTATTGAGGAGCTCTTTCTCCTTGCGGTTAAAGTCATTGTCTTTCCTGTCAAGGTGCTCAAGTTTCCTGTCAAGCATTTCTTCTCTTTGGTGAAGCCTTCTGTCAAGCTGGTTGAGTTCTGCACGGCGCTCTTTTAATTCCTTCTCAGCCTCTGTTTTTGCAAGGAATATTTTATCCTTGGCTTCAACCTGAGCCTCTTTTTTAATTGTTTCAGCCTTTTGATTGGCCTCGTCTAAAATCTGCCTCGCCCGCTGCTCGTTTTCTCTTAGCTTTCTGTTTGCGCCCCTTTTAGAGAAAACAACGGAGAAAACTAAGCCAACGAGCAGTCCTACTGCAAGCGCTGCAGAGACGTAGATGTAGATATAGTCTGTCATTGCACACTCCTCCTTCTAAGTCTCCTTCCTGCATCCTGAAGAGACTCTAAGAGTATTCTATTTTTTTGTGGCTTATGACAGGCGGGTTCTTAGGTAGAGATTAAGATAAGTCTTTGTAGATTCTTAATATCTATAGATAAAACCCCGTTAATATAATCTCTAAGTTTTATATAGAAAATATTAACGAAGCGGTCGTACCATGGGATATCTATATTAGATATCCTTACCCGAAGAACTCTTGCTGTCAAGGCCTTAAAAATTAAAAATAATAATCCCGCAAATGCGGATATATAGGTCCCGCCCTGCCGTGTAGACAGAAGACTTGAATCCCTGATTATACAGGTGGGTGCCTTGAAGACAAGAGAAGGCCTTCCCATAAAAAGGACGCACATACTTGTCTTACTCTGGCTCCCTGTTGTTAATACATAGCGGTTCAAGTTTTTCCACCTATCACGCGCAAGGCAGGTAACTTTGCCTCATCGCTGTATATAACTTGTATAACAAAAAGAACATACTATTTTCAAGAAGTATATTTTTATCTCAGTTCTTCACGGAAATTCCATAGGCTATAAGAATGTTTCTCAGCTTCTCCTTATTTGCCTGAGCCATCTCACAAAGCGGCAGCCTCATCTCCTCCTGAATCTTTCCCATCATGCTTAAGGCGGTCTTTGCCGGCATCGGATTTGTTTCTATAAACATGGCTGCATTTAAAGGCTCAAGTTTAAAATGAAGCCTCTTTGCCTCTTCAATGTTTCCGTCAGCCCATGCCCTGCACATTAAAGACACATCCTTTGGGGCAACATTGGCTGAAACAGAGATTACCCCTTTGCCGCCAAGGGCAAGAAGCGGAAGGGTTGTAAAGTCGTCACCTGAGATTACCGTAAGTCTCTCCCCGCACAAGCGCAATACCTCGCTTACCTGCTTCATGTCGCCTGTAGCCTCTTTAATCCCTACTATGTTGTTGATTTCAGCAAGCCTTGCAACAGTAGGCGGAAGCATATTTACCCCTGTGCGTCCCGGCACATTGTATAAAACAATCGGGATATCCACTGACTCTGCAATTTTTTTATAGTGCTGATAAAGGCCTTCCTGTGTCGGCTTATTATAATAAGGTGTAACAAGAAGCGCCCCGTCTGCTCCCATTTTTTTTGCCTTCTCAGTAATCATTATGGTTTCATCTGTTGCATTAGCTCCTGTGCCTGCGATAACAGGAACCCTCTTATTGACAACCTTGATCGCTATCTCTATGACCCTATAGTGTTCATCATAATCAAGCGTAGCAGACTCTCCTGTGGTGCCGCATGGCACTATTGCATCAGTGCCCTCTGCTATATGCCACTCTATAAGGTCGCCAAGCGCTTTTTCATCTACTTTTCCATTTTTAAATGGAGTTACGATTGCGACAATTGAACCCTTAAACATATTGCCCCCGCCTTCTGTTGTAATTTTAAGTATGGTAAATTAATCACTTAATTAAGGTCAAGCTTTTACTGTAAATTTTCTGTGATATAATCTTTCTATAGTGTCAGAGTATCAGAGCCTCAAAGTATCAAAGTTGTTAATGCTTTGACACTCTGATACAGTGATATTTTGACACATTACTCCACTTGTTCATCCCGATTTATCGGGAATAATCTTATCGCTGGATTTACGTTGTAAAAATCTAAAATGGATTACTCAATAAAGATAGGCGGAGAGGCCGGACAGGGTATCCAGACAATAGGCGATACGCTTGCAAAGGTCTTTTCAAGGTCAGGATACCATGTCTTTACCCACCAGGACTACGAGTCCCGCATAAGAGGCGGCCATAATTTCTTTCAGATAAGGCTTTCAGATAAACCTCTAAGCGCCTCAAGACAGGGGATTGATATCCTTGTTGCCATGGATAAAGAGAGCATCCCGCTTCATAAGCCTGAACTCGTTGAGAATGGCCAGATAATTTATGATGCATTGGCAGCAGGCATTAAGGAGGCCTCGGGGATGCCTGGAAATTATTTAAACATACCATTTGAAGGGATTGCCGTAAAAGAAGGCGGAAGCAAGATAATGGCTAATACCGTGGCAACAGGCGCGGTGCTTGGCATATTGGGGATGGGGCTTGATCTCTTTATAGAGATTATAAAGGAGACCTTTAAAAAGAAGGGTGAGGATGTTGTAAATATAAATATCAGGGCAGCCATGGCCGGCCATGATTATGCCCTTAAGGCCTGCACCAGATGCTCCTTTTCTTTAGGCCGCACATCCTACTCGCCCCTGCTTCTTATATCAGGCGTCGAGGCAATAGGGCTTGGCGCAGTTTCCTCTGGATGTAAGCTTTACTCAGCCTATCCCATGACCCCCTCAACAGGCATAATGAATTTTATGGCAGACAAAGAGAAGGAGTACGGCATCGTTGTAGAACAGGCAGAGGATGAGATTTCTGCTATAAATATGGCTCTGGGAGCATCTTTTGCAGGTGTGCGAGCAATGACGGGGACCGCAGGGGGAGGCTTTGCATTAATGGTTGAGGGGCTTTCATTGGCAGCGATGACAGAGACCCCTATAGTTATTGCGCTTGGGCAAAGGCCAGCCCCTGCAACAGGATTTCCTACAAGGACAGAGCAGGCTGACTTGCAATTTGCCCTCTACACAGCGCACGGGGAATTTCCAAGGATTGTCCTTGCTCCCGGAACCCCCGAGCAGGCGTTTTATCTTGTAAACAAGGCGTTTGACCTTACAGAGAAATATCAGGTGCCTGCAATTATTATCTTTGACCAGTATCTTGCTGACTCTCAGTGGACATTTGAGGGATTTGACTCAGGCAGAATTAAATATACTGATTACAGGCTGAGAGAGGATAAATTAAATAATATCTCTGAGTATAAAAGACATGCCTTTACCGAAACAGGGGTGACGCCATTTGCAATTCCTGGCGCTTCAAGGCATCTTGTTGTGACTGACAGCGATGAGCATGATGAAGAAGGACATATTGTGGAAGATGTGGAGACAAGGATAAAGATGGTTCAAAAAAGGCTTCTAAGAAAACTTCCTCTGCTTAGAGATGAAATATCGCCACCCATTCTTTACGGCGATGAGAAGCCGGAGATAGTAATTGTCGGATGGGGCTCTAATTTTGGGATAATTAAAGAGGCAGTTGATGAGCTTGCAAAGACAAAGAGTATTTCTATGCTTCATTTTAGCGAATTGTTTCCTTTCCCATTATCTAATAAAGAAGCCCCCTCCCCCATCCCCCTCCCTCGAGTGGAGGGGGCAAGGGGGAGGGTGAAATTTGATTATCTAAGCCTTTTAAATAACGCAAGGCTTGCTATATGCGTAGAAAACAACGCCACAGGACAATTTGCGCGCCTCATGAGGGCTGAGACAGGGTTTGAATTTAAGTATAGAATTAATAGATACGACGGAAGGCCGTTTACAGTGGATGAGCTCTTAAAGCAAATAGAGATGGTTCTTGAGAAAAACAAAGCTTCTTAGTCAATTTTTTACTGCCCGAACCTTTCAGGCTTTTTTGCAACGGAACGTTAGACTCCATTCACAATCAAAAAGTGGTATAATTTTTCCAGACTCATAACACAGGAGGAAAAGCAAATGGAAACAGTAAAACAAGAAGTCAGTAAACTTTTAACCCGCTTGCCGGACGATTGTTCGCTGGAGGATGTTCAGTATCACCTTTACGTTCTTCAGAAAATTGAACGTGGGCTGAAAGATGCGGCAGAGGGAAGGGTTTACACACAGGAAGAAGTTGAGAAGCGGATGGCAAAATGGCTCGGAAAGTAATATGGGCATATGAAGCTACTGAAGACCTTGACAGTATTGCCGAGTACATAGCACGGGACTCTTCATATTACGCCGCAGCGTTTACCCATGAGATTCTTGACGTAAGCCGTTCTTTAAGTGAGTTTTCTGAAAGAGGACGAATGGTGCCAGAGCTTGGCAATTCTGAAATCCGTGAACTCCTAACAAGAGATTATCGTCTTATCTATAGCATAGAACAACCCACTATTGTAATACTGGCTCTTGTTCATGGAGCAAGAGATTTGAAAGCCCTATGGGAAAAGGAAAATAGAGGTTGACCGTAACGTATGCCTAACAAAGCACAAACGGATAAATTCCAAATGCTAACACACTTTGTTTGTGTCAAGAACACGTTAAGCAACATATCTTAAAACAAAACGAGAGGAAAAGACATCCTATAAAGGAGTCAAGGCAGCAAACGGATAATAGTTGGATAAGGATAGGGCAGAGAAAATCGATTCTGAGGGAAATCAGGAAGTCGATTTCTACCTAATCCAGTAAATTTCAGTTGTCAAGG
>JACQXF010000096.1 GCA_016208855.1 Nitrospirota bacterium | reverse complement strand
CATCGAAGACTGGATAAATATTCAAGGCAGGCTTCTTCTGAAATAAACCGAGCATCAAAGTCTACCATCGTCTTTGGATAATCTTCCATGCCTCATATACTATATCTCGTGGTTACTGGAGTCAAGGGGATACCCCATTATCACAAAATACGAAATGCAGCAAATTACAGATACTTGATTTATAGGACTTTACCTTTGAAGGGCTCGCAAGATACGCTATTTCTAACCATGAATTTGGAGAACCTGAACTTCGCATATTAATTAATTGTTGCTCGAGCCTCTTGCAAAAGTATCAAGGAAATCATTTCCGCCGTCATACCCGCCCCCGATTAAGACCTTCGAGGGCAGGCTTAAGGATGCGGGAATGACGAATAAAGACTTTTGCAAGAGCCTCGCTCATTAATAATATTACATCTTACCTCTGTAATGTGGTAAACTTTATGTCAATTATCAAAATAAAGGAGAAGAAAGGAGAAGAAATGAAAGAAACAAAGATAGCATGTTGTTTGTTTATTCTTGCAGTATTTACGTTGTTAGTTACAGTTTCATCATCTGCTGCTGAAGAAATTGAGAAGCTTACAGGCAAAAAATTTGCCCAGCTTGCCAGAGGAGGAGTTTTATATGATAACTGGCTTGGAGAGCTTGGCGTTAAAATCGATAAAACTCATCCCTCATATCCACCTGCGGGACAAAAAAAGGGCGCCGCAACATGGCGCTGCAAGGAATGTCACGGATGGGATTATAAAGGCAAAGCAGGAGCTTATGGCACAGGCAGCAGTTTTACCGGAATAGTGGGTATCAGGGCTTATGCGAATCAAAATCCAGAGGCGATACTAAAAACGCTAAAGAATGATACACATGCCTTTGGCAGTTTAATGTCTGACAGCGATCTGGAAGCGCTGGCTCTTTTTGTTACATATGGGCAGATAGACGTTGACTTGTACATTAACCGTCAGACCAAAAAAAGCATTGGTGATCCTGCTAATGGCGGAAGGATATTTCTGTCAACATGCATAAAATGCCACGGTGAAGACGGCAAGGCAATTAATTTTAAAGATGAGAAATCTCCTGAATATATGGGCACAGTAGCCAATAAAAACCCGTGGGAGACACTTCATAAAATCAGATGGGGACATCCGGGTTCGCAAATGATTTCGCTTTTATTCCTTGGATTAAAAGAACAGCTTGACGTTCTTTCTTTTTGTCAATCCCTACCAGAAAAATAGAAAATGTATTTATTGCAAAACACAGGAGAGGGGAAACTGAATGGAGAGTAACGCTCGCTCTGAATTTGAAGCGTTACTTCTCTCTGCTTAACACATAATTAGAGATAGTTAAAAGGGCATTTTTCTCCATGGAATTGCCAAAAATTTCAAGCTCTCTTTGTGCCTCTTTTAAGAAGGTGCGGGCTTTTTCATAGGACTTTTCTATGGATTTATATTTCTTTAGCAGCTCCAGTATATATGAGAGGTCTGAGATTGCCATCTCCTCAGCCTTTATTATCTCCTGTATCCTCTCTACCTCATTTTTAGAGGCGTCTTTCAGAAGGTATATAAGCGGAAGCGTAATCTTGCCTTCTTCCATATCTTTACCGAGAGTCTTCCCGAGATTTTTTTCTTCTGCCATGTAATCAAGGATGTCGTCTGCTATCTGAAATGCAAATCCTAATTTAAGGCCAAAGGATGCAAGGGCATCTTCCTTTTCCTGTGAAACTCCGCCGAGCAACGCCCCGCCTCTGCATGCTGCAGACATAAGCACGGCTGTCTTCCCCTTGACTATCTTGATATAGTCCTCCTCTGTGATGTTAGGGTCGCCTTTTCTGCTAAGCTGCAAGAGCTCGCTTTCGCTCATACTTGCGGTGGCAGATGTCATTGCATCCATAATGCTCTGATTTTGAAGGAAATTGATAAGTCTTAATGCATTTGCATAAAGAAAATCGCCGACAAGTATTACCACCTGATTTCCCCATAGGTAGTGTGCTGAAGGCCTGCCGCGCCTCATGTTGGCTCCGTCAACTACATCGTCATGCAGAAGGGATGCCGTATGAAGAGATTCAATGCAGCAGGCAAGGGTGCTCACTTTCTCACCGTCATATCCTGAGAGTTTTGATGAAAGTATCGCAAGGAAAGGGCGAATGCGTTTGCCTCCGCCTACGAGGATGTGCTTGCCGACCATGGATATGGCAGGGGCAACAGCGCTGAAGGTTTCGTTTATCTTTTCTTCTGCTGATAGAATGTCGTTCTGGTACTGTTTATAGATGTCGTCTATGGTCATAGCTTAAAAAATCCTAAATCCTGAGGCTCTTGCAAAAGTCTTTATTCGTCATTCCCGCAGTTTGTAAGCGGGGGCGGGTATGACGGCGTAAACGATTTCCTTTATACTTTTGCAAGAGGCTCTCCTAATATCTAAATTCTAAACAAATTCTAAATCCAAATACTTAAAACTTTTTTGAATTTTTAACATTTGATATTGTTTAGTGCTTAGGATTTTGGATTTGTCTTTGTAATTTATATAAATCCTTTGGCTTAAACACCCCTTTCTCTGTAATTATAGCAGTAATATACTTCGCAGGCGTTACGTCAAATGCAGGATTTCTTACTTTAACATTAAGCGGCGCTATTCTTTTGCCTGCGATATGGGTGACCTCTTTTGAATCCCTTTCCTCTATTGGGATAAATTCTCCGGATGGGATTGAGAAGTCAATGCTGCTAAGCGGAGCCGCGACATAAAACGGTATCTTGTGTTCTTTACATAGTATTGCCAAAGAGTAAGTCCCTATCTTATTTGCTACGTCTCCATTTCTGGCTACTCTGTCAGTGCCTACGATGGCAAGATTTATCTCTCCATTTTTCATTATCGCGCCTGCCATGTTGTCTGTAATAAGGGTAACAGGGATTTTGTCATTCATCAGCTCACATGCCGTAAGCCTTGCGCCCTGAAGCACAGGCCTTGTCTCATCAGCAATAACCTGAATATTCTTGCCCTCAGCTACTGCCGTGCGCATAGGCCCTGTGGCTGTTCCGTAGCCTCCTGTGGCAAGGGCTCCTGCATTACAATGCGTAATAATAGTGTCCCCGCTCTTTATAAGTTTTTCGCCATACCTGCCTATGGTCTTGTTTACCTCTATATCTTCTTTAAGGATTTTTTTTGCCTCTTCTATCAGAACGGTTTTAAGTTTTTCAACGCCAAGAGTCTTTTTGGAGAGCAATAAATTTCTCATCCTCTTTATAGCCCATGCTATGTTTACTGCTGTAGGCCTTGTTGACAGTATCGCAGAGAATACAGGCTCAAGCCTTCTCATGAACTCATCAAAGTTTTTTGCTTTTATCTTTTGTGCGCCTAATGCCACACCCATGGCCGCTGCTATGCCTATAGCGGGAGCGCCTCGTATCCAGAGCTTTTTTATGCCCTCTGCAACTTTTTGATAATCATTGCAGGTTATATAAGACACCTTTACCGGCAGCCTGCTCTGGTCAAGCATCCTGACTTTGCCGTTGACCCACTCTATTGGTTTAAACACTTAAGAACCCCCCCTATAAAATGAATAGCTCCAAAGGAGCGAATATAATAATAAAAGAATCCTTACATTAGCTTCCCTGCGGTCTTGCTGCAGGGAAGATCAATTCGGCATTACGCTCATTACTAATAAAACAGCGGTAAGCGCTATTATTACTATTACCGTTCCCCATGATATAAGGTTATAACCTTTTGTATTAGTATATCCACCCATTAATCTTTTGTCATTAACAAGCTATAAGGCAAAAATAAGCACAAACGGCAAGAGTATGCCGTTTAATAAAGAAGATAAAATCATTAAAAGCACAAGCGGCGCATTCGGGATTAACACCACAAGTGCAGATATAACTATCAAGGCTGTATAAATCCACATAAACTGCGGCGCCTCTTTGAATGTCTTGCTCACACCGGCCTCCCAGCCCATTGCCTCGCAAATATAGTAGGCAGTTGACAGGGGCACTATTATCGCCCCTAAGAATGAGGCGTTTGCAAGGCTTAAGGCAAAGAGCGCTGAGGCGTACGCCCCTGCAAAGGGCCTTAGCGCCGTGGCTGCTTCATGCGCCTCATGTATTTTTATGCCGTGAGGGAAAAGGGTCGTGGCGCATGTAATTATAATGAAAAAGGCTATTATGTCAGTCATAAGGCAGCCCACAATAACATCAAGCTTAGATACCTTATAGTTTTCCTTGTTTATCCCCTTTTCAGCTATTGAGGACTGAAGATAAAACTGCATCCACGGTGTTATGGTTGTCCCTATTATTGCTATAGTAAGCATTATAAATTCAGAGTCCCATTTAAATGTAGGCACAAATGTGCTCTTAAAGACCTCTCCCCAGTCAGGCCCTGACATAAATCCAGAAAAAATATACCCAAGATAAAGCAGGCAGGCTGCAAGCAGGACCCTCTCAACAACCCTGTAACTGCCTTTTGTAACAAGTATCCATACCAAGAACGCCCCTAAAGGGACAATCAGGTATTTGCTTATACCAAAAACCTCCATGCTTGCCGCAAGCCCTGCAAACTCTGCAATGGTAGTTCCAAAGTTTGCAACGAGAAGTACTATCATCATGAATACAGTTACCCTTACCCCATAATGCTCCCTTATTAAATCTGACAGGCCTTTTCCCGTAACTACGCCCATCCTTGCAACCATCTCCTGTATGACTATAAGGGCAATGGTTGTAGGAATAAGCGTCCAGAGGAGCGTGTATCCGAAGCGCGCTCCTGCAACAGAGTAGGTGGTTATGCCGCCTGCGTCATTGTCAATGTTTGCAGTTATAATGCCCGGGCCGAGGATGGAGAGAAGTATAACGACCTTTCTCCAGCTTGGAATGAGTTTCGTGAGGTTCATACCTTTCTCCGTTTTTTCCTTGAAGCCGGAGGAAGCAGTAAGTCAACAACGTCATCTACAGTAACAATGCCCAAAAGGACATTGTTCTTATCAACAACAGGCAGGGCCAGCAGGTTATATTTTGATATTATCCCTGCTACAACCTTCTCGTCAGTCTCAGGCGTTACGGTCTTAAGCTTTTCCTCCGTAACATCAGAGAGCCTTGCATCGGGCGGTGATATAAGAAGTTCCCTTAAAGACAAAGCGCCTTCAAGCCTTCCTTCCACATCGGTTAGGTAGATATAGTAGACGTCATCTATCAGGGCAGCGTCTTTTCTGAGCCTCTCTGTTGCATCTTTAACGGTTATACCTGACGGATATGCTATAAACTCATTTATCATCAAGCCGCCTGCTGTGTCTTCCTCATGTCCAAGGAGTTTATTGATGTATTCAGCCTCTTTCTGTTCTATCAAGCCAAGGATCTCCTGCACTTTTTCGTCAGGAAGATCAGAGATAATGTCTGCTGCCTCATCAGGCGGCATCCTTTCAATAATCTCAGAAGCGCGCTCTTTATCCATCCTGTCAATTATCGCTGCCTGCTTGTCAGGCTCAAGTTCATGAAGGGCCTCGGCTGCCTGATTTGGTTCAAGCCCCTCAAAAAAGGCAACACCCTCCCGCGGGGATACCTTGCTTACAATCTCTGCGATGTCAGCAGGGTGAATCTGAGATATTACCTGACGAGGCACAGTCAGGGATATGCTTGTGAGTTTCGGCTCAAGCGGCTGAATATAGCTCCAGCCTATAAGGTTGTGGGTGATGCTTTTGCCAAACAGCCTTGCAAGGTTTTCCCCGTCCCTCTCCATTCCAAGGCGCCTGAGTATGCCCCTCATGCCCACATCAACTGCAATAAGGCATGCAACACTGTTAAGCCCCTCCAGTTTTACGTCATTAACCCTTACGACCTTTGCCCCGTTTACATCAACTATCTGCTTATCAAAGATATCCCTTACAATCAGGAGGTCATCTGAGATGGGTTCATAGGGGTTAAGTATTTGAGCGTGTTTCTTTGCTGATATAATGCGTTTATTAAATATCGCGACATCGTCCCACTCAAGGCAATACAGGCTCTTCTTTTTATCTATTATCAGGGCTGATACGTGTGGCAGGGGTTTGCCTTTGATAACTGCAATATCTTTAAGCCTTCCGATCTCCTCTCCGCGGGGGTCAAGGACAGGCATCTTAAGGATTTCGCTTACAAAGAGTTCACCAAAAAGAGGCATCTGATTCTCCTGCTAAATAATAAATCCAAAGTCCTAAATTCTAAATAAGCTCATTTTAAAATTAACATTTATAATTTTATAATTTGAAAATTTGCAATGATAAATTTAACCTGAATTTTTATATCTTGGAGGCTCTTGCAAAAGTCTTGCTTTGTCATTCCCGAGGTAGTAATCGGGAATCCAGTTTCTTTGAAAAACAAAGACCCCCGATTAAGACCTTCGAGGGCAGGCTTCTGGATACCCGTTCCCCGCTTAAGACCTGCGGGGACAAGCTTCACGGGTATGACGGCACAAGTCATTTTGCAGAGACTTTTGCAAGAGCCTCCTTGTTTAAGATTTAGATATTAGGATTTAGGGTTTGTATCACGGTTAAGTATACATAAGGCATTAAGTTAGAGGCAACCAAAAAAGCTGTTAATTTTTGGAAAATTTCTTAAAATACTGTTAGAATTTTTAAACTAATCTAAAAGGAGAGCTGTCATGGATATAAAATCATATGTGCTGAAAAAGGCAAAAGAGGCAAAGGAGGGTGCAAGGGCAATTGCAAATGTCTCCTCTGCCAAAAAGAATGCCGTGCTTTTGGAGATGGCAGAGGCGCTTGAGAAGAGGTCTAAAGCCCTCATAAAGGCAAATGCAAAGGATATTGGCTATGCAAAAGGCAAAGGACTCTCTAAAGCCATGATTGACAGGCTTACCCTTAATGAAAAAAGGATTAAAGAGATGGCAGACGGGCTTAGGGAAGTCTCTGCCCTGCCTGACCCTGTTGGAGAGATAATAAAGATGCGGCAAAGGCCAAACGGCATGATGGTCGGAAAAATGCGCGTTCCTATCGGCTCTATAGGGATAATTTATGAGTCAAGGCCTAATGTGACTGTGGATGCAACAAGCCTCTGTCTTAAGGCAGGGAATGCCGTAGTTCTAAGAGGAGGCTCTGAGGCAATAAATTCAAACATGGCTATTGTAGATATATTAAAAGAAGCTGCGCACTCTAACGGCATTCACGACGGCGTTGTTACATTCATAGACATCCCTCAAAGAGAGGCAATAATGGAGATGCTGAAGCTTGAGGGGATTATAGATTTGATAATCCCCCGCGGCGGAGAGGGGCTTATAAGGACAGTGACAGAGAACTCAAGAATCCCTGTGCTAAAGCATTACAAAGGTGTTTGCCATGTATTTGTTGACAGAGATGCTGATTTAAATATGGCTCAGGATATATGTTTTAATGCAAAGGTTCAGAGGCCGGGAACATGTAATGCAATGGAGACAATGCTTGTAGATGAAAAGGCTGCAAAGGCTTTTCTACCCCCAATGATAAAGAGATTTAAATCAGCAGGCGTAAGGCTCAAGGGCTGTGCTAAGACAAGGAAGATAGACGCTTCTTTAGAGGCCGTCAGGGAAGAGGACTTTTTTAATGAGTATCTTGACCTGATTCTAAATGTAAAGATAGTAAAAAACATGGATGAGGCAATGGGACATATTGCAAAATACGGCTCCCAGCATTCTGACGCAATTGTCACAATGAATCATGAGAGGGCAATGAGATTCCTAAGAGAGGTTGACTCATCTGCCGTGCTTATAAATGCATCAACAAGGCTTAATGACGGCTATCAGTTTGGGCTTGGCGCAGAAATAGGCATCTCAACAGACAAGATTCACGCAAGAGGCCCTATGGGGCTTGAAGAGCTGACATGCACAAAGTTTATCGTGTTTGGAAATGGGCAGTTGAGGACATAAAAAGGCAGAAGGCGCAGAGATAAAAACTTTGTGCCTCTGCGCCTGTTATTTTTTTATGAAAATCGGCATATTAGGCGGGACATTTAATCCAATACACTACGGGCATCTGAGGACTGCCGAGGAAATACACGAACTCTTTAGTCTTGATAAGACGATCTTTATACCGGCAGGCAGGCCGCCTTTCAGTAAAACCCATCTTGCGCCTGCCAAGGACCGATATGAGATGGCAAAGATTGCAGTGAGAGGCAATCCTGCATTTAAGGTGTCAGACATTGAGATAGAAAGGAGCGGGGTGTCTTATTCCTCAGAGACAATGAGGCTGCTTGCCGGTAAATACAAGGGCGCAGAGTTTTTCTTTATGCTTGGAATTGATGCATTCATTGACCTGCCGTTATGGAAAAAACCCGAAGAACTCTTAAGCCTTTCAAACATTATTGTTATATCAAGGCCGGGTTTTTCTTTTATTGATTTATCAGCTTCTCCCTGCCTGACAAATATTTCTAAAGAGATGCTGAAAAAACTTGATGCAGGAGAAATCAGGACAATTTCGTTTAATATGCCGACAGGCAAAAAGGCATATCTATGCAATATCACAGGGCTTGATATCTCAGCCACTAATATCCGAAGGCTTGTAAAAACAGGCAGGAGCGTAAAATACCTCTTGCCTCATGCAGTGGAATCCTATATAATTTCTCATAAGTTGTATAAGTTAGAAGTAAGAACCGGGAAGTAGGAACGAAGGAATAATAAGTTAATAGTTTTTAGTTCTAAGTTCTTACTTATTTTTAGAAAGGAGGGGGACTCCCTTAGACAGCAAAGAGAAGGCTTTAAAGACAGCTGCGATACTTTCTGACAAGAAGGCCAAGGATATAGTTATACTGGAGATGAAGAGTCTTACATCTTTTGCAGACTACTTTGTAATATGCTCAGGAGAAAACCCTGTACATATAAAGGCCTTATCAGAGGAGATAGAAGAGAGGCTTTCAAAAAATAAGGTGCGTCCCATGGGCGTTGAAGGGCTTGGCGCTGCACGATGGGTTCTTATGGACTATGGCGATATAATAGTCCATATATTTGATGAAGACACAAGGGATTTCTATCAGCTTGAAAAGCTATGGCTTGATGCCCCGAAGATACCAATAAAGGGGTATAAGGAGTAAAATATAAGATTCGTGATATAAGACAAAGATTATATTTGTCTTACTGCTCCTTACGGTAAAAAAGATAAAATGACAAAATTTGCGGTTTTTCTCTTCATAATATTCATAATAGCTCTTGGCTATCTCGCCATCCTGAATAAAGACACGGTTAGCCTCAGGCTTAGCGACACATCCGTATATGAAATCCCTGAAATTGCGCTGATACTCCTTGCAAGCGCCTTCGGAGCTGTTTCCATGCTCTTTATTATAGCCATCAGGGACGCCCGTAATTATATAGGAAACTGGCAGGGTATGCGCCAGCAAAAAAAGGACTTGCGCATACGTGAATCATACAGCAGGGGCCTGGACGCCTTTATCGCAGGCAAATATGAAGAGGCAGGCGATGTCTTTAACCGTATTATCCAGGAGGACGCCGGACACCTTCCCAGCCTTTTAAGGATTGGAGACATTGCTTTTAAGACAAGTGATATTGCGAAGGCCAAGGATTTTTATATAAAGGCAAGGGAAATACAGCCGCGAAACATTGAGGTCCTTTTCTCACTTGAGAAGGTATTTGAGTCAGAGCAAAAATGGCACGAAGCCATGAGATACCTTGATAATATCCTTGAGATAGACGAGAAGAACCCGAATGCCCTTTATGGAAAAAGGGGAATCTATGAGGCTAACAAAAACTACGAGGCTCTTCTGGATATTCAGCATAAGATCCTCAAAAGCGATATACCGCAAAAGGAAAAACAGAGGGAATATAAGAATCTCCTCGGGTATAAATATGACCTGGGATGCCAATATCTTGAAAAGGGCGAATTAGAAAAGGCTGAGAAGACCCTTAAGTCCATTGTAAAAGCAGACAAGGGCTTTACATCTGCATACCTTGCCCTTGCTGAAACTTACTTAAGGAAGGGAGATAGCGAAGAGGCTGAGAATATCCTTCTGAAGGGATATGAAACAAGGCTTGACTCTGTCTTTCTTGTAAGGCTTGAGGACTTTCTCATAGGGATAGGCGAGCCCGGCAGGATTATAGATGTATACCAGAAGGCAATTCAGAAAAACCCGGCTGACCCTATACTGAATTTCCTGCTTGCCAAACTTTACTACCGCCTTGAAATGATAGATTATGCATTTGAGAAGATTAACACAGCCTTGGACAATACAGGGGTTGATTATCCTTATCTGCATACACTGCTTGGCAGTATCTACGAAAAGAGGATGCAGCCTGCCAAGGCGTCACAGGAATTTAAGAAGGCTTTAAAAGTAGAGAAGCCGCTTGTTGTTCCTTTTTGCTGTTCGGACTGCGGACATTCCGTAAAGGACTGGGCAGGCAGATGCCCGCGCTGCAAGTCATGGAATACATTCTTAATTGATTTCGATGGAACCTGTAAGACTTAAGAGAGACCGGGTTGTACTGGATACAAGCCTGTTTGTAAACCCCGTTGTGCGGAGTGATTTCGGGAATACGCCGACAGAGGCGATAGAGTCTTTCCTCTCTCTGGCAGTACAAATACCTACGCTTGAATTCTACATGCCTTCATCAATATTTAAGGAGCTTCTGAACTTCATAGAGCCTGAAAAAATATCGGGGGATCTGCTTACAATACTTCATCAGAAATCCCCGCGCAAGCATGAGCTTACATGCCCTGCTTTTTTGCTGTATGAACTGATTGAAGACATACGGGAGAGGATAAACAAGGGGTTAAGGGTTGCAGAAAAGGCTGTAAGAAGCGTTCAGAGAGGCGATGAGAAAGAGGTAATACAGGGATTAAGGAGAAATTATCGTGATGCACTAAGAGAAGGGATAATTGACAGCAAGGAGGACGTTGACCTCATACTTCTTGCAAAAGAGCTAAATGCCCTGCTTATTACCGTTGATTACGGTGCGATAAAATGGGCAGAGAAGCTGGGGATCAGGTGGCTGCTGCCGAATAAATTCAAGGATTACCTTTTAAGCTCAATAAAGAGGGCTAAGCTTCAGCAGGTTGATGTCTCCTGAGCGGCTTTACCTTTTTAATAAACCTACCTGCCGCTCTAAATTTTCTAAAAATAATTAAAAGTATACTATAACAATTTGGAGTTTCCTGAGAATTTCCTGCAAGAATCATCTAAGTAATTGAAGTAGAAAGAAAAAATAACATTGAGCAAGTGGAGCGGCCTGTTTTTTTTATGAGGGGAAGAT
>JACQXF010000095.1 GCA_016208855.1 Nitrospirota bacterium | reverse complement strand
TTAAAAATGAGGAGAAATTGAGATGTCCATTAAGGGTAAGGGGATGATTTATTATTGAAAGAAGTGATATGGAAGAAGGTGACCGCTTGTGTGAAGAGATTAAGAAGGTGGCATATGAGCTTTATGAAAGAAGGGGGATGACTCATGGAGCAGACCTTGAGGACTGGCTCCAGGCAGAACGGCTCGTTATGGCAAAGTATTCAGAAAAGTTGAAAAGTAAAGAAGATTCAAAGGCATCCAAGAAGGAGCGAGCCTCTAAACGGAAAACATACTAATGGGGACCTTCCCCAGATATTAAAAAAAACAATTAAACTTTTTAAACCAGTTAATCATTGACTATTAAAAAATATGTGTTATGGTTTGTGTAAAAACTAATGCGCTTGATAAATGACGCTCGATATTCAAGAGGATTGTGGATAGTTTTATTTAGGAAAGGAGGTGAGAAAAGATGAAGATATTAAGAGTACTTTTGCTATGCATAGCAGCTTCAGGGCTAATGTTTTCTTTTGCCTATGCAGTTGACGAGGCCGCAATGGTAAAGGCCTCTATTGCAAACGGTGCGAAGCTCTATGTTGACCCATCCCTTGGTACATCAGGAAAGACTTGCAACACCTGTCATATGGAAATGGGTAAGTCCAAAAAAGAGGGAATGATGGGCGCTAAGGGATTTATTGGGAGAAAACCTTTTCCCAAGTATTCCCCTATGCCTAAGAGGGTGATGACCCTTGAACAGATGATACAGTTCTGTATCGTAACACCTCTTGATGGGAAGGCGCTTGCATGGGATGACCAGAAGCTTACAGATCTTACATCATACGTCAATTCAATTTACACTGGCAAAAAGTGATATAAGCAGGAGGTATTGAAAAGAGGTCAGGCTTGCAAATATCCGCAAGCCTGACCCAATTCTACATAGAGGCAATTAAAAATTGTTGTGCCATGCTTTTTTTGCTATAATTTTTTTGTGATCAGCGCAAGGCTTGCAATTCATGCCACATGGATGGAAGTTCGTTAGAATAGGAGGATTTAATGTCAATCCTTTACTTCAAGTCTCTACTATCTATTTGCATGATTATTTTAAGCATAATCGCTATGTTTACCATGCTTGAGATAATCGGGAAAGGTGAAAGGAAATATAACATAGAAAAACTCAAAAAGATACATAAAGCAAACGGCGCCCTATACTTTATAATATTTTTGTTTATCACCTATTTTTGTTTAAGTTTTATCATAAATTCCAAGTCAGAGCTTTCTGCAAGGTCAACATTTCATTCCATATTCGCCCTCACAATAATAGTCCTCATGGCATTGAAGGTTTCATTTATAAGAATTTACAGGCAGTTTTATGGAAAGGTTCAAACATTAGGGATTTTAATTGCCCTTATAACATTCGGTTTGATGGGCACATCAGGAGGTTACTACCTACTCGTTACAGAATTCGGCATAGATAAAACCTTTGATAAGATGATGGAGTACAAGACGGGTAATCCGGTGAAAACAGCGGATAGGAAAGAAGGAGCAAGGATAGTTGTCAGGACTGACCCTGAAAGTATTCTGAAGGGCAAGGGACTATATGAATCCAAATGCTTCCGCTGTCATAAAGCAACAAGCACAGAATGGCATGTGGGACCCGGCCACAAAGGGATTATGAAGAACCAATTCCTTCCTGTAAGCAAAAAGCCGGCTACCCCGGAAAATATCGCCAACCAGTTACGCAATCCATTAAAGGATATGCCTTCTTATGCACATCTCCCTGATGAGGATATATTAAACATTATTGCCTATTTAAATACGCTCTAAGGAAAGGAGCAGAAAAGCCGGGATGCCTCGGGATATACCAGTAGGAAACGGGAATTTGCTTGTCGCCTTTGATCAAGACTATTGTTTGAGGGATATTTATTATCCCCACGTGGGCAAGGAGAATCATACGGATGGGCACAGCTTCAGATTTGGAATATGGGTTGAGGGAAAATTTGAATGGGTTTGCAGGGAGTGGAACCTGAAGCTTGATTATGTGACAGAAAGCCTTCTAACACAGGTAACGGCATTCCATGAAAAAATAGGCATAAGCCTTCACTGTAACGACCTTATTGATTACAGGGAAAATATTTACATTAAAAAAATAATTCTGAAAAACCTTTTTGAAAGGGAAAGGGAAGTACGCATCTTCTTTCACCACGATTACCATATCCTCGAATCGGCAAACGGAGATACAGCCTATTACGACCCTGATGAAAAGGCGCTAATACACTACAAAGGAAATCGTTATTTCCTCATGAGCGGGATACGACAAAACAGACAGGGCATTGACCAGTATGCCACAGGGATAAAGGAGTTTCACGGACTTGAAGGGACATGGAAAGACGCCGAAGATGGAAGGCTTGAGGGCGCGCCAATATCTCAGGGGTCTGTGGATTCTACGCTTTCCTTCTCAGTAAATGTTTTTCCAAATGAAGAACAGACCATATATTATTGGATGTGCGCAGGAGAAAATTATGCAGAGGTCAGCCGCCTGAATAAGATGATCATGGGGCATGGAATAGAATATTTTATTAAACGCACAGAAAATTACTGGAGGGCATGGGTCAACAAAGAGAATTTGGACATCTTGAATCTGCCGGAAAACATAGCAGCCCTCTATAAAAAGAGCCTTCTGATATTAAGGACGAACATTAATTCCAACGGAGCCATAATCGCAGGAAATGATTCTGATGTGCAGCATTTTGCAAGAGACACTTACAGCTATATGTGGCCGAGGGACGGAGCCCTTGTTGCTTATGCCCTCGACATGGCAGGCTATCATGGGATAACAAGGATGTTTTTCGATTTTTGCCTCAACATAATTGGTCAGGGGAAGGAATCGGTGGGATATTTCCTTCACAAGTATAACCCCAACGGCTCTCTCGGGAGCTCATGGCACCCGTGGGTAAGCAACGGCGAAAAACATCTGCCCATACAGGAAGACGGGACAGGGCTTATTCTATGGGCATTGTGGTTTCATTTCGATAAGTTCAGAGATATAGAATTCGCCGCCGAACAGTATGAAAATCTTGTAATCAGATGCGGCGACTTTCTTGCATCATACAGGGACAAAACAGGACTTCCTCTTCCGTCTTACGACCTCTGGGAGGAAAAATGGGGAATACATACGTTCACAGTATCCGCCGTATACGCCGGACTTAAGGCAGCAGAGAATTTTACCAATTTCTTCGGGGACAGAAAGAGAGAAAAAATATATAAAAGAGCTGCGGATGAAATAAAGGCTGGAATGAATAAATATCTTTACAGCAATAAACATAAAAGATTTCTAAAAGCAATAATTCCAAAAACCAACGGCCCTTTCGAAATTGACCATACCATAGATGCAAGCATTTATGCGCCATTCTACTTCGGCGTTTTTGAACCTGATGACGAGAGAGTTGCAAATACGATGTATGCTATAAAAAATCGTCTATGGGTGAAGACCGACGTAGGCGGCATAGCAAGATATGAAGGGGACAAATACCACAGCGTTACTGATGATATAAATAATGTGCCCGGCAATCCGTGGTTCATATGCACCCTCTGGCTTGCACAATGGTATATAGCAAAGGCAAAGAACATGAAAGAGCTGGAAGAGGCAATCCCTATCCTGCAATGGGCAGCCTCAAGGGTATTGCCATCAGGCGTTTTGGCAGAACAGGTTCATCCATTTACAAATCAGCCTCTCTCAGTATCCCCCCTCACATGGAGCCATGCCGCATTTGTAGCGACAGCGCTTGAATATATGAACAAGCTTGAGAAGATAGATATTTGCCCGGAGTGCGGAAGTCCCATGCACAGTGATAGCCATAGGGGAAAATACAGCCACAGAAAGGAGTGATCATATGCCAAAGGTAGAAGATAATTATGAAAATGAAACCATATGCATTAAATTCTGCGGGGTATGTCCTTCATACCCTGGGGTAAAGGGAGAGTTGTTGTTTTGTGCCAGAGGCAAGAGCGCCTCACCAAAACAGAAATCAGGCTGTAATTGCGGAATATGTGATATATGGGATAAGTATGACCTGAAGGATTTTTACTATTGCATAGATGGAGTAAAAGAAAAAGAAATGGAGTAAGAGGTTTATTAATTAAGCATGGTAAATAGGTATGAATAAAAAGATGAAGCTCGGCTATATCGGCTTTGGGAAGATGGGCTCCAACATGGTAGCCCGGCTTATTGCATGCGGTTATGAGACAGTTGTTTTTGCCAGGGATGAAAAGGCTATGGAAGAGATTGCAAAATACGGAGCTATCCCGGCCAATTCCCTACAAACACTTGCATCAGAATTACCTTCTCCGCGGGTTATATGGCTTATGATTCCGTATGAGGCCGTTGAAGCAGTTGTTGATGAACTCATGCCTTTACTCCAGAAGGGAGATACTGTGATTGACGGAGGCAATTCACCATACAAAGAATCTATAAGACGCTCTACAGAGATGGATAAAAAGGGAATTGAATTTCTGGATGCCGGTGTAAGCGGAGGCCCTGGCGGCGCAAGGAGCGGCGCCTGCATCATGGTAGGAGGGAAAAAAGAGGTCTTTAAGAAGCATGAAGATCTTTTCAAAGATTTATCAGTTAAAGGGGGATATGGTTATATGGGGAAGTCAGGAGCAGGCCATTTTGTGAAAATGATCCACAATGGAATTGAATATGGCATGATGCAGGCAATTGCTGAAGGATTTACTCTCCTGAAAACATCCCCTTTCAATCTTGACCTGCTAAAGGTATCAGAACTCTATAATCATGGCAGCGTTATTGAATCGGGACTGGTTGGCTGGCTTAAAAGGGCATTTGAGGAGTATGGGGAAGACCTAAATAAAATTTCTGGCTCTGTCTCCCACAGCGGAGAAGGCTTATGGACAGTAGAGACGGCAATGGAATTGGGAGTCCCTGTGCCAATAATTGAGAAATCGTTGAAATTCAGAATTGACTCTCAAGAAAGTCCGAGTTATACAGGAAAGGTCCTTTCTGCCCTGAGACATCAGTTTGGAAGACATGAGGTTTTCAAAAAATAGGAAAGATGCGGTAAGGAAGGTTTTATGCACAGCACAGTAAAAATGGTAGCCCAGTATGCAGCCATTATTTCTGAAGGCATTGCCGTCTTATTTATAATCTCCGGGATTATAGGCGCTATATGGATTTATATCAGAAAAACGGTTTTCTTCAAAAGAGATTATCTCGCAATAACCGAAAGCAGAAACCACCTCGGTCATTCCTTATCCATAGGGCTTGAATTCTTGATCGGCGCTGACATACTCAAGACAGCTATTTCCCCATCCTGGCAGGATATCGGACAACTTGCTTCTATTGTAGGGATAAGAACTATTTTAAACTTCTTTCTTATGAAAGAGTTAAAACAGAAGAAGTGAAAGGAGACATATGAGACCTGATAAACTGAAAACAAAAATATTTTTAGATGGTGGTGATCCCGAAGAAACGAGAGAGATCATTAAGCTCCTTGGATTCCTTGATGGACAGACTACAAACCCGACTCTTATTTCGAAAAACCCTGTTGTCCGTCAACGCCTTGAAGCAGGCAAGAAATTCACCATAGAAGATGCCTTTCGCTTTTATCGCTCTACTGTTGAAGAAATTTCGGCGCTCATTCCCCATGGTTCAATCTCCATTGAGGTCTATGCTGACCACTCCACATCGGCTAAGGAGATGTTGCGGCAGGGGAAAGATATGTTTTCGTGGATTCCCACTGCCCATATAAAATTTCCCACTTCAAAGGAAGGCTTACGGGCAGCGGAGCAAGCCGTTAAAGACGGCATGCATGTGAATATGACCCTCTGTTTCTCACAAGAACAAGCTGCCGCTGTTTATGCAGCGACACGCGGTGCAAAAAAAGGCAATGTCTTTGTTTCACCCTTTATCGGCAGGCTTGATGACAGAGGAGAAGATGGAATGGATTTAATATCCAATATTCTCAGAATGTACCAGAAGGGAGATAGCCATGTGGAGGTCTTAACTGCAAGCGTCAGAAAGATTGATCATTTATTGTACGCCCTCAAAGTAGGTTCAGACATTGTTACGGCGCCCTTCAAGGTATTGAAAGAATGGACAGAGAAAGGACTTCCTGTGCCGGGAGATGATTATATTTATCATGGAGGAAACCTGAAACCTATACCCTTTAAAGATGTGGCTCTCGCAGACAACTGGCAGGAATACGATATTTACCACGAACTAACAGACAAGGGCATGCAACAGTTCTCGGCAGACTGGGATTCTCTGGTAGGATAGCAATGGAACAGCCCATTAAAGAACCGATATACCAGAGCATAGGCGGATGCGACATAGAAATTCCGAGCCCTTTCTGTCTCATCATCTTTGGCGCCTATGGAGACCTTGCAAAGAGGAAGCTCATCCCTTCTCTTTATCATCTCTATAAAAACAAACTCATTTCTGAAAATTTCTTTATTCTGGGCTGCGGCCGTCTTGAGGCAGACAGAGGCTACTTTCTTGAGATGATGAGAACATCTGTAGAAAATGCGTTTCCCCATGAATTTGATAATTCCTCATGGTCCGAATTCGCAGAGAAACTCTATTACTCATCTCTTGATTTTGGTTCGCCGGAATCCTACATTAAGTCTCTCAAGGAAAAGCTTTCTTCATTGGAAAAGAAACACCAAACAAAGGGAAACCGCATCTTTTACCTCGCTATTCCTTCGTCTGTTTTCGAAACAGTGATAGTTAATCTGGGCAGTAGCGGTCTTTCAGCCGAAAGGGAAGGCTACAGCCATATAATAATAGAAAAACCCTTTGGACGTGACATTGAATCTGCTAAAAAACTCAATAAGATATTGAGGCAATATTTTGAAGAAAGACAAATCTTCCGCATAGACCATTACATAGCAAAGGAAACTATCCAGAATATCCTTATGTTTAGGTTTGCCAATGCTATCTTCGAACCCCTCTGGAATAGAAAATACATAGACCATGTCCAGATAAGCGCCTTGGAAACTCTTGGGGTAGAACACAGGGCAGGCTATTACGAGGAGGCAGGTGTGATAAGAGATATGTTTCAGAGCCATATACTCCAGCTCTTCGCCATAACTGCCATGGAACCTCCTGTCGCATTTGAGGCTGACAGGGTGAGGGAAGAGAAGATAAAGGTCTTCCGCTCCATAAGACCATTTCCTCTTGATAGGCTGGATGAATATGTGGTCATCGGTCAATATGGAAAAGGGGAAATCAGCGGTCATCCGGTAATCGGTTACATGGAAGAGTCTGGGGTTTCTCCCATGTCAAATACTCCCACGTTTGCTGCCATGAAGGTATTTATTGACAATTGGAGATGGCAGGGAGTCCCGTTCTATCTCCGTTCAGGGAAAAGGCTGTCTAGTAGAAAGGCAGAAATCTCCATACATTTCAGACCGGTTCCGCATATGATGTTCTCAAGGGTCATGAATGAATTCATTGAAGGCAATATCCTCTGCTTCAGGATACAACCTGATGAAGGCATTACCCTATCCTTTCAGACAAAAAGACCGGGGTCGCTAATTTGCCTTAAACAGGTCATAATGGACTTCTCCTATGAAAAAGGCGTCCACATAGACGCATATGAATGGGTGCTGCTCGATTGCATGCTCGGAGATCAGCTGCTGTTCTTGAGACAGGAGGGAGTGGAACTGACATGGTCATTGCTGACGCCTGTGCTGGAAAAACTTGAGTCAATGGGGAAATTACCCGTCTATGAGGCAGGCTCATCAGGACCTGACGAGGCGAGGCTGCTTATCGAGAGGGATGGCCGCTCATGGATGCCTCTTGAATGAGATGAAGGTTAGAGTACTTCAGAATTTAGAAGCCATCAGCCGTGAGGCTGCTGCGGTCTTTAAAGTCGCAGCAAAAAACTGTATTGCCTTAAAGGGTAGTTTTGCAGCAGCGCTTTCAGGAGGCTCTACGCCGAGGAGATTCTACACACTCTTAGGCTCTGAGAAGTATATCGAAAAAATTGATTGGAGCTGTGTACACCTTTTCTGGGCAGATGAACGCTGTGTTTCAAAGGAGCATGAAGATAGTAATTTCAGAGTCGCCTTTGAAACCTTTATATCGAAGGTTCCCTTGCCGGCCAGCGGCATACATAGAATTAAAGGCGAAAAAGAGCCGGAGGATGCTGCTATGGAATATGAAGATGAGATAAAAGGTTTCTTCGGAAAGAAGGCATTGCCTGTTTTTGACCTCATCATTCTTGGTGTGGGAGAAGACGGACATACCGCCTCTCTTTTTCCTGACTCAACAGCGCTGAAAGATACCCTGAGACTCGCCGTTCCGGTTTATACGGACAGAGGCAATAGAGTCACCCTCACACTCCCTGTTCTTAACAATGCCGAACAAATACTCTTCCTCGCGGCAGGTTCTTCAAAGGCAGAGGTTTTATACGAAATTCTGGAAGGGAAAAATAGAAAGAAATATCCCGCGGGGCTCGTAAAACCGACCATGGGCAAAGTAACGTGGTTAATTGATACAATGGCCGCTGGAAAATTAAAGAGGGGACAAAGTCTCAAGGATTAATAATGGAAATAAGGGAATTCGAAACAAGGGTGATCAATGTCAGACAGATGACCCGCGACATAAAGAGCATAAGGTTTTCTGCCCCTCAGGATATTGACTTTGAGCCTGGTCAATTTTTCGTATTGACCATCAAGATAAAGGGTGAGGAGGCAGCAAAACACTTTTCCATTTCCAATTCTCCTGCGGAGAAGGGGTACATTGAGTTTGCAAAGAGGATAACGTCCAGCGAGTTCTCCAATGCCTTAGACCTTTTGAAGGCAGGAGATTGGGCAAGAATTAAGCTGCCTTACGGTTTATTTACATTTAAAGGCGAGTATGAAAAGATCGCCCTTCTCACAGGCGGGATTGGCATAACCGCTATAAGGAGCATGTGTAAATTTGCGACTGATAAAAGGCTTGCCACTAATATTATCCTCATTTACGCAAACAGGACGGAGAATGATATAGCCTTTAAGGAAGAACTATCCGAGATGCAGAAAGAAAATAAGAACCTCAAAGTTGTTCATGTACTAACTCATCCCATGGATGAGGATGCATGGAAGGGGAGAAAGGGACATATTAATGCCGAAATGGTTAAGGAGGAGATACCCGATTATGGGGAAAGGACATTTTATATATGCGGGCCTCCAAGGATGGTAGAGTCGCTGAAACCCATTTTATTAAACGATCTAAAATTGGATAAGAAAAGGCTCAGATGGGAGCATTTCTTAGGGTATTAATGACCTAAATTGAGCGATTCATATGGGGCAAAGGCATTCAAAAAGCCGTGTAACGCCACAGTATTTATTGGGAGGCAATTATTTTTTGGATTCACCGTATAGGTTAATCAAGGACTCTTCAATAAAAATAATTGCCTGTTTAAATGTGTTGCCACACGGCTTTTTGAATGCCTTTGCCCCATATCTTGACAATAAAACCGCTCAACTTGGGAATGAATAAAACAGGAGAACAGCAAATGATTAATAAAGAGGAGATAGGAAAATTAGAGAGGCTTGCTAAGTTGATGCGCTACTATATTCTCACTTCTACTACAGAGGCTGGTTCAGGGCATGCTACATCCTCCTTGTCGGCAACGGATTTGATGACCTGCCTTCTATTTGGAGGTATCCTCAGATTTGATATAGACAGGCCCGGGCATCCAAACAATGACAGGCTTATCTTCTCCAAAGGCCATGCGTCTCCTCTTTTCTATGCCCTTTGGGCTGCTGCAGGCAAGATAAGTGAAGAAGAACTTCTGACTCTCAGGAAATTTGGAAGCCCGCTGGAAGGACATACCACCACTGCCTTCCCATATGTGGATGCCTCCACAGGCTCTTTAGGTCAAGGGCTCTCCATAGGGGTTGGGATGGCTTTAAATGCAAAATATATTGATAAACTCCCCTACAGAGCCTATGTGCTCATGGGAGACAGTGAGACAGCAGAAGGCTCAGTGTGGGAGGCAATGCAGATAGCCGCCTATTATAAGTTAGATAATCTTACGGGCATTATAGATGTGAACCGCCTTGGCCAGCGCGGGCAGACAATGTATGGTCATGACCTCAATGCCTATCAGAGAAAGGCTTCGTCTTTTGGCTGGGAGGCTATTGTTGTTGACGGCCATTCTATTTCTGAGATACTAAACGCCTACAAAGAGGCCTTTAATATAAAAAACAGGCCTGTCATGATAATTGCCAAAACTACTAAAGGCAAAGGGGTATCATTTCTGGAAGATAAAGAGGGCTGGCATGGAAAGGCGCTAAGCAAAGAAGAGTTAAGCCTTGCGCTCAGAGAGCTAAAAGAGGTTGACAAAGATATCAGAGGAGCGATATCTAAGCCCGGGGCAATAGAAGCCGTGGAGCCTTTACCCGGGAAATCAGAAGAGATCTCCTATGCAAGCGATAAGCCGGCCTCTACAAGGAGGGCCTACGGAAATGCCCTAAAAAGGATATACCCCGTCTTTCCGGATATGGTAGTCCTTGACGCTGAGGTATGCAACTCCACCTTTTCAGAGATATTTAAGAGCGCCTATCCTGAGCGTTTCTTTGAGATGTATATTGCTGAGCAGAATATGGTTGGCGCTGCGCTTGGCCTTTCCTGCATGGGCAAGATTCCTTTTGTCTCAACCTTTGCAGCCTTTTTTACAAGGGCCTTTGACCAGATAAGGATGAGCCAATATACATTTGGTGCAAACATTAAATTTTCAGGTTCCCATGCAGGCGTATCAATTGGTGAAGACGGCTCATCTCAGATGGGCCTTGAAGATATAGCCATGTTCAGAACGCTTCTAAACAGCGTAGTCCTTTATCCTTCTGATGCCATAGCAACAGAGAGGCTCGTTGAGGAGGCAGCAAGACATAAAGGCATTGTATATATACGCACAACAAGAAAAGATACCCCTCTTATCTATACAAAAGATGAAGATTTCCCCATAGGAGGCAGCAAGGTATTAAGAAAATCTGACAGGGACATAATTACACTTATCAGCGCAGGCATTACACTGCATGAGTCCCTCAAGGCTTATGAAGAACTAAAAAAAGAAGGGGTTTTTATCCGAGTGATTGACCTTTACAGCATTAAACCTATTGACCAAATAACCCTTTACGATGCAGCAAATAGCACAAAGGCGCTTATTACAGTTGAAGACCATTTTCCTGAAGGAGGACTTGGCGAGGCTGTAAAAAGTGTGCTATCTGAAAAGATGGCGCCGGTTTATTCCCTTGCTGTAAGGAAAATGCCAAAGAGCGGCAAGCCTGACGAGCTTCTTGACTACGAGGAGATTTCAACGACGGCAATTATTAAAAAAGTAAAAGAGGTTTTATTTGGGCTAATAAAATTCCTTTAATGTCGCCTCTATCTTTGAGGGGTCAAAGGGCTGTCTTACAAGCGCTTTCTCCTTGATTATTGGTATCCTTTCCTCTAAGATTGGGCGGTCATTTTTATAAATTATCCCTATGGGAATCCTCTCCCCCCATTCAAGGGCCTTCCTAAAGGCCTCTACCCTGTTAAATGGGTCATATGCGGAATCAACAGGGTACATCCTTTCTTTGTACCACTGAAATGTATTGATTTTATTGAAAGTAATGCAAGGCTGAAGTATATCAATAAGCGCAAAACCTTTATGCCTTATGGCTTCCTTTATAAGGTCTTTTAAACTTCCTATATCGCCTGCAAACCCCCTTGCCACAAAGCTGCAGTCAAGGGCTACTGCCATTGCTAATGGATTTAGCTGCTCTGCAAAAACTCCGAAGGGCTGATTTTTTGCAACCATCCCTTCCATGCTTGTAGGGGAAGGCTGGCCTTTGGTAAGCCCGTATATCTGATTGTTATGGACAAGGAGCTTTACATTAATATTTCTTCTCATGGCATGAATAAGGTGATTGCCGCCTTCTCCGTAGCAGTCCCCGTCTCCGGCAACAGCAACTACGAGCATATCGTGATTTGCAAGCCTGAGCCCTGTTGCAACAGGCAGGGTCCTGCCGTGAAGGCCGTTAAATGTGTTGCACCTGAGATAATGAGGAAGCTTGCCTGCCTGCCCGATGCCTGAGACTACGGTAAACTGATGCGGCTCTATTGCAAGTTCAAGCGCAGCCTCTTTAAACGCCCTGAGGATCCCAAAATTCCCGCAGCCAGGGCACCATGCAGGGCTCTGTCCTTTATAGTCATCTAATGTTGGCATATAAATAATATTCTTAGTCCGGTTACTCTAAGCAACCTATCAGCCCTTTCTCATATTCTATCACCTTTTTTTACTTGTTAACCTTCAGACGCATCTGTTCGTCATAATCCGATAAAGGATGATAGTGCAATGTCTTTGTAGTCTCCAGAGACAACAGGCGTTTGCGGAAGTCCTCAAGATACTTCTTTCTTACTTCATTATCAACTTGAAATACGGAGAACGCTGCAAATGGTTCAACCGGGGTTATGCCGCAGAAATACAATACCCCATGATTTATTGGATATAAGACCTGTTCAATGCTCCAGCCATGCGGCGCATCTTCAGCGTAGAAATTTTCAGGGCCGCCGGTCGTAACTGAAACCATCCCCTTCTTTCCCGCAAGAAGTCCTTTATCATATAGCCTGCCAAAATCCCAAGCAAAGCCTGTTGTAAGCACGCGGTCAAACCATCCTTTAAGAATCGCCGGCACTGAGAACCACCAAAGGGGGTATTGAAAAAGAAGAAAATCTGCCCGCCGCACCTTCTCCTGTTCTTTTCTTATCTCCTCAACCAAGGCGTTATTCATGTATGCAGCCTTCAGCTCAGTTACATAATTCACATGGTTTGTCTCTGTCAGCGACAAGAAATCCTCTCTGTCGAGTGTTGTTTTGAAATTCATAGCATAGAGGTCAGATACCTCTACTGCATGCCCCTGCTTGCTAAGCGTATCTATCGCAGTCTGCTTTAAAGCCGCATTAAAAGACTGCTGTTCAGGATGGGCATATATAAGTAATACATTCATAGAACCACCTGGTATAATCCTCACCCATAGGAATGGGTAAAGAAGTTTATAATCGTTAGTACGAGTCTTTAAGCAGGAAAGACAGTTTTGTGTCCTCCTTATGGGTCTCTCTTTTGAGAGGCACCATTTGCAAAAGACTACTGC
>JACQXF010000101.1 GCA_016208855.1 Nitrospirota bacterium | reverse complement strand
TCTCCGTCAACCCAAAGCTTTCTGACCGCCATTATATTCTGCGTGAGGGTGCCTGTTTTATCCGTACATATAACAGTTACAGAGCCGAGCGTCTCCACAGAAGTAAGTGTTTTTATAAGCGCCTTCTTTTTTGCCATCCTCTGGCTGCCCATTGCCAAAGATAGCGTAACAGTCGGAAGAAGCCCCTCAGGGACATTTGCAATAATTATCCCTATTGCAAATATAAAGTTCTCCCAGAAAGACCTTCCTATAAAATGTCCAACTGCAAAGAACACAACCCCCATAAGCGTAGCAATAGCGGCAACAAGCCTTGTAATCTTTACAATCTCCTTCTGAAGAGGACTCAGGCCGGACTCTTGTGCTGATGTAAGGTGGGCAATGCGGCCGAACTCTGTGCGCATGCCTGTGGCAAATACAACCGCCTTCCCCGAGCCGCCTGTTATTGTGGTGCCTGCAAATACAACATTCGGGCTCTCTATCATCTCACCGTTAAATACAGCGGTACCCCTCGGCATTGGCTCTGACTCACCGGTAA
The DNA here is from genome assembly GCA_016208855.1 of Nitrospirota bacterium. Lineage (GTDB taxonomy): Bacteria > Nitrospirota > Thermodesulfovibrionia > UBA6902 > DSMQ01 > JACQXF01. The sequence continues at coordinate 7,745 of JACQXF010000101.1, read as the reverse complement.
GCGGAGCATTGTTTACCATAAGAGTTGATACCTCAATCAGCCTTGCATCAGCAGGCACTTTATTGCCCTCAGAAAGCATGATAATATCTCCGGGAACAACATCCTCTGCTAACAGCTTACATTCCTTCCCGTCCCTTAAGGCTGCTACATAAGAAGGAAGCAGTTTTTTTAGCGCCTCAAGGGCCTTCTCAGCCCTGTATTCCTGAATAAATGTAAAGAGGGCATTAATAATGATAACCCCAAGGATTGCAAATCCGAGCGTAAGCATGCCCTCGCCGGGGTGAAGATATCCCGAGATAAAGCAGAAAAATGCTGCAACCCAGAGAAGAATGGCAAGAAAGTGAGTAAATTGTCCGAGCAGCCTGCCGGCAAGAGACTTCTTCTTTACTTCCTGTATCTCATTTCTGCCAAATTCGTAAAGACGCTTTTTTGCCTCTGCCTCTGTAAGCCCGTTTCCCGATACAAAGAGATGTCTTAACGCCTCCTCTATCGGGACATTGTGGATCTTCATATCTTTGGTTTAAGGATAATCAGATCGCACGGCGTCTCCCTTAAGACCTCCTCAACAGGATTGCCCTTGATTATAGTGCCAAGGAGGCTCCGTCCGCTTGAACCCATTATGATAAGGTCGTGCCTTTTTGCAAAGGCCTCTATGGTAATCGCCTTGCCTGCCATGCCTGCAACAAGGTCTATCTCATAGGACACGCCTTCCTTCTGTACGTTGTCTGCAAACGCCATCACATCCTTTGGCGTCTGCTTTTCAAGTTCGCCGCGGGTAAGATGTATCTCTCCGTGGAAAAATTTCTTAATAGGCCTGGGCGTATGAAAGAAAAAGACCTTTGAGCCAAATACCCTTGCTAACTTTGATATAAAATATGCCTTCTCCTTTATATTCCCTGAGCCTTCCTTAAGCGGCACAAGGATTTTTTTAGGCAGTACCCTGCCAATGTGCACCACCCGCACTATCGCAACCGTACAGGGCAGCCTCAGGAGCAGCCTCCTTGCAACAGTGCCCTTATAGAATTTTCTTCTCACATCCTCCCGCCTTGTTGCCGCAAATACTATATCTATAGCCTCTTTTTTTGTTATCTCCTCTATCTTCTGAACAGGTTCGCCTGTTGCTGTGATAATTTCCGTATCAATGCCAAGCCTCTGCGCCTCAAGAAAGAGGCCCTTTAGGGCGTCCTCTGCCTTGTTAAAGCTATCGTCTGATAACCCCTTCTCTGCTACAAAACAGAGGTAGAGCTTTGCGCTGCATTCTTTTGCGAGATGTATTGCATATCTGGCAGTGACCTGGGAGTTTATCTGTTCATTTACTGCTGAGAGGATTTTTTTATACATGGTTATAAATCACTTCTCATTTTTCACTTTTGGATATGGTGCGAGAGAGGGGAGTTGAACCCCTACGGTTGCCCACTGGATCCTAAGTCCAGCGCGTCTGCCAGTTCCGCCACTCTCGCTTGCTTGATTTTAAAGGATTTTTATCTCGCCGGTCAAACATTGCCAACACCATTAAAGGTTCCATCATTCACTGGCACCTCTGGCCTGAGTAAAAAGATTATAACCAGCCAGACAAAAAGTTTAAAGAAAATGTTTATTGCTTTACAGAAGGAGACCAAACAGTAATGTTAGGCACCACTGCAAAATCCAAGTCCTCTGTGGCTATATGGTTAATGGACTTTCTATGCATAACAGCGAGATGAGCAGCATCTGCAGTGATAAGACCGTTGTCCTTTGTATGGTGAACAGCCTGCTTCATATCACTGCCTTTTAGATCAATAACTGTCATGCCTGCTTCCTGCAGTCTGTCTATGTAATCTATATATTCGATGAGAGGAGTTAAAACCTTCCCCCTGTTTTTAGGATTTTCGAAGAACTTCTTCACGTGCTGGACAGTTACTCTGTCAAGAAAGTTAGAGGCAGACTGCATCATAATCTTGTATGACACTTCTTCCAGAACCAAGGCAGAAGTGTATGCCTTAATGTTTGAAGTTTCTATCCTGCCAAGAAATTCTACTGATGCAGGATTTATATCAAAGGCATGGTGAAGAAAAATAGTCGCATCTATAAAAACAGCGCTGCTACTCTCAAAATTCCTAAGATTTTTCTGCATAAAGAACTCCCAACTCCTTCATTGAAAGTTTGCCCTTAACAATTCCTCTAACTTTTTCAGTATAGGTTTTCTTGATCGGTACAACGACGATGCCTCTTGGTGTCATTTTTACGTCAACCTTATCGCCGGTGTGGATATTTGCCTTTTCTCTTATCTCTTTTGGGATTACAATCTGCCCTTTTGCAAGAACCTTTGCCATCGGCATATCACTACCTCCCTGTTAAACTTAATATTAAGTTTAACTTTTAGTTAAGTATTACCATGCGTGAAGATAATTGTCAATAGCATTTTGAGGCATTTTAACCCTTATTATTCATAAATTGAGGCTCTTGCAAAAGTATCAAGGAAATCGTTTCCGCCGTCATACCCGCCCCCGATTACGCCATTCGAGGGCAGGCTCCGGCTGGTATCCAGAAGCCTGCCCTCGAAGGTCTTAATCGGGGGTCTTTGATTTTAAAGAATACTGGATTCCCGCTTACAAACTGCGGGAATGACGAATAAAGACTTTTGCAAGAGCCTCAAATTATTATTATTTTTATTAAGGAAGCTGGCAGGGTATAGTTTTGAGCGGATTTTTTTGCTGATAAGTTCAGACAGGATGTCTGAACAAGCAAAAGCCTCGCAAACGCACAGGATGTGCGTTGAGAATGAGCCGAAAAATTATACCCTGCCAGCTTCCTGATAGTTTATGAATAATCTGACATAAAAAAAGACAATTACCGTTTGATCTGATGGAAATAGACCCAGACAATAGATACGGGCACGATGTCTCATTCATTAATTTATACGGTTCTTGTTATAATATACCCAAAATTACAGGAGGATTCCCCGATGAAATTCTTTATTGACACTGCAAATATTAAAGAAATCAAAGAGGCATATTCTTTTGGCGTAATCGACGGCGTTACAACAAATCCATCGCTTATTTCAAAAGAAAACAAAAACCCGCGCGAGCTGTTTAAAGAGATATGTGAAATAGTTGACGGACCAGTAAGCGCAGAGGCAGTAAGTCTTGAGGCAGATAAGATGATAGAAGAGGCAAAGGAATTAGCCAAGATTCATAAAAATATCGTGGTCAAAATTCCAATGACAAAAGACGGGCTTAAGGCTGTGAAAGTCCTCTCAGGGCTTAAGATAAAGACAAATGTGACGCTTGTATTCTCTCCGTCTCAGGCGCTGCTTGCAGCAAAGGCAGGCGCTGCTTATGTAAGCCCCTTTGTAGGGAGGCTTGATGATATAAGCCATTATGGAATGGAGCTCATAGGGCAGATTCTTGAGATATACGAGAATTATGGTTTTGAGACAGAGGTAATTGTTGCAAGCATCCGCAATCCTCTGCATGTTGTTGAAGCTGCAAGGATGGGAGCGCATGTGGCGACAATACCGTTTGCTGTAATAGAGCAGCTCTTAAAACATCCTTTAACTGATATAGGAATAGAGAAATTTTTAAAAGACTGGGAGAAGGTTCCGAAATAGAATTTAGGTTGAAGATAAGGTTAAGGCTAAGAAAGACCTGACCTTAGACTGAAGGAGAGAATATGCCGATTTTTGAATATAAATGCGAGAAGTGTGGAGAGAATTTTGAAAAGCTTGTTCATAGTTCAAGCGCAGAGGTCTCTTGCCCAAAGTGCGCATCTAAAGATATCAAGAAAAAGTTTTCAGTATTTGGCATGAGCGGGGTTGATAAGCCTTCAGGCCCCTCAGGAGGCTCAGGCTGCGGCACGTGCAGTTCTTCATCATGCAGCACATGCTGAGAAGTTCTAAATTCAAAATCCTAAATCCCAAACAAATCTTAATACCTAAAATTCAAACTCCACTTATAGTTGTATCTGTTTTAATATCTGCGCTCATAACAGTTCCTTTTGTTAGCCTAAGCAATGCCCAATCATGCGATTACTATGTAGTCTCAAGGGTGATTGACGGAGATACATTTGAAATCTCTGACAGCAGGAAGATAAGGCTTATCGGCATTGACACGCCTGAGACAGTTGACCCGCGGGAGGATGTGCAGTGGTTTGGGAGGGAGGCATCTAAAAAGCTGAAAGAATGGATTTCAGACAAAAAGGTCTGCCTGAAAAAGGATATTGATGAGACTAAAGACACAGATAAATACGGGAGGCTTCTCCGATATGTGTGGAGAGACAAGTTTTTTGTAAATGCCGAGCTTGTTAAGCAAGGCTATGCCTTTGCCTATACAGCCTATCCATTTCAATATATGGAAGACTTCAGGCGATATGAGAAGCAGGCAAGGGGAAATAACCGCGGATTATGGGATAAGACAAAGCAGGAGGCATGGGAGAAGGAGGTTGAAAAAAATAAACTGCTTGTCAAGACCTGTGGACAAGATAAAACCATATGCCCCGATGACGCACGCAAACACATAGGCAAATATAAAACTGTCAGGTTTTACGCGGCAAAGTCCTATGACAGCGGCAATGCAGTTTTTTTAAACAGCAAAAACGATTTTAAAGACGCTGATAATTTCACTGCTGTAATTTTTAAAGAAGACAAAAGAAAGTTTTCCAAAGACCCTGCTGATTATTATTGGGGAAAGACCATAGATGTCTCTGGAAAGATTTCTGAAAAGGAAGGCAGGGCAGAGATAATTCTTCAGAGACAGTCTCAGATTAAGATTTTGCGCAGGTTTTAACTATATTTTTTCATGAAAATTTCTTGACAATACGAGGATAGTTAGCAATAATCAAATCATGCAAGATCTATCTATTTCATCGTTAGATCGTTAGTTGGTATTGTTATTAGGAGAATGTTTGAGCAAAACAGCAATATGTGGAGGTAATAGAATGAGACAGGTAATTATTTATCTTGGCGAAGATGGCTACTGGGTAGCAGAATGTCCGAGCCTTCCCGGTTGTGTCAGTCAAGGGGAAACAAAGGAGGATGCCATAGCCAATATCAAAGAGGCAATTCAGGGATATATTAGGGCATTAGAAGAAGACGGCATCTCGGTCCCTGAAGATCACCTCGATGCATTGCTGATAGCTGTATGAGCAAACTACCACGAGTATCAGGACGGGAATGCGTTAAGGCATTAGAGAGGGCAGGCTTTTATTTCAAACGGCAAGAAGGAAGCCATATAATTTTAAGAAGAGATAGTCCTTTTGCACAGATAGTAGTTCCTGATCACAAAGAATTGGATAGAGGCACTTTAAGGGCAATTATCAGACAGTCAGGACTTAGTGTGGATGATTTCATAAAGCTATTATAGGTATATGGTTATAGCAAGCAAACTATCGGAATTTGTGATAAAGAAAGAATCACTTCCCAATACAAAAATCGCTGAATATCTTATTGAGTATATCCTCAGGCGTGGTAATGCCTGTTATCTCTCCAAGGGAATTAAGCGCCTCTTTTAGCTCAACAGATAAAAACTCTGGCGATAAACTTTGTTTTAGCCCCTCCATAAATGAATTAACTGATAGAAGCGTTCTCTCTAATGCCCTGACATGCCTTATGTTTGTCACCATGCCAAACTCTAAAGACCGCCTGCCTCCTAACGCCATATTCATAATCTTATTCTTTAACTCATCAAGCCCTGTGCCGCAAGAGGCAGATATTTTTACAACTGTCTTGCCCCCTGTATTTAATTCTAATCTCTGAGGAAGGTCTGTTTTGTTTATTGCAAGGACTGTATTTTTAGCATCTGATTTTTCAAGAAGCTCCCTATCTGTGTCATGCAGGCAGTCGCTTCCATCAAGCACAAGAACCACTAAGTCAGCGCCTTCCATTGCCTTAATGCTCCTCTGAACGCCTTCCTTCTCGGCAATATCTCTTGCCTCTCTTATGCCTGCTGTATCCATAATGCGAACAGGTATGCCGTTGATGTTCAGATATTCTTCAATTACATCCCTTGTCGTACCGGGCATATCTGTAACAATTGCCCTGTCACGCTCTAACAGCGCATTAAGCAAGGATGACTTACCCACATTAGGTCGTCCAATAATTGCGGTCTTAAGCCCTTCCCTTAAAATCAGCCCCTGCCTTGAACTGTCTATGAGCTTCTCTAAATCCCCTTTTATCTTTAAAGCGCGCCTTACCATATCTTCTGAAGACAGTGCTTCAATATCGTCTTCCGGAAAATCAATATACGCCTCAACAAATGAAGCCAACTCAATAAGTTTTTCCCTCAGCTCATCTATCTTCTTTGAAAGCCTCCCTGAGATCTGCTCCATTGCGGCCTTCTGGCTTTGTTCTGTCAAGGCATTGATATTATCAAGCACTGCCTCTGCCTGCACAATGTCAATCCTTCCATTTAGAAATGCCCGTTGTGTAAATTCTCCGGGCTCTGCAAGCCTTGCGCCGTTTCCTAAGACAATCTCTAATACGCGCTTAAGCGGAATATGTCCGCCGTGGCAGTTTATCTCAACAACATCTTCTTTTGTATAAGTATTAGGCGCCTTCATCACAGAGACAAGAACTTCATCAATGACTTCGTTGGTCTTAGGGTTTATGATGCTGCCGTAGATAATCCTATGCGAGGGGGTTTGTTTTAATTGCTTGTTTTTAGGCGAGCGGAAAACCTTGTCAGCTATGCCTATGGCGTCTTTTCCGCTTAGCCTAACAATGCCAATGCCGCCATAGCCTAATGGAGTTGATATTGCGGCTATAGTGTCGTCAGACATGTGGGACGTCAAGAAAACGAATGATATCGGGTGTCAATAGTGGAGACCAAATGGCTCATGCCGCCATCCTCTTTTCATAGAACTTTTTCTCATAGACAGCAGGCGATAAGTATCCCAGCCGTTTCTGTCTTCTCTGCCTGTTGTAAAAGATTTCTATGTATTCCGTGATGTCCTGAATTGCTTCTTGTCTTGTCCTGTAATGCCGATGATGAACAAGTTCCTGCTTAAGCGTTCCCCAGAAGCTCTCAATAGGAGCATTGTCGTAGCAATTGCCCTTTCTGCTCATTGATGCTGTCATCCCAAATTGATCAAGTAACTCTCTATACTCAAGCGCCCAATATTGGCTTCCACGGTCTGAGTGGTGAATCAAGCCCTTTGCAGGCCGTTTTGCTGCCACTGCCCTAAATAATGACTCGCTGACCAGATTCTTTGTTATACGAGCGCCCATTGCATAGCCGACAACTTCTCCATTGAAAAGATCCTTGTGCCCGGCAAGGTAAAGCCAGCCTTCTTCTGTTGGTATATATGTTATATCCGTTACCCACACCTTATTCGGCGCTTCTGCCTTAAACTCCTGGTTTAATATGTTCTCTGCTACAGGCAGCGTATGCTTTGAGTCAGTTGTGACCTTAAACTTCTTTTTCTGTTTACAATAAAGTCCTTGCTCTCTCTTTATACGCTTTATACGGCAAATCCCCACATGTATGCCATTATCTGCCAAGTCCTTTTGCAGGTTCTCTGCTCCGTATACCTCCCGTGTCCGCTTATGTGCCGCCTTTATCTCCAATTCCAGTCTCTCATTCTCCTGTGCCCTCTTTGAAGGTTCCCTGTTAATCCATGCGTAATATCCGCTCTCTGAGACTTTTAAATATATACATAATTTAGGCACTGAATATCGGAGCCGCATCTCTTTTATCCTCGCGTACTTCACAGCGACTCCTTCGCAAAATACGCGGCTGCTTTTTTTAATATGTCCCGCTCCATCTTTACTT
>JACQXF010000103.1 GCA_016208855.1 Nitrospirota bacterium | reverse complement strand
GAGTAAGAAGAACCAGTCTTGGGTCATTATCTGAAGCTAATTATGTTTTTGATGCACAACTTATAACACCTATTATTGAAGGACTGGCTAAAGAGGCAATCCCATTGGAATCAGACCCCAAGATAAAAGCTATAGGCAGGCAATTAACCCAACTTCCGCAGTTTATTGACCAAATATCAATAAAATCAAGAGGTTAGAGAAAACTTTAGTCACTAAAGATATCTTTTAGCGATGTCCAGAATTTCTTGGCAGACATAACTTCCATAGGAATATTAAGGAGTTTGTACACCTCAATATGTTCCGGTTCCGGTTTTGACGCCTTGCGGATATTTAGGATATTACCGTTATCAGCAGGAAGCATAACTGTGCAGACTTGATGCGTTTTCAGTATCTGCCGTATCGTCCACCACGAGGTATGGATGCCTTTGTCAAGCAGAGCATTCTCAATGGCTACCAGAAGATGATACGCAAGCACACATAAAAAGATATGCGTTTCAACCCGCCTCTGTATTTGATGAAATATCGGTCGTTCGGATAAAGGACTTTTCATTGCACGGAAGGCTGCTTCTGCTCTGGTCAGCGTCATGTATATCCGCCATATCTCCTCAGATGTCAAATCCCTACGGTCTGTTTTCAAAAGATAGCTTCCATCCAGAATTTCAGCCTTTTGCATCTTTCCATTATCTTGCTCACAAAGAAGCTGTTTGCTCTGTATGTCCAATGTAATTTTGTAATAACGGGCTACCCGTGGATACCGTCCCTTTATTCTCCCGATCGCTTCATGAATGGCGGCTTCTTTGACAAGCTTGCCGTCCTCTACCCTTTTTTCCAGCTTCCCTATATCGTGAAGAAATCTCTCTTGTTGCTTCTGCCGGATTGCCCTGTCCTTTTGTAATCTCCCGCTGCTTATGCATAACACATAAGTTAGACCATCCTTTTGTATCTTTTTGATCTGTACGGTCGTCTTCTTCTGAAAAGGATTCATTGGTGACCCAGTGCGATGAATCTCCTCAAACCCTTCTAATCCTTCAAACTCATAAAGCAATTTATCCCGCTCCGATTGTCTGCTCGCTACGATATAATGAAGATTACGCTTCAAAATCTGCTCTATGTTGTCATCATATGCCATGCCACGATCTATTACCACTGTCTGCCCTTCCGATAATCCAACCCGCTCATCCATCAGCTGCAACATATGATCAAGTGTCTGCCGGTCTTGAAGATTGCCCTCCATAACCTCATGGGCCAGCGGAAATCCTTCCCTCCCTATCGCCAGTCCTACTAAAACCTGCTTGCAGTCCGGCCTCTTATCCCTTGAGTATCCCCTCCTGGCTTTATCATTTTTCTTCGCCTCCCCTTCAAAGTATGTAGAGGTGATATCATAGAAAAATACGGTAGGCTGTAGATTGAATAAGTTCCGTTCCTTCTCTACCAGAGCAGATTCAATCGCTGTACGGTTTATATACAGCTTGTCAAGATTCCGGTACAATGCATCCTCTGCAAGATTCTTAACATCAACCCCCAGTATATCATCAATCGCTGTGCTCCTTATCCAGTCAGGCATAGCATGTTCTGACTAAGGAAATATCAATCGGTTTAGCGCCATGGTACAGGTCAATGTCTGCGCCCTTCCACTCAGCCCAACGTTGTCAAGTGTCTCATTCAGCCCCAGTCTCTTCCAAAACTGATACCCCACATGCACCGGGCCAGCCTCTCTATGTAACGCTGTCTCCACCTTATCAATCTGTACACTGATTACTTCATCATCTCCCTTTGTTGCTGCTTCTGCCTTGTTCAGTCTTTTTTTGACCTTATCGATAATCTTTTTCGCTTCATGGTCGGTTTCTTGTAAGAGACCCTCTTGCCCTATTAATGCATCTTCAATCTTATGAGCAAGTTTGAGCCACTCCCTGGCTGGTCGTGGGCTGAGGTCTCCTAAAGAGCAGATTGTCTTTTGCCGAGGCCCTTTGGAAGTATATATTGATTCAACAAGCAGATAGTTTGTGTAGGTTTTCCCACTGTATTGTCTTTTTGTCTTGCGGATATACATTGTCACTACTATAGCATATTTAACTAACAATAGCAATATAATAATACTATCTATTAGTCACTATATTGCAGTTTTAATGAATACCTGTGAAATTATCCTTTAAAATCACTTGCCTCCAGATGTGACTTCTGTGGATTTCTCGTTTTCTATGAAAAAAGTGCGGAAGTTAGGTTAGATTCCAGGAAGCGGTAAAATTCAACCAGAAGCTCGCAGAATCTATTCTTGCCCCTTTAATAACAAAACTCGAATTCCCTGTAAATCTTTGGTAATAGCTTTTGTAAAAAGATGCATAAGTTGCTCATTTGCCTTATAAATGGATTTATAGACACGACTTTTATCAATAGAATAAACTATAATG
>JACQXF010000016.1 GCA_016208855.1 Nitrospirota bacterium | reverse complement strand
AAGGGGGGCGAGGGGGGATTTTTATATGACTCTAAAATTATTCAATAAAATCTCCCCTAACCCCTCTTTTCCAAAGAGGGGGATTATCTAATCCACCTTTCACTGAAGGGTTACGTTGTTATTACTTTATTCCTTGACACCCATTTTAGAACATCCCCCTTTATCCCCCTTTTCTAAGGGGGAATTACTCGCTAAGTCTATCTTCTCTGACACTTTGACACTGTATTTAATTGCTCCCGAGCATTGCTGCATGTCCGGCCTTGCCATTTCCAAGCAGCCTGTCTATATCAATAAGAATTATCAGCCTGTCCTCAAGCTTTGCTATGCCCTTGAAAAAATCCGCGCTTATATCTGACGCCATTGGCGGAGCTGACTCAACAGTATCAGGCGAAACCCTGAGGACTTCTGATACAGAGTCCACTATCACACCCATAGTAATTCCTTTTATGTCCATTATGATTATCCTTGAGCGGCCGTCGCTTTGCACCTCAGGCAAAGAGAATTTCTTTCTCAGGTTTACCACAGGTATCACCTTTCCCCTTAGATTAATCACTCCCTCTACATAAGGCGGAGAATTGGGAACCCTCGTAATGTCGCGCATCCTGTTAATCTCCTGAACCCTTATAATGTCAACTGCGTATTCTTCATTGCCGATTCTCATAGTTACAAGCTGTAATATATCCTCTGCTGTTGCTGCCATTGCGCTCATTTTAAACCTCCTTGCTAAGCTTAGAATAATGTGCTTTCTGCCAGACAATTAAATCCTGAAAGTTCTTTGCTGGCTGCCTTTTTATTCCGACTCCTGTATTCTGGCTTCTGTATTCTGGCTGTTTCATACCTTAAACCATCCAACCATCCCTCTGGGATATATCGCCTGCCGCATTGGTTGTCCTCTCTGCCAGATGCCTTACATTATCTGCTACTACGGCAATGCCCCTGCCCATCTCCCCTACCCTCGCCGCCTCTATGGCTGCGTTTAAGGCAAGGAGGTTTGTCTGGTCTGCTATCTCCTTGATAAGCGTTACAATGCCGCTGATCTCTTCTGATTTATGGCCCAGGGATTCTATCTTCTCTGTGGACTCCATAACCATACCTGCAAATCTCTTGAGCTCTCCTGCCGTGGTGTCAATAGCAGCCTTACCCTGAAGCGCAATACGCTTCATCTCCTCTGCTGCCTGAGCAGTGTCAGATGTATTCCTTGCCATATCAGAGGTAGTCTGAGACATCTCTGTTATGGCTGTTGTTGACTGCTCTATCTGCGTGGACTGTTCAACAGAGCCTTTTTCAAGGGCAAGGGCTGTGCTTGATAATCCGGTAGAGTTACTTCCAAGGCTATGGGTAGTTGCCTTTATTTTTTCTGCTATCTCTTTCAGGCTTACCACCATCTGATGCATAGCAGACTGAACTGTGCCTATCTCGTCCTTGCGGTTTTTCTGTATCTCTGCCTTGAGGTTTCCTTTTGAAATATTTCCTGATATCTCAATAAGTCCTTTTAAAGGTCTGGATATTGACCTGTAAATCCAGATGCCAAAAGAGATGCCCAATATAACAGCGCCAATACTTATTGCCATGATGAGCATTGTATTGAGGCGGACGATCTTATTTACGCTTCCGATAGCCTTCTCCTGCTCTCCTTCTGCAGATGTAACCGTCTCCCTGCCCTTCTCAGCCTGTCTTTTGACAACTCCTTCCAGCCTCTCCATAGCCTTCAATGTCTTCTCTTTTATATTTAACTGATGACGAACCCTGACAATAATTCCATCGCCTCCAAGCACTATCACTCTGATTGAGTTTAGGGCTGCCTGTGCATCAGCAAAGAACTTAAGCTCATCCTTTGCACGAACCTTTGTGAGCAGTCTTTCAAGAGACTTCTGTGTGAAGTCTATCTTTTCATAAACCTTCTTGATTTCAGCCTCTACATTATCAAGTTCTTTGAGTGAGGAAACACTGAAAAGCCTTACTGACAAAGCCTCTATCTGAATCCCTAAGGGATAGAGCTCTCCACTGGTTGAGAGTGCATTAAATGCAATGTTTGAATGCGTAAATGCCTCGTCTTCTCTCTTATTTTCAGAGCTGTTTTTTTCATTTAATGAGGCTATCTCTTTATCAATTACAGAGAAGATAGACGCTATTTTTTCGTCTATGTCTTTTATTATTGCCTCACACTTTGCCCTGTTCTCATCCTTTGGCTGCTCAATGAAGGCTGTGTGCGTCTTTATAAGTTCGTCTAATCCTTCCCCTAAGTTTTTTATGTCGCCTGTAAGCGTCTTTGATTCCTTAATAAATCCATTCTGCAGCAGCTTGTTTACTAATGGCCTGGCTCCCTCGTTTATAACTGACAGCGCCTGCTTGTCATGACTGTTAGCCATAGCGTAAATATCAAGCCTTAAGTCTTTTAAGACAGGCTTTAATGATTCTATCTCTTTAAGTCTTGATGAAATAACCTTAATATTGCTTTGCAATGTCATAACAGTGGCAGAACGATTAAGCTGAAAACCCTTTACATTCCCATCCAGCTCCTTTAATGCATTTGATGTATCCTTTAGTTTCTGTGTAATTGTATTGTTTGCTGACACCAGATGCCCTTCTGCCTTCAGCCTGTCGCTTGTTATGTTAAAGACCTCTGTTGCTATCTTGTTTAACTCATTATAGGTCTCCATTATAGCCCCGCCTGAAAGGCTTTCCAGAGCGGCCTGTTTATTTTTTACTTCAGAGAGGGACTTTGATGTCTCCATACGGCGGGAGTTAAACTCTGGCACATTCACTGATGCGCTCACCTTAATAACATCAGCAGTAACAGCCTGTATCGCCCTTTGAAACTCAATGGTCCTTACCTGATATGGCGTGCTGCGCTCTGTGAGATAAAAGAGCTTATCCTTTACAAAGCCCATTCCCACAATGCTTGCCGCGGCAACCGCAACAATAATTATGAGGACGATAACTATATTTAATGTAAGCTTGGACTTTATGGTCATATCTTTTGAGTTACTAATAACTACATATTGAAAGCCACCTTTTTTGTCATTCCCGCCCCCGATTACGACATTCGAGGGCAGGCTCCAGCGGGAATCCAGAAACATCAGGAAAATACTGGATTCCGGGTCCCCCGATTAAAGACTTCGAGGGCAGGCAAGCCCGGAATGACGACTATGAGGCTTTGTTATGTTAGTTCTTAGTATGAGTTTTTAGTTTTTAGTTAAGGAATAAAATATATTTTCCATAACTCAAAATTCAAAATTCAAAACTTAATAGGGTTTAGGGTTTAGGTATCTTTGTCCCTTGACCCTAAACCCTTGCCCCTGTCTTTTTTACTCTACTGAATATCCGCTCTTCTTCCAGTCAGGAAAACCATCCCTGTACCAGTAAACATTCTTAAATCCAAAGTGTTCGGCAAGTATCATTGCGACTGCGGTTGAACGCCAGCACTTAACGCCATTGCAATACAGAACATATGCCTTATTCTTGTCAAGCTTGTCAGCCATTGCAGGGTTATTAATAAAGTCGTCAGCAGTAAAGAGTTCAGCTCCTGTTACCTTTTCTGTGTCAAACTGAGTCTTTGTGCGGGCATCAAGAAATACAGCCTTTTTATCCTTCCACATCTTATGGGCATCAGCCCCGTTAATTAGATTAACCCCTGGCAGCGATACCGGCATATCTTTACCACCCTCGCCGTCTGCCTTTATTGTCATGACTTTCTGGGTCAAGGCATCGGAATATGTCCCCGCAAAGGCAATACCCCCTGCAATCATGACCGTTACTATCAGCGCTACCATTAGTATTTTGCTCTTAAGCATGGTAGACCTCCTTGTTTTAGTTCATAACTAAGACATAACATAACAAAGCCTCATAGTCGTCATTCCGGGCTTGCCTGCCCTCGAAGTCTTTAATCGGGGGACCCGGCATCCAGTGTTTTTAAAAGATATTTCTGGATTCCCGCTGGAGCCTGCCCTCGAATGTCGTACTCGGGGGCGGGAATGACAAAAATTGTGGCATTATTAACGTAGTCCTTAGTATGAACTGAATTTATCCACCAAAGGTGGATTTCCTCTCTATATATTTTCGGCATTGGGTGGAAAAACTTTAATGGAAAGCTGCTAAAGGCTATTCAATAGAGGCTCTTGCAAAAGTCCCTAAAATATTCCCTCCCCTCAAGGGAGGGG
>JACQXF010000052.1 GCA_016208855.1 Nitrospirota bacterium | reverse complement strand
TGTAGTATCTGTGAAGATACTGGATTCCCGCCCCCGATTACTAACTTCGAGGGCAGGCTCAACGGACTGCGGGAATGACGTCTTAATGTTGAGTTTATAAACAGACTCTAATTATATACCCACAGAAATGTCGGAAGAACCTTTTATTTTATAGCCATGCATCCATTTGCAAGGATTAACATAACCGAATATCATGACTGGCAGTTTTCAGAGAAGGCTGACCATGTAGCCTCTGAAAAAAAACTGAGGATTTTTTCAAACAATAAAGAGATAGTAAGCCTCATGTGCACGCCTGTAATGGTCAAGGAATTAGTCGTGGGCTTTGGGCTTTCAGAGGGCCTGCTTGGAGGCGCCGGCGAATTGCCTATGGGCTGGTGCTCTGAAAGGCTTGAGATATTTTATAAGGATGAAGAGATAGAGGCGCATCTGCCAATAGATGCGCCTCAGGCAACGGCAACCCTTACATCAGGCTGCGCAAAGGGCGTGACATTTGTGTCTGATGAAAAGCTGCCTCTGCTTGAGGATGATTTCAGAATCAGCATTCATGCAATCTTTGATTTGTACAAAGGGTTTATGAAGAAGTCAGAGCTTTTTATGACAACCGGAGGCGTGCACAGCGCTGCGCTTTGCGATGAGAAGGAGATGCTTGTTTTTTCCGAAGATATCGGCAGGCATAATGCAGTTGATAAGATAATCGGTTATGCCTTTTTAGAGAATATTGCTTTGCAGGATAAGATACTGCTTTTAAGCGGAAGGCTCTCTTCTGAGATAACGCTTAAGGCCATAAAGTCGCGCATCCCTGTCATCGTTAGCCGGGCGGCTCCTACAGACAGGTCAGTGGAGATTGCAAGAAGTCATAATATCACGATGATAGGATTCTTAAGGGCTCAGAAGCTTAATATCTACAGCCAGCCTGAAAGGATAAGTGAGAAATAAGAAGTGAGAAATAAAAAATACAGACTGAGAATTTTTTTATTTCCTATTTCTCATTTTCTATTTTCTATTTTCCTCATTTAACCAGTTGTATCAGCTTGAATATCGGCAGGTACATTGAGATGACGATAAAGCCGACTGTAACTCCAAGGAATACTATCAGCACAGGCTCTATCAGTGACGTCAGGTTAGCAACAGCCGTATCTACCTCTTCATCATAGAATTCCGCTATCTTATTAAGCATTGTCTCAAGCGCGCCTGTTGATTCACCAACAGCTATCATCTGAGTGACCATCGGAGGGAATAGCTTTGCCTCGGCAAGCGGTTCAGCAACAGTCTTTCCTGCTGTAACGGCTTCTCTCACATTCAATATTGCCTCTTCAACTATCTTGTTGCCTGATGTCTTTGCTGTGATATTTAGACCATCAAGTATAGGGACACCGCTTCCAATAAGGGTGCCGAGGGTGCTTGTAAACTTTGCGATTGCAACCTTTCTGAGCAGCATTCCAACTACCGGGAGTTTAAGCAGTATCCTGTCTGTAATCTTTCTTCCATTCTCTGTCTTCCTGAATTGAACTATAAAGATTGCCAGGCCTGCTATTGCGGCAAGTATTGCCAGCCCGCCGGGGCCTCCAAGAAAATTGCTTATCCCTATCACTATCCTTGTAGGAAGCGGCAGTATGCCTCCGAGCTGAACAAACATCTTTGCAAACGTCGGGACAACAAACACCATAATTATTGCAACGACTATTATGGCTGCAGCTATAATAAACGAGGGGTATATCATCGCACCTTTGACTTTCCTCTTAAGCTTCATGGCCTTCTCAATATAAACCGCAAGCCTGCCGAGGATGGTATCAAGTATACCGCCTGCTTCGCCTGCTGCTACCATGTTTGCATATAGGTCGCTGAATACCTTTGTGTGTTTTCTAAGGGCATCTGCAAATGTAGAGCCTCCCTCTACGTCAACCTTTATATTGCCGATGGCTTTAGCGAGGATCTTATTCTCAGTCTGCCTTGAAAGTATATCCAGAGCTTGTACGAGCGGCAATCCTGCGTCAATCATGGTTGCAAATTGCCGCGTGAAGACAACAAGGTCTTTATCTTTAACCTTTCCCGCAAAAGGATTTTTAAAGAGCGCTTTCGGTTTTGGGGCTATTGCCGTCGGTATTATATTTTGCCTTCTGAGGTAGGCGATTACCTCTTCTTTTGAATTGGCCGCAAGTTCGCCGCTCTGTATTGCGCCTAATCTTGTCTTTCCGGACCATTGAAATAATATAGACATCTTATCTCATCCTTCCGGCGGTCTGTGTCCGCTGCATCATTGGGAGCAATTCATCAGGCAGCGGAGACTTGCCCATAGCATCTTCATAGGAGATTATTCCTCTGCTATAGAGGTCAAAGAGGGATTGGTTCATGGTCTGCATGCCGAATTTTGCCTGCCCTGTCTGCATCATGGAGTACATCTGATGTATCTTGTCTTCCCTTATAAGGTTTCTTATCGCAGGGGTTGGAATGAGTACTTCAGCTGCCAATACCCTGCCTTGCCCGTTTTTCTTTGGGATAAGCTGCTGTGACAATATAGCCTCTAATACAAATGATAATTGGGTTCTTACCTGCTCCTGCTGATGGGGAGGAAATACGTCAATAATACGGTTTATTGTCTGAACAGCGGTGTTTGTATGAAGCGTTGCAAAGGTAAGATGGCCTGTTTCAGATACTGTTAATGCAGCTTGAATGGTCTCAAGATCCCTCATCTCGCCGATAAGGACAACATCAGGGTCTTGCCTTAGGATATACCGCAGGGCGTCTTTAAAAGAATCTGTATCAGCATTGACCTCTCTCTGATTTACGAGGCATTTTTTATGGGTGTGAAGATACTCAATGGGGTCTTCTATGGTTATGATATGCTCATGCCGTTCAGAGTTTATTTTATCAATCATGGTTGCAAGCGTTGTTGACTTGCCGCAGCCTGTCGGTCCTGTTACCAATATAAGCCCTCTCGGTTTTTTTGTAAGGTCATTAACTATATCAGGCAGGCCGAGATCATTAAAGGTTTTTATATTGTATGGTATAGCCCTGAAGGCTCCTGCAACAGCTCCCCTTTGAACGAATATGTTTGCCCTGAAACGGCTTAACCCTTTTACACCAAAGGAGAGATCAAGCTCGTTATGCTCCTCAAACTTATGTTTCTGTGAGTCAGTAAGGATGCTGTAGCATAGAGACTTTGTATCAGCAGGCATAAGAGGCGTGTCTGTGAGGGATACTAACTTGCCGTCAATTCGCAGACGAGGAGGAGTCCCTGAAGTGATGTGCAGGTCAGAGGCATTTTTTTCAATCATAATCTTTAGCAAATCATAGATGGTAGACACCTTGTATTATATCTCCTTCCCTGTCTCTTTGTCTTACGTCTTACGACTTAGTCTCCAAAAGTAACTCTTAACACTTCTTCGGCAGAAGTGACGCCTCCCTTTAGTTTAGTAAGGCCGCTCATGCGCAGGGTCTTCATCCCCATCCTGACAGCGGTCTTTTTTATTTCAGATGCTGAGGCGCCTTCAAGGATCAATTCTTTTATCTCATCTTTAACCGGCATTACCTCATAAAGGGCGATTCTTCCTTTATATCCCGTATTATTGCATGCAGGGCAGCCTTTCCCTTTGAAGCACTTAACTGTCATGGCCTCCTCATCTGTAAATCCGAGGCTTACAAGCGCCGGAATAGGAATCTTTTCCTCCTCCTTGCACTGTATGCATATCTTCCTGCAGAGTCTTTGCGCGAGTATTAATAAGACTGATGCAGAGACAAGAAAAGGTTCAATGCCCATATTGAGAAGCCTTGATATTGTGCTTGGAGCATCGTTTGTGTGCAGCGTGCTAAGCACAAGATGTCCTGTAAGGGCAGCCTTTACGGCAATTTCGGCAGTCTCAAAATCTCTGATTTCACCGACCATTATTATATCAGGGTCCTGCCTTAAGAATGACCTTAGCGCTGACGCAAAGGTAAGCCCTATCTCTTCCTTAACATGGACCTGATTTATCCCAAGGAGATTATACTCAACAGGGTCTTCTACAGTCATTATATTTACGTCTATTGTATTAATAGTGCTCAATGCCGAGTAAAGGGTTGTTGTCTTACCGCTTCCTGTTGGGCCTGTTACCAGAACCATGCCGTATGGAGATTGTATCGCATCACTGACTTCCTGCAGCTGCTTTGGTTCAAACCCGAGCTTTGTCAGGTCAAGGACAAGGCTGCTTTTATCAAGTATTCTCATAACGATCTTTTCCCCGAATATTGTAGGCAGTGTTGAAACGCGAAGATCGACCTCCCTGTCTTTTATCCTCAGCTTGATTCTGCCGTCCTGAGGCAGCCTTCTTTCTGCGATATCAAGTTCTGCCATAATCTTTATTCGTGAGGAAAGTGCAGCCCTTAGTTTTTGCGGCGGCTGCATAACGTCATAGAGCACACCGTCTGTCCGGTAGCGTACCCTGAAGCTCTTCTCATAAGGCTCAATATGGACATCGCTTGCACCCTTTGTTATTGCCTCGCTTAGAATCAGATTTACAAGCTTTACAATGGGGGCTTCTTCAACTGCCTGCCTGAGCTCCCCAAGGTCTATTTTGTCCTCCTCGTCTTCCACTAAGCTCAGAAGGTCGCCGTCTGTCTTCTTCAGGTCTTCCATTGCAACCTGGAGGGCATCGGTTCTGCCGTAGTATTCTTCTATGCGCGATTTTATGGCGGATTCAGAGGCAACGATAGGCTCTACATTATAGCCGGTAATGAATTTCAAATCGTCTATTACATAGACATCAGAGGGATCAACCATTGCAATCGTAAGTGTTGCACCATTTTTTGTGATAGGGAATATCTTATACTTTTTCAGCTTTTCTTCGGTTAGCACCCCGAGCTTAACAAGCACCGAGCCAAGGCGGCCGCCTTCTTTCTTCTGTATCTCAAATGCCTTTTTGGGCTGTTCCTCTGTTATACCCTTATTATTTATGAGCAATTGCCCAAGCTTTATAGCCATGGTTTTAAACTTATCTAAAACTTAATTAAAAGTCAACCCCAAATCCCGATTTAGAAATTGATTCCTTCCTCTAAATCCCCTCCCCTTGCGGGAGGGGATTTAGGGGAGGGGTAACCTTCTGGGTTATCCTTCACCCTAACCCTCTCCCGTCAATGGAGAGGGGACTCTTGGAGGCTTCTATCTCTGTTTTTCGGTCAACCTGTTTTATTGTGTTTTATTGTGAAAAAAAAGGGAGGCTTTTGCCTCCCTGTAAGACGCTATGTTTTCCGTTTCTTCTTTTTTTAAATAAAGCAGCCAAACCGTGCTATAGTTGTTCCTGCTGTGTAGGCTGCGGTTGCCCTGCAAGAGCCCGCGTTGTAGGTGCCGTCATCAAGCATTTCATCAAGATTCTGGGCATCTTCAGCCTTCAAGTTATCAAAGGCGATGAGGTTACCGGTCTTGCCGGAAAGCGTCTGGTAATAAACATAGGCATTGCCTCCGTATGTGTGTCTGATGTTCTGAGAGGTTCCGTTATAGCTTCCGGTTATAAATCCTGCGCATGAAAGATGTTCTGCTGCAGCAAAGTATTCGGCTATCTGTCCATTACCATTGCCATTAGTGGTTGCGCAACTGCCAGTGGCCCATGAGCGGCCGGTGGCTGCAGTATCATCTCCGGGAAGCTGTCCGTATTTATCCTGATAGGAATATGCTGCTGCCAGAAGGCTCTTATACTGATTAGCCACATTCTTAACCTTTGCGCTGTTAATCATCTCCTGGCCTTTCAAAACTCCGGCAAGGATGATACCTATAATTACTAGCACTATGGCTATTTCTACAAGGGTAAAACCTTTCTGACCCTTGACTCTTGACCCTTTCTTTTTGCTTTTTACTTTTGACTTCATCTTAAACCTCCTCGGTGGTTTGTTAGCCCTGCTTATGCTGGGCTCTGTTATTTTTATCGGTAGGTTGCAGGAAAAACTTTAATAACACTTTTTTTAAAAACCGTTCAAACCGTTCAAACCGTTCAAACTGCTTAAACGGCGTGAACGATAGCCTATGTTTTACATCCGATTACGACATTCGAGGGCAGGCTCCGGCGGGAATCCAGAAACATTAAGCAACTGGATTCCGTGTCCCCCGATTAAAGACTTCGAGGGCAGGCAAGCCCGGAATGACGACTATGAGGCTTTGTTATGTTAGTTCTTAGTAAATGGATAGCGAGCGTATTCCCTGTGGCTTTGCCACAGGGTTAGCGAGCGAATATAATAATAAAAAATTCCTTACATTAGAGGCTCTTGCAAAAGTATGTTTCCCCTCCCTTGAGGGGAGGGGATATTTTAGGGACTTTTGCAAGAGCCTCATTAGATTCCCTGCGGTCTCTGCCGCAGGGAAGATCAATTAAGAGGGGGCGAGGGGGAGTTATTTTCAAGATACAGCGATAATTGTTTACCACCCCTTAATCCCCTCCTAAAATAGGGGTTCTTCAGGTTTTCCTGTGAAAAGCACACTTAAGACGTCATTCCCGCTCAAAGGACTGCGGGAATGACGGTGCTCGCTCACACAATTCCCGGAAGCACCAAAATAGGAGGGGAGCTGTTTGGAAACTTTTACTCTGTCTTACTCCCCGTCTTAGTTAAGGAGGGGGCGGGGGGGTGGTTTGTTATATATATGCAAAAGGTGCAGGGAAGGAGTTATCCGGCAAGAGAGAGACTTCTAAATAAGGTCGCGCATTTTAATCAATATGCCTTCAGATAGTTCAAATTCATCGTCAAAATTATAATAGCCTGCCTCTTTCTTGCCGTAGTGATATGTTGTGATGGTTTCAGTAAATGGGTCAACGAGTACAACCCTTTTCGATTACGACATTCGAGGGCAGGCTCCGGCGGGAATCCAGAAACATTAAGCAACTGGATTCCGTGTCCCCCGATTAAAGACTTCGAGGGCAGGCAAGCCCGGAATGACGACTATGAGGCTTTGTTATGTTAGTTCTTAGTATAGAGAGGTAGTCTTTTATTTTGTCGGAAATCTCTGTTGATGTGTTATCAGGAGATAATATCTCTATTACTAAATCAGGAGGGATTTCAAGCATGCCTTTTGGCCTCTCCGGAGACCTCTCCTTGCTTATATACACTACATCCGCCGCCCTAAGCCTGAATGGTTTTTTGCTAATAACAATACCAATTTCGCCAACAGCAACATACCCTTTGTCTTTAAGATGTTTTTTTAACAATTCATAAAAAATACCCTCGTACTCTCCATGATAAAATTGTGTAGGCGTTATATCTATCCTCTCTCCGTCTATGATTTCATAATTGCCTTCGGGCAGGGATTTTATATCTTCGTATGTATATCTCTTTTTTTCTAATATAGCAGCCATAAAATTATTCCTTGTTTTCCGGCTCAGATAAGCATGGTTCGCCAAAAACCTTTATCAGGTTTATTCCCATATCAAGGGTTGTTAGTTTTAAGTTCTCTTCGCGGCTGTAAATCTCCGGCGCAGTATATTTGCCTTCATTCAAGATGTATCTCTCCATATACTCTTCCTCGGCAAAGACGATTATGTATTCATTAACGTCAAATTTTTCATAAAGGAGCCTCTTTTCCCGCCTGTCTTTTAACCCTGTTGACTTAGATATTACTTCTATTATCAGGTCAGGCGCTTCTTGAATATGGGTGTCAAGTATCTTTTTTCTGTCGCATACAACAAACACATCAGGCTGAACAACATTATATTCATCAAATACTATATCGGTAGGCGCTAAACCTGTGTAGCATGGATTGGCAGGGGACGTCTTAAGAATAATATGAAAGTTGCTGACAATATTCTGGTGCTTAATGGTCGGCGCAGGGCTCATATTATAGGCCGTTCCGTCTATTATCTCCCACCGCTCATCGTCAGGCCATGTAAGGTAATCGCTGTATGTATATTTCATATCTTTTCTGAGGGCAATCGGCATGAGTTATCCTCCTTAAGCAGTCTTTCGGCCTTTTGTTTAAATATTAGCCGCTGTCACTTGATTTGTCAATAAACGAGCAATTATACTTTAGGCATGTCAGCACAGTGTCAAAGTGTCAAAGTGTCAAAGTGTCAGAGCAAAACCTGCTGCCTACTGCCTACCGCCTACCGCTTACCGCTTACTGCTTACAGCCTGCTGCTTACTGCTTTCTTCCTACTGCCTGCTGTTGTAAGCGCCTTTTGCTTTGAGGAGGCTGGAAAGGCTTACGATATAAATCACAGCCTTCTTGAGAGTATCGCCAAGACTGAATCAAATCTTACCCCCGCCGCTGTTAATAGAAATAATAATGGCACAGAGGATTTAGGCCTGATGCAGGTAAACTCCTCTTGGATTAAACCCCTTAATCTTAATTATGGCTTGCTCTTGTCAGACCCATGCTATAACGTGAAGGCAGGCGCTAATATCCTGAGGGGATGTATTGATAAATACGGCTATACATGGGAGGCAGTGGGCTGTTACAATGCTGTGAGCGCCCCTAAGAGGGTAAAGTATTCGTGGAAGATTTATAACAAATTAGCAGCGAGCAACAAGCTGCAAGCAACGAGCTATAAGACCAAGGAAGAGGGAATGCCGGCTAAAAAATCTGAATTTTATTTTAAAGTAGTAGAAGATAAATTAAATAGTTCCAATAACTCGTCACTTGTCACTCGTCACTCGTTACCGACCTTGGAGGCGCAGTGAGCCTGCTTGCTGATCTGCTTTCAAAGGTAAAGCGCCCTGAATCTAAAAAAGAAGTCCCTCCGCATCTTAAAAAAATCGTTGTTGGTTATTCTGTGCGCAGAAGAAAGATGGCGCGTATTACTGTGCTTTCATTAATCTTAATGGCTGCTGGACTTATAGGGGTTTATCTTACGCAGTCTTTTTTAAAAACGGAAGACAGAGCACAGAACGCAGAACAAAGAGCACAGAGCACAGAGCACAGAACGCAGACTCAACAGGCTAAACCGGCTCAGCAGACTATAGACAAACAGCAGACAGAACGGCAGACGGAATCTGACGTCTCAGGCACAAAGGCACAGAGGCACAAAGGTGAAGAAGACACAGAGAAGCCTGAAAGCTTGCAAGCTGACAAGCTGACAAGCCAGCAAGCTAACAAACCAGCAAGCCAACAAACTGATAAACATGAGGCATCAGGCGAGAAAAGCGTGAATAGCGAGAAAGGCGCGAAAAGCGAGGAAGGCGTTTCTCGCATTACATCTTCTCCAGCGAGTCTCGCTGAGAGAGACGCCCATCTATACAGGGCAAGGACTTATGAGCTCAAAAAAGATTATACAATGGCGCTTAGTGAGTATAAAAAGGCGCTTGATATGGATAAAGGCAACTTTGCGATAATGAATAATATCTCCTACATTCTTCTTCGTATCGGGCTGGTTCAGGAGTCAATAAACTACTCCGAAAAGGCTTTAAATATAAAAAGTGATAATCTGCCTGCATTGATTAATATTGGGATTGCCTACGCAAAGACTGAAAATGTTTCTATGGCTGAAACTTACCTGAACAAGGCGATGGAGATAGACCCCAATAATGGGTTTGTCATTTTAAACCTTGCGGTTCTGTATGAAAAGAGAGGCGAAGATAAAAAGGCGCTTGAGCGCTACATGAAGCTGCTTAAGTCAGACTCGATAGATTCTGAGACAAAAAAGATAGCGGAAGAAAGGATTAACATTTTAAGTAAGAAGTGAGAGCCCTAAAACAGAAGAGTTATGAGCTTTAAGTTTTGAATTTTGAGGTGTTACTAATAACTACATATTGAAAGCCACCTTTTTTGTCATTCCCGCCCCCGATTACGACATTCGAGGGCAGGCTCCAGCGGGAATCCAGAAACATCAGGGAAATACTGGATTCCGGTTCAAGCCCGGAATGACGACTATGAGGCTTTGTTATGTTAGTTCTTAGTAACTAAAAACTAAAAACTTACAATTCATAACTGATTAAGTGGGTCACTTCCCACTTTTCACCTCCACTACTTCCCCTGATATCCAGCGCTCTCTGCCACCGTGCAATACCTTATACGACTTAACGCCTCTATCATCAACAGCCTCTCCTTGCACCATAAAGTTGTCTCCGCTTACTAACAAGCCTGCTTTTTTTGAATCAACTGACGCAGTCTCCCTGAGATTTGCAGTTGCGACTTGAATAGTAATGTACTGGCCGCTTTGAGGCTGATGGCTGATGGCTGATGGCTCACGCCTCACATC
>JACQXF010000102.1 GCA_016208855.1 Nitrospirota bacterium | reverse complement strand
TGTAGTATCTGTGAAGATACTGGATTCCCGCCCCCGATTACTAACTTCGAGGGCAGGCTCAACGGACTGCGGGAATGACGTCTTAATGTTGAGTTTATAAACAGACTCTAATTATATACCCACAGAAATGTCGGAAGAACCATTTAGATAATCTTCCCTTGTCTTAAAGTTAATATCCTGCTCTGAAGTCTTTCTGCCTGCGCCATATCGTGAGTTGCAATTACGATAGCAGTCTTGCCTTGGCGTTTCAGGGTTAAAATTATATTCTCTATAATCTCCGTATTCTCCTCATCAACAGACGCGGTAGGCTCATCAAGAAACAGCATCTCTGGCTCTATAACTACTGCCCTTGCTATGCCAAGCCTCTGAGTCTCGCCGCTTGAGAGTGTAAGCGCATTTTGACTTCTCTTGTGGCTAAGCCCGACAAATTTTAGCGTCGTATCAACCCGTTCTTCTATCTCTCTGCTTCTCATTCCTCTAATCCTTAGCCCATAGGATACATTCTTAAAAACACTTGCATTAAACACCCCAATTTTAGGCAGCACAAGGGTAATGCTGCGTCTTAGTTTAATGTCTTTGTTTAGAGCATCAACGCCAGAGAAATAATTTACTTCTCCTTTGTCCTGAGCCTCCAATAAGGCGCAAATCCTTAGAAATGTAGACTTGCCGCTTCCGTTTGCGCCTGTTAATGCATAAATACTATCTTCACCAAAAGAAAACGAACAGCCTTTAAGCACGGGCCTTCCATTATAACTTTTAGAAATATCCGATATGACTAATCTTAAGCCCATGCGCCTGCCTGCGCCATGCCTTTTCTTTGAATTAGATGAAGGGCAATATTTATAATCAATGAAATTCCAAGAAGTATTATCCCAAGCGCAATGGCAAGTTCAAAATTGCCCTTGTCTGTCTCAAGGGCGATAGTGGTTGTCATGACCCTTGTATAGCCTGCGATGTTGCCGCCTACAATAAGAATTGCTCCGACCTCCGCCATTACCCTGCCTAATGCGGCAATAACCGCTGATATTATCCCATATCGCGCCTCATTTATTATTGTCAGCGTTATCTGAAATGGCGTTGCGCCGAGTGTCATAGAAGCCTGCTTCACAGTATAATCAACATCTATAATTGCTGAATGGCATAGTGATGCTACTATTGGAAATGCAAGTATTGTCTGGGCTGTAATCATAGCCCCAGGCGTGTACAGCAAGCCCATGAATCCAAGCGGCCCGCTTCTTGAAAAAAGAAGATAGAGGAAAAGCCCTACTACAACAGGCGGAAGCCCCATAAATGTATTCATGAGGCTTACTATCATCCCCCTTAGAGGGAATCTATTCAATCCAAGAAAAGCGCCGAATAAGATGCCTGCAGCAGCTGCAATCGCAATGGCTATACCGGAAACTCTAATGGACAGAAGTATAATGCCAAGCAGCTCACGGTCAAAAACAAGTATGAGCGCTAATGCCCTCTTAAAGGCTTCAAAAATTTCTTGCAATCACTTTACCCTGCTATTGCATATTCAACTATTTTAGGATTTTCCATCCGTCGTGATGCATCCAGTATTTCCATGCCTACAATATTACCCTCTTTGTCAAAATCAAGGATTACACCTGGTTTTTCCTCATCGCTTTCCTCAATCGGCGCATTACTGAAAATAATGCGCATAATATCAACTTCCGGATCATAAGTTATTTTCATGGCTGCCTCCAGTATTTCCTAATCTTACTTGTTTTATAAACAGTGACTACCTTTGATGGATTCACTGTATCGTTTACAATAACTCGCACAAGATAATCCTTGCCTGCTTCCATATTAATTATGGACTGATATGCCTTCTTCTGTCCATATTCGCCCACAATCTGCTGCGGATTCTGTAAAATAGTCTCTACCAAATCTTGAGGGATTTCCCTGCGATTTATTTCCTCTTGCGCATGTCTGGAAATTTCAAATTTCATGCGCCCTCTCCGCTCTTATGCCTACTTGAGGTTTGAGACCTCATATCTCCTTTTGCAATTCCTCCTCCAAACAGTCTATAAATTCTCTCGTATCCTTTTCATCAAACATGCCAAACATAACGGTTATATATTACAAAAAGTTAGCATTTCCTGCTGTAGAGCAAAATTATAAGACTACTTTGCATTCGGCATAAACAACTGATTACCGTTTTTATCCTTAAATGAGGCGATTGCATCCTGCCCTTCCTTTGATATAAGCCAGTTTATGAACTCCATCGCCTCTTTTGATTTCACATGCGGATGCTTTTGTGGATTCACAGCTATTACGCCGTATTGATTAAACAACGCCGTATCGCCTTCAAGGACAATTATCATTTCAAGCCTGTCCTTGTCTTTGGTAGCAAGCCATGTGCCTCTGTCAGTAAGAGTGTATGCCATTTTCTCATTAGCTATCCTCTGCGTCTTCTCCATCCCCTGTCCTGCCTCAAGATACCACTTCTTATCTTTTAGCTCTATGCCGGTTTTGCCCCAAATAGAAAGCTCCTTTGTATGAGTGCCTGACTTATCTCCTCTTGATACAAATGGGTATGAGGCTCCGGCAATCTTGCGGAATGCCTCAATTGAAGACTTTGTTCCCTTTATTTTAACAGGGTCGTTTATTGGGCCGATAACAACAAAATCGTTATACATCACATCATGACGGTTTACGAAATAGCCTTCTTCCACTGCCTTTAATTCCTGCTCTTTTGCATGAACAAACACAACATCTGCATCGCCTCTTTTGCCTATCTCTATTGCAGCCCCTGTCCCAACCGCCACAACGTCCACCTTAATGCCTGCCTTCTTTTCATATAAAGGGAGAATATAGTCAAACAACCCGGAGTTCTGCGTGCTCGTTGTTGATGCGCAACGGATTCGCTGTTCAGCGGATAATTGAGATACCGGCGTTATTAATAAAATAAGTAATAAGATATAAATCATGTGTTTCATAAGCGCCTCCTCTTAGCTTGTCAGCTTGCAGGCTTGTAAACTTAATAACTTGGCTTTAAAAATACTGATAAATATACTTTACAGCCAAAAACAATATCACCCCGCCAAGCATAAGCTTTATAGCCCTCTGAGGGACAAACTTCTGCGTCCTTGCTCCAAGATACATGCCTACGAGTCCGCCTATGCCAAAGAGAACCCCCAGAGCCCAGTCCGGGGTTGCAGATACGCCTTTTGGAATATCAATAAAGCTGAAAAATATTGCGCCTAATAGGGATGTAATAAATGTACCCATTAATGTTGCGCCTGCAATGGTATGAACAGGCAGGCGAAGCACTGTTACGCAAAACGGCGCAATAATAGCGCCTCCGCCTATGCCATAGGCTCCGCCTATAATGCCTACCGCAAGGGAGAGCATAAACAAGGCTATAGGAGCAAATGAAAATCTATCGCCAAGAAACTCATACTCTATTTTTTTTATTGATGCATGTATTGTTTTAACTGCAGCCTCTTTGGAAATCATGGATACTTTAGAGGCATTAGATGCCTTAAGCGCTTTATCTCTCAGGAAAACCTCTTTAAACACCCTGAAGCCTATATATAAGAGCACGCAGCCTACAAAAAACTTAAATGACTTCGGCTCTCTCATATGCATAATCCTTAGATAGTATCCAAGAAAAACTCCCGGCGATGTCCCAAGTGCAATTACCAAAGTAATGGGCCATACCATGCGGCATTCCTTTATGTAGCGGTAAACACCGCTCGGGGTTGCAATTGTATTAAACACATGGTTTGTGCCGCTTACTGAAGGAGCAGTATAACCAAGCACACCCATCTGAAACGGCAGAAGAAGGAATGCCCCTGAAACACCGCCCATTGAGGTAAAAAACGAGATTATCATTGATACAAGAGGCGGGATGAAAATATAGGTTTTTACGCCTGATACAGGGAATAATACAGTTAAAAACTCCACGACTCTCTCCCCTTTCTGTTTTCTGCCCTATATTATCTCTGTAAGATAGGTTAAAGTAAAGACAATACAAGAAAATGCCGATAAGAACTTTAGACGTCACTGTAACAGACAATGGGATTAACCTTAATACGACAAAATTATTGACAAGCAGAGCATTATTTCAGTAACATGGATAAAGTTTAGTCAATTCAAATTCTTTCTAACTACGCTAAAATCAATGATTCAAGAATCTAAAAAAATCTGGATGGACGGCAAATTCGTTGATTGGAAAGACGCCAATGTCCATATCTTAACGCACACGCTGCACTATGGCCTCGGGGTATTTGAGGGCATAAGATGCTACAAGACAAAAACCGGCTCTGCAATATTCAGGTTAAAAGAACATGTTCAGAGGCTATTTAAATCCTGCCATATAATGCAGATAAAACCCGAATATTCCCCTGATGAGATAAGCAAGGCAATTATTGAATCGGTAAGAATCAATAAGCTTAAGGAATGCTACATAAGGCCTGTTGTCTATCTTGGATATGGAACCATGGGCATCTATCCAAAAGACAGCCCTGTAAATGCTGCAATAGCGGCATGGCCGTGGGGCGCATATCTTGGGGATGAAGGGCTAAGAAATGGCATAAGGCTGAAAGTGTCTTCCTTTACAAGACATCATGTAAATGTGAGCATGACAAAGAGCAAGACATGCGGGGATTATGTCAACTCTATCCTTGCCAAAAGAGAGGCTGTCTCCTCCGGTTATGACGAGGCGCTGCTTCTTGATACGCAGGGCTACGTTGCAGAGGGAAGCGGCGCTAATATCTTTATTGTAAGAAACGGCGTGTTAAAAACGCCTCCTATTACATCTGTGCTTGAAGGCATTACAAGAAACAGCATAATTGAGATAGCTGAGAAGCATAAAATATCTGTGCGGGAAGCGAATTTTACAAGAGATGAGCTTTACATAGCAGATGAGGCATTTCTTACAGGCACTGCCGCAGAGATAACGCCTGTAAGAGAGGTAGACGGCAGAGTGATTGGCGAAGGCAAACCAGGCACTATAACCAAAAAGCTGCAGGAGAAGTTTTTTAAGATAGTTAGAGGAGAAGATAAAATCTATAAGTCCTGGCTTACTTATATTTAGTTCTTAACAAACTTGACAAAGTGAAATATCTTTTATTATGCTAAGGCAAGTCCTTAATCTTCTTTTAACTAAATCCCTTTTTCTGTTGAAAGGTTAAAACCTCCAGGAAGCAATAACTATCCCCGCAAAGGATAATAATATATCGGGTATTAATCCTAAGGAAACAATCTAATTCTGTTTATAGCAAAACTAAGGAGCAAATAATGAACATTTCAGAGCTTAAAGAAAAGACAATTGACGAGCTCACCAAGATGGCACGCGAGCTTAATCTAAACGGCGCAAGGGGGCTGAGAAAGCAGGACCTCATCTTTGCAATACTTCAGGCAGAGATAGAAAAGACAGGTCTTATCTTCGGCGAAGGCGTCCTTGAGATCCTGCCTGACGGATTCGGGTTTCTGCGATCCCTTGATTACAGCTACCTGCCGGGGCCTGATGACATATACGTCTCACCCTCTCAGATAAGAAGGTTTAACCTCCGTACAGGCGACCTCGTCACAGGACAGATACGGCCACCAAAAGAAGGCGAGCGTTATTTTGCTCTGCTTAAGGTTGAGGCGATAAACCATGAGGCGCCGGAGGACAATGTTGAAAGGCCTCTCTTTGACAACCTCACCCCTTATTACCCGACAAGGCGCATAAGGCTTGAATATGAGAAGGAAGAGTATTCCACAAGGGTTATGGACCTGATAACGCCTATAGGAATGGGGCAAAGGGGCATGATTGTTGCCGCCCCAAGGACAGGTAAGACAATGCTTCTGCAGTCCATAGCAAAGGCAATTAAAAAGAACCATCCTGATGTGCATCTTATAATACTCTTAATAGATGAAAGGCCGGAAGAGGTTACAGACTGGAAAAGGCAGGTGCCTTCTGCCGAGATAATAAGTTCAACATTTGATGAACCGCCGCAAAGACACTGTCAGGTATCAGAGATGGTTGTTGACAGGGCCAAGAGGCTTGTTGAGATAAAAAAAGAGGTGGTTATACTTCTTGACTCAATGACCAGGCTTGCAAGGGCATATAATGCCGTAATACCTGCAAGTGGCAAGGTCCTTTCTGGCGGTCTTGACTCCAACGCCCTTCAAAAGCCAAAGAGGTTCTTTGGCACTGCAAGAAACATAGAAGACGGCGGGAGCCTTACAATCCTTGCAACAGCCCTCGTTGATACAGGAAGCAGGATGGATGACGTCATATTTGAAGAATTCAAGGGCACAGGCAATATGGAGCTTCACCTTGACAGAAAGCTCGTTGAAAAGAGGATATTCCCAAGCATAGAGATAAACGC
The DNA here is from genome assembly GCA_016208855.1 of Nitrospirota bacterium. GTDB lineage: Bacteria > Nitrospirota > Thermodesulfovibrionia > UBA6902 > DSMQ01 > JACQXF01. The sequence continues at coordinate 1,314 of JACQXF010000102.1, read as the reverse complement.
CTCAGGCACAAGGAAAGAGGAGCTTCTTGTGGAGAAGGATGTCCTTAATAAGATGTGGATTATTAGAAAGGTGCTTAACCCACTTAGCACAGTTGAAAGCATGGAGTTTCTGCTCTCAAAACTCCTGGGGACAAAGAATAACAAAGAGTTTCTTGAGATGATGAACAAGTAGCGCCTGCCTCTGCTGCAAGCATGATTCATGTCATACCCTAAGGCTTTTTTTATGGCATAATATCAGTAAGGAGCAAAACAATGTCACTTAAAAGCACATGCCCTGGCAGTGAAGAAATAAGGCACCCAACCCCTGAAGACATAAGATGCCATAATTGCGGCAAGCCTGTGGAGATATGGAGTGATGAGGTTGAGATAACCTGCAAGCATTGTGGAGGCACAATAAGCAGGGATCGTAAACCTTCATGCATAGACTGGTGCACATTTGCAAAAGAGTGTGTAGGAGAAGAGAAGTACAACCGTCTGAAGAAAGCCCTTAAGTAGCCCTCAGCTTTTTATCCCATTCAACTCAAAACCTGCTTCATCCCTCGTTCCCTGGCAAAGTTCTTAATTATCAGAAGCGCGCTGTGCAGCCTTTGAAGTTTCATGTTCCTCATTCTTAGTGCTGCAATATCATTAAACGGAAATTTTTCATTCCTTATAGCTGTCTGAACCTTCATAATCTGCTGATAGAGCCCTTTGACAGATTCAACATCCAGGGGTTTTAGAAACAGAGGGTTCACAATTACATATCCTTCCGCGATATCTTTTGCAGTAGCAAGAAGACTCTTGCCCCTTATGCTAATCATCTTTCTTTTCTATTGATGTGTCTGACTTTTTTCTAACAAGTATCCTCGATGCCCATATGCCTGCTTCATAAAGAAGGATAATAGGGACTGCCATCAGTGTCTGATTAAACGCATCAGGCGTAGGCGTAAGAAGGGCTGCGAGGACAAAGGCAATGATTACTGCATACTTCCTGTTTTTTGCCAGCGTATCGGCTGTAACAATACCCATCTTTGTAAGAAAGACTATAATCACAGGCAGCTCAAAGACTGCGCCAAAGGCGAGGATGAACTTCAGGCAGAAGTCTATATAAGCGCCCACAGAGAGCATAGGTTTTATGGTCTCTGTCTTGTAAGTAAGCAGAAACTGCATCGCAAAAGGAAGGACTAAAAGAAAACAAAATAAGGCGCCAATCAGAAAAAGCGACGTCATAACAGTCATCATGGGTATAATGTATCTCTTTTCTTTTGGCAAAAGCCCTGGAGCGACAAACCCCCAGAGCTCATACAAAATTACAGGGGAGACAAGAATAATGCC
>JACQXF010000090.1 GCA_016208855.1 Nitrospirota bacterium | reverse complement strand
TATTTTATCGCTTGCTTCAGCAAGCTGTTGCTATCGATCCCGTGCCGTATAAAGCAATGGTCAAGCAAGTGAGGCGATAATTTCATTGAATACTACACCATATATTGTATCTACTGGAGTCAAGGGGATACCCCATTTTCTATTTTTTTGCCCATAACAGTGGATGCTTCTATTACCTCAATGCCTATAAGTTTCCCGTATTTATCAAAGTCTGCATGCACGCATGGAGTTACAGTTATAGTCTTTGCTGCCTTTGTCTCAATCTCTGCAAAATATATGTATAGGAGGTCCCTCTCAGGGTCATATTCTATTTTCATCTTCTCTCCTTCCTTAAAAAGTTTTTACCATACCTTGCCTTTGAAGTTAATAAAATAAATTTTTCTGCTTTATATTTATAGTACACCGTTACTTCTTTTTCTTCAAAGAATTTTTCTTCCCATTGCTCATTATAAGAGAATATAAATACCTTCCCTAAGATGCCTTCTTTTGCATCGTCAGCATCCCAACCTTTATTTAAAGTCTCCTGGATTTCCTCAATAGAAATACCTCTCTGAAACATTCTTGCTTTTACTAAGGACTACGTTAATAATGCCACAATTTTTGTCATTCCCGCGAAGGCGGGAATCCAGAAATATCTTTTAAAAACACTGGATTCCGGGTCAAGCCCGGAATGACGACTATGAGGCTTTGTTATGTTATGTCTTAGTATGTGTGGATGAATATCAGATTCATTACTAATGAGTTTATAAGTAAAGACACATAAATTAAACGTCATGCCCGAAGCCTGCCCTCGAATGTCGTAATCGGGGGTTTTTAATCGGGCATCCAGTTCTTTAGCTGTCTGGATTCCCGCCCCCGATTACTAACTTCGAGGGCAGGCTTAAAGGACTGCGGGAATGACGGTGCTCGCTCATACAATTCCCGGAAGCACCGAAACTATTAAGATTTTTTAGCAGTCTCTCAGAAGTTTCTGTTGTTGTTGCAGTCTATGCGGAAAGTGTCTCCGGCAACGCTTGTGCCGGTATTGCCGAAGGCGGATGCTCTGAAGCATGGCGTCTGGGCTGTGCCATCTAATCTTATATTCTGCTCAATACAATAACTGAAGTTTAATCCAGAGCCAGGCTGAAACCCCGGAAGCACTGCTTGTATAAGAGCAATATTGGGATTATTATCTGCCGCGCAAGTTCCTATTGAGGCTGTATAAGCTGCATTTTCCGCGTAACGCTGCTCCTCAAGAAGCCTTAAAGACTGGAGGTTGGATTTCGCCTCAGCTTGTCGGGCGTTGCTGATATAGCCAGTATAAACAGGATATGCGATAGCCGCAAGGATAGCAATGATTGCAATAGTAATTATTAGCTCTATCAGTGTAAAGCCGGCTTTATTAATCACTCTTTCATGATGCGCTGTCTCCATACAAATCCCTTATCCTCTTAAAATCTCTGAACGATATAAACGATATAGGAGGAGATGTATTACCATCCCCTCCTATCCCAATCAACAACTATTCCACTGTTATAGTTTGAGCAGCGGGTAAGTTGGCGCAAGTTCCAGGTATCCCTGATACATCCATCGTTACTGTAACTGTCGAAGCAGCAGCCGGCCATGTGCCAGCGCCAGCCGCAACAGCTATCGTCCCATACGTGGTAGCAACAGCATCAACTGCAGCATTAAAAGCAGTTTGGTTACTTGGGTCCCACGGGTTTCTTTTTGTACCACTTTGCCCTAAATTGGCAATTATTTGAGCAAGTGTGTCAGCAGTTGCTCCCATAGCAGGCTTTGCTGCTTCTGCCCTAACTAAATTTACTGCGGCATCAAAGTTAGATTTGGATGCATTACACTTTGCCCTCTCTTGGAAGCCAAGATACGCAGGGACTGCAATTGCCATCAAGATCCCGATTATTGCCACAACAATCAGCAGCTCTATCAGGGTAAAACCCCTTTCATCCCTCTTCCTCATCTTCTGAATTGTCTTATACATCTTTTCTCCTCCTTTTTTTCTGCCTCATCTGAGGCAGGTTTCTAATTTTACATATCGGCACAAATAGTTTTTTTCTTAAACCCAATCCCGATTTAGAAATTGATTCCTTCCTCTAAATCCCCTCCCCTTGCGGGAGGGGACTAAGGGGAGGGGTAACCTTTTGGGTTATCCTTCACCCTCACCCTCACCCTCTCCCCTCAAGGGAGAGGGAATATTAGGAAATTTCTATCTCTGTTTTTAGGCGCTAACCTTTTCATGCCTTATCTCTTGATTAGATGGTATCAAGGAGGGGAGATACAGAATGTGATGCGAGTCACAAAAACTATGATTTCCGTAACTTAGAGCTTATTTTACTTGTTTTATCCCAAGGTCTTTGCATATCTTTCTTGCGAGGGTATCATTAGATTTCTGTATGTCGGGGCACAGATGAGCGTTTGTTTTGACTCGGATTCCACCACCATGAATGACGACCGCCTTCCCTTACGAACTCACATCCTTGAGACCGTAAGTATTTCAGCAGGTCATTGCGTTTCATACAGCAATTTTTTCTTCCACATATCCCGATCCTACCGCAGAGAGAGCGTCTTGGCGGTTAAATTCCAGAGCCTCTTTCAGAGTGGTTCTAAGGCTTTCAATTAAGTCTTCACGAGTATGCTCTTGACAGTTTACCCCTGGAATTTCCTCTATCCAGCCAATCCACCAGCCATCCTCTTGCTTTACTACAGCAGTATATTCTGTATTCATATTTGCCCCCTTTTAGATATTATTAAACTTCAAAATTCATAGTTACTTATATCTCTTTTCCATAGCCGCTTAGAATACCAACTCTTGATCGGATATCCCAAGTGTTGCACTTCGTTATTGAACCGGCGATTTCATGTCCTCTCATTAACCCTTTATTCTCCACTCACTTAACCTTATTGCATTTGGCAGCTCTTTAATCTTCCTGTGATAACGCTCATCTGCTGTAAGTAATATTCCGCCTCTCAATATTGCTACAGCATGGTAAACTGCATCATAGAAAGTGACCTTATATTTTCTCATTAGCCCAAGAGCCTTCCTACACAACTCTACTGTCATATCATACTCATCAAAATCATAGCCTATAAAAATATCCATTATCTCCTCAGCCTGTTCAGGTTTCTTTACACCAAGAACATTAGCGACCTCAAAACTCCAGAGTTTTGGAAGCACTATCTCTACTTTTCCATCAAGCCATGCATTCAAAAAAGCCAATGCGTTATCACTATCATTCTCTTCAGAAGAGGCAAATGCCCATTTTAAAAGCACTGAGGCGTCAGGGACAATAATCTGTGTCATAAACTTTTAGTCCTTGTCCTGTCTTTTTTCAATAGCTCTACAATTTCACCGCTGGAAAGCTTTTTCCCTGAGTCTCTGAGAACTAAAAGCCTGTGAGTAAGCCTTTCCCTTTTTATTAAAATTAATTCCCTCCTTAATGCCTCATTTACAACTTTACTGCGTTGTCCGGGAGGAACCAGCTTCTCAAACTCTTTCCTCACATCATTGCTTATCATAAAATTGATTTTTTTTGCAGTTTGTGCCATTTTAAACCCCCTATTAAGGTGTAATAAGTATACCCCACAATATTAACCCATTATTTCCCATGTGTCAATTTGATCTTTAACAAATCACACAAACAGCGTCTTCTTCAGAAACTCAGGCTTAAGCAGTATATATTTCTTCTCAAGGAGCTCTATCTCTTTGCCTTTTAATAGCCTGCCTATAAGACGGGTAACTGTCTCCCTTGAGACAGAGGAATAGTTGGCAATATCTTCATGTGTAAGCTTTACTGTAATAATAGTCCCTCTCATATCCTTTACCCCGTATTGTGTGCTAAGGAGCTTAAGCACTGCTCTTATCCTCTGCTCGGCATCGGCAAACCTCAGCACCTTCAGCCTTAGCCATGCCTCCCTCAAATGCGCACAAAATACGGAGATTATCTGTCTAAGCGCTTCGTTGTTTTTTAAGAAGAACCGTTCAAAATCCATCTTTGAGATTAAGCCTATCTCAGAGTCTTCCATAGCCACGACAGTGGCAGGCGAGGTCTTGCCATCAAGCAAGGCCATCTCGCCAAAGGACTCGCCCCTTTTATGTATTGCAAGTATATGCTCTTTTCCCTCCTCGCTGGTCTGCACTGCCTTTACTCGGCCGGAGTAGATAATATACATATAGTTTAGGGCGTCTTCCTCTGTAAGGATTACCTTGTTTCGCGTAAAATGCCTTCTTATAATTGCCTTCTCTAAATCAGAAAGTTCTTCCTGAGAAAAGTGGGAGAAGAAAGGAATGGTTTTTAAGATGCTCTCAGGTTTGGGCTTCATCCTGTATTAGATTATGCTATATTTTAACTGACTCCACAAGTAGAAAAAGTTTTCGCCTTATTCCTATATTGACAACAATACATTTATGGATTAACTTAATCCATGCTTAAATTCCTCTTACAAAGGCTTATCTTCATGATACCTATCCTGCTCGGCATCACCCTTATAACATTTATAGTAATCCATCTTGCACCCGGAGGGCCTGCTGAGATTCAGGCAGAGATGAGCCTTAAGGCCTCTGCACAGGCAATAGAGAACCTAAAAAGACTTTACGGTCTTGACAAACCCCTTCATATCCAATACATAAACTGGCTCAAAAGGTTTGTCATGTTTGATTTTGGAACATCTTTTGTTGACGGAAGAAGTGTTATTGATAAGATAATTGAGCGAATACCTGTTACGTTAACAATAAACCTCGTATCTTTATTTTTCATCTTCCTCTTTGCCTTGCCTCTTGGCATCTTCTCGGCAGTAAAGCGAAACTCCCTGTTTGATAAAATCACAACAATTGCTGTATTTATTGGCTTTTCAACGCCGCATTTCTGGCTTGCTTTGCTATTAATGATCCTATTTGGCGTAAAGCTTGGCTGGCTTCCAATATCAGGGCTGCAAAGCCTTGATGTAAGCGATATGACAAACCTTGAGCTGCTCATAGATAGGACGCATCATCTTATTTTGCCAATCTTTGTAGGCTCATTCGGAGGCATTGCAGGGTTAAGCCGTTACAGCCGCTCAAATATGCTTGAGGTGATAAGGCAGGATTATATAAGGACTGCAAGGGCAAAGGGGCTTAAGGAGGGCGAGGTTATCTTCAGGCATGCCTTAAGAAACGCCCTTATGCCGATTGTTACTATACTTGGGCTTTCAGTCCCCGGGCTTATCGGCGGAAGCGTAATTATTGAGACGCTGTTTTCAATACCCGGCATGGGACAGTTGTTTTATGCATCGGCAATGGCAAGGGATTACCCTACTATAATGGGCATACTCGTTATCGGAGCCTTTTTAACCCTTATTGGCAATCTCCTTGCAGATATTGGCTATGCAGTAGTAGATCCGAGAGTGAAAATGGGTGAGAAGTGAGAAGATTCAGGTTGAGGTTGAGGTTAAGGATGCCCTCTCCCTTGAGGGGAGAGGGTTAGGGTGAGGGTGAAAGGTAATTAGTGAGAAGTGAGGAGAGGGGTTTGCGGTGAAACTATCAAAGGTTATATGGAAAAGATTTAGAAGAAATAAGCTGTCTCTTGCAAGCTTAGCGGTAGTGCTTTTATTAATAATCATAGCCTTCTTAGCCCCGTTTATCTCTCCATATGACCCTGCTGATATAGATGTCTCAAATATACTCTCTCCTCCAACCAGCTCACATCCATTAGGGACAGACGATCTTGGAAGGGACATCCTTTCAAGGATGATATGGGGCTCGCGCATATCTCTTTCAGTCGGATTCGTTGCAGTAGGGATTGCGATACTTATCGGCATCCTCATAGGCGCTGTCTCAGGCTATTACGGAGGATGGATTGATACAGTTCTTATGCGGTTTGTTGATATAATGCTCACGTTTCCAACCCTGTTTTTAATACTTGCAGTTGTTGCAATTATAGGGCCCAGCATGTTTTTGATAATGCTTATCATAGGGCTTACAGGCTGGATGGATGTGGCAAGGCTTGTAAGGGCAGAATTTCTGACTTTAAAAGAAAGGGACTTTGTAATGGCTGCAAGGGCATTAGGCGTAGGAGATATCGGGCTTATATTCCGCCAT